>JAICUU010000200.1 GCA_025935675.1 Burkholderiales bacterium
GAAGCGCGAGATGATCCTGTTGACCGCGCGGCCGCCGCAGCTCGAGACGCCATTCGCGGTCTACGACCAGAACGTCATCACGCCGAACGACGCGTTCTTCGTCCGCTATCACCTGGCCGGCGTGCCACTCGACATCGACGGTGCTGCGTTTCGCGTCGCGGTCACCGGCAGGTCAGGACGCCGCTGTCGCTGTCAGTCGCCGATCTTCGCGCGATGCCGGCGGTCGAGCTCGTCGCCGTCAACCAGTGCTCGGGCAACAGCCGCGGGTTCTTCGATCCGCGCGTCGCGAGCGGGCAGCTCGCCAACGGCGCGCTCGGCAACGCCAAATGGCGCGGCGTGCCGCTCAAGGCCCTGCTCGACAAGGCCGGCATCGATGCGAGCGCGAAGCAGGTGACTTTCGACGGCGCCGACGGCCCGGTGCTGCCGACGACGCCCGATTTCGTCAAGGCGCTCGACCTCGACCACGCGATGGATAGCGAGGTGATGGTCGCCTACGCGATGAACGACGCCGACCTGCCGATGCTGAACGGCCACCCCGTGCGGCTCGTGGTGCCCGGGTATTTCGGCACGTACTGGGTCAATCATCTCGCGACGATCAACGTCGTCGACAGCGTGTACGACGGCTTCTGGATGAAGAGCGCGTACCGCATTCCCGACAACCCGTGCGCGTGCGTCGAGCCGGGCACGGCACCGAAGAAGACCGTACCGATCAACCGCTTCACGATCCGATCGTTCGTCACCAGCGTCGCCGACGGCGCGCGCGTGCCCGCCGGTCGTGAGTTCGAGGTGCGAGGGTTCGCGTTCGACGGCGGTTTCGGCATCCGCGAGGTCGCGCTCTCGATCGGCGGCGGCAAGTCGTGGGTCGACACGACGCTCGACGCCGATCTCGGCAAGTACTCGTTCCGCGGCTTTCGCACCCGCGTGTGGCTGCGCGAGGGCGAGCACGTGCTGATGTCGCGCGCGGTCAACGCGATCGGCCAGACGCAGCCTCGCTCGGCGTCGTGGAATCCGGCGGGATACCTGCGCAACATCGTCGAGTCGACGCGGGTCACCCGCTGTCGCGTCGTGAAGGAGCGCGCCATGTCAGTCGCTACCCTCCCCGTCCGCACCGCGCTCGCCACCGCCTTCGCGCTCGCCGCTGCGTGCGGCGCGCTGGCGACGAAAATCGAGTTGCCGCCGGAAACCGCGCGCCTCGCCAACGCGCCCGGAGTCGAACTCGCCAACGCACAGTGCATGACCTGCCATTCGGTCGACTACGTGATCACCCAGCCGCGCGGCAAGCCGCTCGCGTTCTGGAAGGCCGAGGTCGAGAAGATGAAGGCCGTCTACGGCGCGCCGATCCCGCCGGAAGACATCGGACCGCTCGCCGACTACCTGACGCGCGCGTACGGCACGCCGTAGTCCTCACGCGCTTCGTCAGGACTTGGACGCGGCGTACAGCGCGCGCGACAGATCGTCGATCAGGTCCTCGACGTTCTCGAGGCCGATCGACAGGCGGATGGTGCCTTCGCCGACGCCGGCGCGTGCGAGGTCGGCGTCGCTCATCCGGAAATGCGTCGTCGACGCGGGGTGGATCACCAGCGACTTGGCGTCGCCGACGTTGGCGAGGTGGGAGAAGAGGCGCAGCGACTCGATGAAGCGGCGTCCCTGCGCGCGCGTGCCGTTGATGTCGAAGCTGAACACGGCGCCGCAGCCGCGGGGCAGGAGGCGCGCGGCGAGCGCATGGTCGGGATGGTCGGGCAGCTCGGGATAGCCGATCGCGCCGACGAACGGATGCTGGCGCAGGAACGCGATCACCGCGCGCGTATTGGCGACGTGCTTCTCCATTCGCAGCGGCAGCGTCTCGATGCCCTGCAGGATCTGGAAGGCGGTGAACGGCGCCATGCACGCGCCGAAGTCGCGCGCCCCTTCACGCCGCGCGCGCAGCAGGAAGGCCGCGGTGGTCGACTCGTCGACGAACGTCATGTCGTGGAAGCCGCGGTAGGGCTCCGTCAACGTCGGGAACTTCGCGCCGGCGCGCCGCCAGTCGAACGCACCGGAATCGACCAGCACGCCGCCGATGACGACGCCGTGACCGGACAGGAACTTCGTCGCCGAGTGGTACACGAGGTCGGCGCCGTGCTCGAACGGGCGCAACAGCCACGGCGTGGTGAACGTCGAGTCGACGAGGAGCGGCAGGTCGTGCACATGCGCGATTTCGGCGACGCGCGCGATGTCGAGCACGTCGAGCAGCGGATTGCCGAGCGTCTCGCCGAACAAAAGCCGCGTCTCGGGGCGGATCGCCTCGCGCCAGGCGTCGATATCGCGCGGGTCGACGAACGTCGTCGTGATGCCGAGGCGAGGCAGCGTGTAATCGAGCAGGTTGTGCGAGCCGCCGTACAGCGCACGCGACGCGACGATGTGCGCGCCTGCGCCCATCAGCGTGAAGATCGCGAGGAAGAGCGCCGCCTGCCCGCTCGCCGTGGCGACCGCGCCCACGCCGCCTTCCAGCGCCGCGACCCGCTCCTCGAGCACCGCGCAGGTGGGGTTGGACAGGCGCGAATAGACGTGGCCGGCGCGCTCCATGTTGAACAGCGCGGCAGCCTGGTCGCTGTCCGTGAACACGTACGACGAGGTCTGGTAGATCGGCGTGGCGCGCGCGCCCGTCGCCGGATCGGGCCGCGCGCCGGCATGCAGGGACAGCGTGTCGAAGCCATGCGTCTTCGGTTTCTTGGTCGATGCCATCGGAGTCCTTGCGGTTCGCCGGGATGGTAGCGCGGTGCGTGCTGCCCCCTTTTGATGCCGACGGACAACCGGGCGGGGATCGTGGTACGCTATCGAACGATCGTTCGGTGCAACTCTCGCCTCGCCCCTCGCTGTCGGGTGAGGCGTTTGCCCGCCGGCGCTTCGCGTTCCGAGGCGCGCCGTCGGGCAAACACCTCCCCCGACGACATTGAGCAGATGCTGGGCGTCCAAGGCGCTCAATGTGGTGGCCGCTCGCCCGGTGACGTCCCGCGGCCGCCTTGTCTTTCGTGGCGCGCCGGCGGCACGTCGTCGGGCGACGGGCTTGGCCGACGTCGCGCCTCGGAACGCGAAGCGACGGCGGCCAAGCCCCTCGCCCGACAGCGAGCATGCATGGGGTAAACACTCACCCGACGACGACGTCGCGCGATCGTGACCGACTATGGCCATCAAGCCTGACTTGCCCGAGCGCGGCCGCGGGGCGACGTTCGACCCCGCCAATCGTTTCCGCCGCGAAACCCGTGCCGCGACCGACGACGGCTGGGCGCACGCGCCCGTCGAGGGCGAGGATGAGGATGACGATGCGCCGCCGCCGCGCAAGACGATCGTGACGATCCAGCCGGCGCGCACGATCATCGCGCGCAACGACTCGCCCGACATCCCGTTCAACCAGTCGATCAATCCGTACCAGGGCTGCGAGCACGGCTGCATCTACTGCTACGCGCGGCCGACGCACGCGTATCACGACCTCTCGCCGGGACTCGACTTCGAGACGCGGATCTTCGCCAAGCCGGAGGCCGCGGCGCTGCTCGCGCGCGAGATCGGCCGGCGCGGCTACGTCTGCGATCCCATCGCGCTCGGCACCAACACCGATCCGTACCAGCCGGTCGAGCGCGAATGGAAGATCACACGCGCGGTCCTCGAGCTCCTGGCGCGGTGCCGCCATCCGTTCACCATCGTCACCAAGTCGGCGCTGGTCGAGCGCGACCTCGACCTCATCGCACCGATGGCCAGGGACGGGATGGCGCGCGTCTACATCTCGGTGACGACGCTCGACAAGGCGCTGGCGCGCAAGCTCGAGCCGCGCGCCGCGGCGCCGCATCGCAGGCTCGAGGCGATCGCGACGCTCGCGGCGGCCGGCGTGCCCGTCGGCGTGATGGTCGCGCCGATCATCCCGCAGCTGAACGACCGCGACATCGAGGCGATCGTCGAGGCCGCCGCGCGTGCCGGTGCGACCAGTGCCGGCCACACCGTCGTGCGCCTGCCGCTCGAGGTCGCGCCGTTGTTTCGCGCGTGGCTCGACACGCATTACCCGCTGCGCGCCGCGCACGTGATGAGCCTCATCCACGACATCCGCGGCGGCCGCGACAACGATCCGCGCTTCGGCACGCGGATGCGCGGCGAGGGACAGTTCGCAGCGCTGATCGCGCACCGGATGAAGGTCGCGAAGCGCCGCGCCGGAATCGACGACCACCGCGGCGCGCCGCTCGACACGTCGCGCTTCACGCCGCCCCGCGACGCGCGCGACGCCCAGCTCGGGCTGTTCCAGGACTAGGGCAGTTCCGCGACCAGCGCTGCTAGGGGAGTGCTGCCGGGTGATACGGTGCTCCGCGCGTCTTGTGACGGCGTGGCGAGCGCTGGGAGAAAGTGCCGGGACGCGGAAAAATCCAAGGGGACTGGGGGTCTCCGTTGAAAGCTGGTGATGCGCCCCGGCACGCGTTGCATCGTGCCTCGCGCGGCGCGCGCGCCGCAACCGCATTTCCGCGAGAGGGCGCAGGCGCGTGGCGAAGCGGGCGGCGCATGAAGCGGCCGGACGGCAGGCATTGCGGCCCACCCCGGTGCGCGCTATGCTGGCGATGCTTGTATATGCAAGTAATGGCGGCGGGAAGCTCGACCGGGCGTCCCGCGGCAGCGCCGGCGACGGGCCGGCCACGGCAATGGCGCACCACGCCCGGAGGACAACGGCATGACCGTGTCGCGGCAAGCGACGCGCGCGCGACCGCCCGCCGACTACCGGCGGCGCGGCCGGGAATGCGCGTACGCCAACCTCAAACTGATGTCGAGGGCGATCGCAACGCTTTATGACCAGGCGCTCGAACCCTGCGGACTGCGCGCGAGCGAGCTCGCGCTCCTGTGGGCGATCGTCGCGCTCGAGCCCGTGTCGATGTCGCGCCTCGCCGCAGCGACGCTCACCGACGTCACCACGCTGTCGCGCACCGTGCAGGGGCTCGCCCGCGCGCGGCTTTGCCGCGTGCGCGAGGGCGACGACCGCCGCGTGCGCGTCGTCGCCAGCACCGCGCTGGGCCGGCGTCGCTTCGACGCCGCGATGCCGTGCTGGGAGCGCGCGCAGGCGGACGCCGAGTCGCTGCTGCCCGTGGCGCGTATCGCCCGGCTCGCGCGCGGCGTGCTGGTCGCGGAGCGCGATCGTGGGCAGCCGCAGGCACGCGCGCGCTGAGCCGCGCGCCGCGCGCGCCGGCCGCGCGTCAGCGCAGGCCGTGCGCCAGCCCGAGCGCCGCCTGCACCTTGACGCGGTAGCTGCGCGCCGAGGTGATCGCGCCGCCGTCGGACAGCACGATCCGGTATTCGCCGTGCGACAAGGGCTTCAGCTCGCGCACGCGCTCGATGTTGATCGCATGCGAGCGATGCACGCGGAGGAAATGCGCCGGGTCGAGCCGCGCGCACAGGCCCGCCAGCGTCTCGCGGTGCAGGTACGGCCGGTCGGCGTGGATGCGCACATAGTTGTCCTCGGCGTCGATGCGCACGATGTCGGCGACCGGCACGATGACGATGCGGTCCAGCGTGCGCACGGCGATGCGGGCGAGCCAGGCGCGCTGCGGCTCCCGCCAGGGCGCGTCGAAGGAATCGGCCAATTCGGGGGTCAGGTCAGTTTTCATGGTCGGGGTTGCGGGCTCTCCGCGGTCGAGTGGACAATCGCGAACGGGCGTTCGGCATGGTGCGAACGGGCGGCTTTGGCATGCGGACGGCTCCGTCGTGGGGGTGCACGCGTACTCTGGCGGGTTGGACGCCGCGACGTCCGGAAACTATTCTCCTTTTTTCGTCCGTTTTTCCTCCGCTGCGCCGCGTCCTGATGAACGACCTGTCGTCACCCGACTTCGTCCGCGCGCTGCCGCCGCCGTGGCGCCGCGACGTGCCGCGCCGCATCGGCGCGTTCGTCGCGTGGCCCGCGTCCAACGAGCTCGTCGGCGCCGCAGGCCCGCTGCGGGTGCGCCCGCGGTTGATGGACGTGCTCTTGCGGCTCGCCGCCGAGCCGGGCGTCGTCATCGCCCGCAACCGCCTGCTCGAGGAGGTCTGGCCGCGGCGCATGGTCAGCGACGAGGTCCTGTCGCGCACCATCGCCGAGCTTCGCACCGTGCTCGGCGACGATCCCCGGCACCCGACCTACATCGAGACGATCCCGACGGTCGGCTACCGCCTCGTCGCCGAGGTCGCCGATGC
>JAICUU010000149.1 GCA_025935675.1 Burkholderiales bacterium
CGACGTCCCACACGGGACCGTCCAGCAATGCGTCGAGCGCGGAATTGCGGGTCGCGACGGCGACGCGTCGCGCCACCGTCCGCCCGAGCGACTGTGACGGGTTCGACTTCGCCGCGATTCGATTGAGCGACGTGCCGGCTGCCGAGACCGCAAGCGAGAGCATCGGCCAGCAATCGCGAGGCAGCGTATCGAAATTGCTCTTGGCATGGTTGCACTGCGCCTCGATGGCCGGCACGATGTCGCGCAACAGCCGCTCCGATTTGATCGAGCCCGGGCAGAAGCCGATCTCATTCGCGAACCGGAGGATCTGCTCGCGATCGGTGATTTGTACCTTCCAGGCGGGCGTGCCGATGGCCGTTGTCTTGCCGCGGATGAGCGAGAAGACGCCGAAGCGGAGCAGCAAATGGCGAACGTCCTCGATGAGGCGTCGCGACTTGGAGTAGTACTCGAGATAGAACCCTCGATCGCTGCGGTAGACGCCGCCATCGCCCGAAAACAGCGCTTGCAGGAACAGCCGCACCGCTGGTCGCGGCGCAGTGAACACGGCTTGGGGAACGAACTTGCCTTCGGCTGTCACGTCGACACCGTAGCCGGCGAGCCAGCGCGTGGCACGATTCGCCTCGGGAATGCCACCGCGACCCGCATGGTTGACGAGCCGGAAACCGAGATGCGGCTTTTTCGTCACGCAACCCAGGTTTCCAGCCGCGACGCTGCGTTCGAGAAGCGCCACGAGTACCGGGTCGCAGCTCGTGAACGTCGGGCTGTGGCCCGGTGTGCGGCACTGACCCTCGGAAATCATCAGCCCCAAAAGCGAGGCCTCCCAGTCGGGAAGCGGCGTCGATCCGAATACGGGAATGTCGCGCGCCACCGCGATCCGGTCGCCCGCCTTGAGTCGCCCGAGCGCAGTCCATCCGTTGATTTGCCGGAAGGGATGGTTGGCGGTCGCGCGAATGCGAAGGCCGGCACGCGTGCGCAGCTCGAATACCGGCTTACGTCCTTGCGGAACGAATCCCGCGACGCCCGCGCGCACGGTCTTCCAGCCGTCGAGGCCGATCGTCTCGCTGCCCGCCTGCATCTCGGTGATGGAGACCAGCGCGCCGCTGACGGCGTCGACGACGCGCGTGTCTCCCGCCACGCACTTCCCGAGACAAACCGTGAGCACATTGCGCGGAATCCGGAAATACTCGACGGTGCGCGCCAACGCGAACGAATTCGGCGGAATGATGCAGACGTCGCCGGTGAAGTCGACGAACGACTTCTCGTCGAAGTTCTTCGGATCGACGATCGTCGAGTTGATGTTGGTGAAGATCTTGAATTCGCTCGAGCAGCGGATGTCGTAGCCGTAGCTCGACGTCCCGTACGACACGATCTTGTGGCCATTGACCGCGCGCACCTGCCCCGGCTCGAACGGGTCGATCATCCCGTGCGACTGCGCCATGCGGCGGATCCACTTGTCGGACTTGATGCTCATGATGGGATCGTGACCCTCGACGGGACAATCGGTCGAACGGACGAAGCGTCGATCGGCGAGCCGGCGCGCTCAGGTGTTCTGCACCTTGATCGTCGGGAACTTCGCGGAGAAATCCGCCGCCTTCTGCGCGACGAAGATCGCCGTCTTGCGCGCGATCTGGCGGTAGATCGCCGCGACCTTGCCCTGCGGGTCCGCCACCACCGTCGGCCGCCCCGAATCGGCCTGCTCGCGGATGCGAATGTCGAGCGGCAGGCTGCCGAGGAACGGCACGTCGTAGTCGCGCGACATCGCCGCGGCGCCGCCTTCGCCGAAGATGTGCTCGGCATGGCCGCAGTTGCTGCAGATGTGGATGCTCATGTTCTCGACGATGCCGACGATGGGGACGCCCACCTTGTCGAACATCTTGAGGCCCTTGCGCGCGTCGAGGAGCGCGATGTCCTGCGGCGTCGTGACGATCACGGCGCCGGTGACCGGCACCTTCTGCGACAGCGTGAGCTGGATGTCGCCGGTGCCGGGCGGCATGTCGACGATCAGGTAATCGAGGTCGCGCCAGTTGGTGTCCTTGAGGAGCTGCTCGAGCGCCTGCGTGACCATCGGGCCACGCCACACCATCGGCGTGTCGGTGTCGATCAAAAAGCCGATCGACATCGCCTGCACGCCGTATGCCTCCATCGGCTCGAGCGTCTTGCCGTCGTTCGATTCGGGCCGGCCGGCGATGCCGAGCATCGTCGGCTGCGACGGCCCGTAGATGTCGGCGTCCAGCACGCCCACCTTCGCACCTTCGGCGGCAAGCGCGAGCGCCAGGTTCACCGCCGTCGTCGACTTGCCGACGCCGCCCTTCCCTGACGCCACCGCGATGATGTTCTTGACGCCGGGAACGAGCTTGACGCCACGCTGCACCGCATGCGCGGTGATGCGCTGCGTAACGCGCACCTGGACCCGGCCCGCGCCGGGGATCGCCGCGATCGCGTCGCCGATCTCGCGGCGAATGGCGTCATGGCGGCTCTTGGCCGGGTAGCCGATCTCGACGTCGACGGTGACGTCGTCGCCGTCGAAGGCGACCTTGCGGATCGATTTCTGCGTGACGTAGTCCTTGCCGGTGTCGACGTCGACGATGGTGGCGAGTCGGGCGAGGATATCGGCTTCGGAGAGTGGCATGGTGATCGAACGCTCGATGCAAACGGTGACCCCGCCATTCTACGCGACGGTCATTTGCTAGAATTCGCTTCCGAAACAATGCACTGTCGACGCGAGCCGGACGAGCGGCCGCGCGCGTGACCCGATGCCGACCGCCCCGCGCAAGTTCTTCGTCACCACGGCGCTGCCGTACGCCAACGGCCCGTTCCACATCGGCCACATCATGGAGTACATCCAGGCCGACGTCTGGGTGCGCTACCAGCGGATGCGCGGGCACGAGATGCACTTCGTCTGCGCCGACGACACGCACGGCGCGCCGATCATGCTGAAGGCGGAAAAGGACGGCGTCACGCCGAAAGCACTGGTCGCACGCGTCGCCGCGACGCGCCGCAAGTCCCTCGACGGCTTTCACCTGTCGTTCGACTTCTGGCACTCGACCGATTCGCCGGAGAACGTCGCGCTGTCGCAGGACATCTACAGGCGCTTGAAGGCGCGCGGCCTCGTCTACGCGAAATCGATCGAGCAGTTCTTCGACCCGGTGAAGTCGATGTTCCTGCCGGATCGCTACGTCAAGGGCACCTGCCCGGTGTGCGGCACCCGGGACCAGTACGGCGACGCGTGCGAGAACTGCAGCTCGACGTACAACGCGATCGAGCTCATCGACCCGTATTCGACGTTGACGGGCGCCAAGCCCGAGGTGCGCAGCTCCGAGCACCTGTTCTTCCGGCTCTCGGCGCCGGAGGTCGCGGCGTACCTCAAGCGCTGGACCGCCGAACCGTCACCGGGGCGCACGCTGCAGCCGGAGGTGCGCAACAAGGTGAAGGAGTGGCTCATCGACGGCGATCTCGCCGACTGGGACATCTCGCGCGATGCGCCGTACTTCGGCATTCCGATCCCCGACGCGCCCGGCAAGTACTTCTACGTGTGGCTCGACGCGCCAGTCGGCTATCTCGCGAGCCTCGAGGCGCACCTCGCGAAGACGGGCGTCGACTTCGCGCGCTTCCTCGAGGATCCCGCGCTCGAGCAGTACCACTTCATCGGCAAGGACATCGTCTACTTCCACACGCTGTTCTGGCCGGCGATGATGGAATTCGCCGGCAAGCCCTACCGGCCGCCCGACAACGTGTACGTGCATGGCTTCATCACGTTCCAGAACGAGAAGATGTCGAAGTCGCGCGGCACCGGCATCTCGCCCGAGGTCTACCTCGACCTGGGCCTCGACGCCGAGTGGCTGCGCTACTACCTGGCGACCAAGCTCAACGACCGCGTCGAGGACATCGACTTCAATCCCGACGACTTCGTCGCGCGCGTCAACAGCGACCTCGTCGGCAAGTACGTCAACATCGCGAGCCGCGCGGCGACGTTCATAACCCGCCATTTCGACGGCGAGTTGTCGCTGCGCAATCCCGACGCCGCGCATTTCAAGGAGCGCGCGGGCTCGACGCATGTGGCGTGGGCGTCGCGCGCGCTGATCGAGGAGGCGTACGAGGCGCGCGAGTTCGGCAAGGTGGTGCGCGAGGCGATGCGCATCGCCGACCGTGTCAACGAGCGCTTCGACCAGGCGAAGCCGTGGGAGCTCGCCAAGCGCGACGACGCCGAGTCGCGCGCGCGGCTTCAGGACGTCTGCACCGACGCGCTGAACGCGTTCCGCGCGCTGTCGTATTACCTCGCGCCGATCGCGCCGACGCTCGCGCAGCGCGCCGCCGCGCTGTTCGGCATCCCGCGCGAGCTCGCCTGGGACGAGATCGAGCAGGTTGCGGATCGCATCGGCGCGTACACTCACCTGATGACGCGGATCGACCCCAAGAAGGTGGAGGCGCTGATCGGGCTGTCGGCGTCGCCTGCGCCTTCGCCGGCAGGCGGGGGTGCGAGCCCGCCGAGCGCGGCCGCGCCTTCGCCCTCGCCTCCTCCCGCGAGCGGCAGCGCGCGCACGGCACAAGCTGCGCCCGCGAGCGGAAAGGGCAGCCCGGACGCCACGCGCGCGCAAGACGCGACGATTTCCATCGACGATTTCGCCAAGGTGGACCTGCGCATCGCGCGCATCGTCAGCGCGGAGCCCGTCGACGGCGCCGACAAGCTCGTCAGGCTCACGCTCGACGCCGGCGAGAGCCGCCATCGCACGGTCTTCGCCGGCATCAAGTCGGCGTACCGGCCCGAGGACCTCGTCGGCCGCCTTACGCCGATGGTGGCGAACCTCGCGCCGCGCAAGATGCGCTTCGGCGTCTCGGAAGGCATGGTCCTCGCCGCATCGGGCGAAGGTCCCGGCATCTACCTGCTCGCGCCCGACAACGGCGCGGCGCCCGGCATGAAGGTGAAGTAGGCTCGCGTCTCGTCACCCCTCCCGGAGGCGTCCGTGGAATGCTCGAGCAAACGTTTCGCCGAGGTCACCGTCGCCACGCTGTCGGGCAAGCTCGACCACCCGAGCGCCGCGGCGCTCGAGGCGGCGCTGCGTCCGCTGATCGCCCAGGGGATGGTCGATGGCTCGCCGCTGGTGATCGATTTCGCTGGCGTCACGTACATCAGCAGCATGGGACTGCGCGTGCTGATGGTCGCCGCCAAGGCGATGCGCGGCCACGCCCGGCGCATCGCCGCCGCGGCGCTCGCGCCGACGGTCGCGGAAATCTTCGCGATCGCGCGCTTCAACCATGTGCTCGAGGTCTTCCCCTCGGTGCGCGATGCGCTGGCGGCGCTGTCCGGCCAGGCAGTCGCGGCCTACGACGCGGGGGCTCGGTGAAGGCGCTTCGCTTCTGGGGCACGCGCGGCTCGCTGCCCATCGCGCTGACGGCGGCGGACGTGCGCGGCCGCGTCGCCGCCGCCGTGCGCGCCGCGCAGGGCCGCGCGTTCGCGTCGGACGCAGAGCTCGACGCCTGGCTCGATACACTGGGCATGGCGGCCGCCGGCACGTATGGCGGACATACGTCGTGCGTCGAGATCGTCACCGGCCGCGACGAGTACGTGCTGTGCGACATGGGCAGCGGCCTGCGGCCGTTCGGGCAGCGCGCGCTCGCGCGCCACGGGGCCGCCTCGCCGCAGACCTACCATGTCTTCATGTCGCACCTGCACTGGGACCACATCATGGGGTTCCCGTTCTTCGTGCCGGCCTACATCCGCGGCAACCGCGTGCGCATCTACGGCGGCCATGCCGCGATAGAGGACGCGCTGCGGCGCCAGAGCGCGCCGCCGTCGTTTCCCGCCGACTTCTCGCTGATGGGCGCGACGATTGAGTTCGTCCATCTCGAGGCCGGCCGCCACTACGACGTCGCGGGGCTCGAGGTGAGCCTCGTCGCGCAGCACCACGGCGGCGACTCCTATGGCTACCGCTTTGCCGAAGCGGACAAGGCGGTCGTCTACTCGACCGATTCCGAGCACAAGCTCACGCACGTCGACGAGACCGTACCCTTCGTCGACCTCTTCCGCGATGCCGACGTCGTGGTCTTCGACGCGATGTATTCGCTGTCCGACAGCATCTCGGTGAAGGCCGACTGGGGCCATTCGAGCAACCTCGTCGGCGTCGAGCTCTGCCACATGGCCAATGCGCGCCACCTCGTGCTGTTCCATCACGAGCCGGTGAACGACGACGCGACGATCGACCGCATCGTCGCGGAAACGCGGCGCTACGAGGAGCTCGCCCGCACCGGCGCGCCGTTGCGCGTGTCGGCCGCGTACGACGGGATGGAAATCGCGTTGTGACGTCCGCGCCGGCCGGGCCGCGGACGGCGCCCGCCTACGGCCGCCTATCCGCGACCGGCGCCGCGCTCGTCGTGCTGCTTGCGATCGCGCTGGCCTTGATGCCGCACTGGAGCACGCGTTTGCAGGGTGCGTGGTTCGACGTCTACCAGCGGATCGACCCGCGCCCCTATGAGGCGCTGCCGGTCACCGTCGTCGCGATCGACGAGGCGAGCCTCGCGCGCTACGGCCAGTGGCCGTGGCCGCGCTCGACGCTGGCGGCGCTCGTCGCGGCGATCGAGCGCGAACGGCCGAAGGCGATCGGCCTCGACATCCTGATGCCCGAGCCCGATCGTTTGTCGCCCGAGCGCGTGCTGGCGGGCGCCGCGCAAGGCGACGCGCTTCTCGCGCAACGGATCGCCGCATTGCCTTCCAACGACGCAACGCTGGCGCGGGCCATTGTCGACGCGCGTGCCGTCGTGCCGCTCGCGGGCATCGACGAAGCCGGCGGGCGTTCCTTCCGCGGACCGCCGTTCGTCGTCGTCGACCGCTCGCACGGCGCGGCGCAGGCGGTCGCGACGCGCGTGCCTTGGTACGCCGGCGCGCTCGTCAACATCGACCCGATCGAGCGCGCGGCCGCCGGGCATGGCGTGATCTCCGCGGGCCGTGCCGGCAACGTCGTGCGACGCCTGCCGCTCGTGGTGCGCATCGGCGATCGCTTCGCGCCGTCGCTCGCGCTCGAGCTCCTTCGCGTGGCGATCGGGGCGCCCGCGGTGCGCGTGCTCGCCGACGGCCCGTCGCTCGAGGCCGTGGGGGTCGGCGACTTCGTCGTGCCGACCGAGGCCGATGGCGCGCTGCGCATCCACTTTTCGTCGCGCGACAAGCGGCGCCTCGTGTCGGCGGCCGCCGTGCTCGACGGCAACATCAGTCCCGCGCGCCTCACGGACCAGCTCGTGCTGATCGGCGCCGACGCGGTCGCGATCGGCGATTACCAGGCGACGCCGCTCGGCGTGCGGATGCCCGGCACCGAGATTCATGCGCAAATGCTCGAGAACATCGTCGGCGGCGGCACGCTCTCGCGCCCGGCGTACGCGCCCATCGCGGAAGCCGCGACGTTCGTCGTGCTCGGGTTGCTGCTCGCGTGGGTCGTGCCGCGCTGGACGCCGTGGCGCGCGACGCTGGCCGCGATCGGCGCGATCGCGCTGCCCATCGTTGCAGGCATCGCCGCGTTCGTCGCCTTCGGGCGCGTGCTCGACGCGGCGGGACCGGCGCTCGCGCTCGCCGTACTGTTCGCGGCGCTGCAGTCGCTGACGCTCGCCGACGCGCGGCGCGTACGCGGATCGCTGCAGCGCGTCGTGCAGGAGCAGCGCCGCAAGGCCGCGTACATCGAAGGCGAGCTCGACGCGGCGAAGCGCATCCAGGCGGGTTACCTGCCCGGCGCGGACGCGCTGCGCGACGAGCCGCGCGTCGAGGTGGCGGCAGCGATGATGCCCGCGCGCGACGTCGGCGGCGACCTTTACGACTTCTTCGTTCTCGATGCCCATCGCGTGTTCTTCATGATCGGCGACGTTTCGGGCAAGGGGCTGTCGTCAAGCCTCTTCATGGCCGTCAGCAAGGCGCTGTGCAAGAGCGTGGTGCTGCGCACGCCGGACGCGTCGAGCGGCGAGCTGATGCGCGCCGCGAATGCGGAGATCTCGCGCGACAACGGCGAGATGCTGTTCGTCGCCGCCTGCACGTGCGTGCTCGACCTCCGCAGCGGCGAGCTGGGCTGGTGCAATGCCGGCCACGAGAATCCGTACCTGCTGCCGGCGAATGACGAGGCGACGCTGCGGCTCGTCGAGGGCGGCGGCCCACCGCTGTGCGTCGTCGACGGCTTCGCCTACGAAGGCGCGGTGCGGCGGCTCGCGGCCGGCGACGTCGTGCTGCTCGTCACCGACGGTGTCGCCGATGCCCAGGACCGCACAGGCGCGGCGTTCGGCGCGGCGCGCGTCGATGCGGCGATCGCGCGCTGGCG
>JAICUU010000396.1 GCA_025935675.1 Burkholderiales bacterium
AGCACCGGGCCGGCGGTGTTCGACAGCGGCCCGCGCTCGCGCATCGCCGCGGGGAACTCGAGCGAGCCGCCGCGGCCGACGAAGCGCATGCGGTCCGTCTCGAACGACGGCTCGTGCGTCTTGGCATCGTGCACGGTCAGGAGCTGGAACATCCACGGCACGCGCTCGTCGCGCGAGCGCGGGCGGCGGGTGCCGAGGATCGCGTGACGGTGGCGGACGATCTCGGTCTGCACGAAGAGGTTGCTGAACGCCGGATGCAGCGCGTCGGCCGCGGCGGGCGCGAGGACGAGCTCCGCATAGCTCGTGACGTCGATCGTGCGCGCGCTGCGCGATCGGTTCGTGATGTGCATGCGGCGCACCTCGATGTCGTCCTCGGGCGAGACCACGATCTCGGTGCGCGTCTCGAAATCGAGGTCGCGGCGGTGGAACTCGGCGCGACCCTCGGAGAAGACCGCTTCGTAGCGCTCGGCATGGCGGAGCGCCGGCTGGTGGGCGGCCGACCAGAACTCGCCGCTCGCCGCGTCGCGCAGGTAGCAGAACGTGCCCCAGTTGTCGGCGGTGAAGTCCTCGCGCCAGCGCGTCACGGCGAGATCGTTCCAGCGACTGCTGCCTCCACCCGCGTTGGTGATCATCACGTGATAGCGCCCGTTCGACAGGAGCTGCACCTCCGGCATCGGCGTATCCGGCGTCGTCAGCACGCGCACCGGCATTTCCGGCACGCCGCTGGCCGCGTGCACACCCGAGAGCGCCGACGCGTCGATCTCGAGCTGGACGACGCGCGGCACGCGCTCCTGCAGCAGCAGCAGCGTCGCCTGGAACATCGGCTGCGACTCGAAGCGACGCTGCATCGGCCGCGCCAGCAGGGCGTGGGCCAGCGCGAGAAAGCTCATCGCCTGGTGATGCGCCATGTACGAGCGCACGACGGTGCCCGCCTGCCCCTGCCGTTGCCGCGACGGCGTGTAGTCGATCGCTTCGAACATGCCGTGGCGGCCCGCGAGTCCGGCGGCGGCGAGCCGCTGCAGGTTGAGGCACGCGGCCTCCGGCGCGACCATCAGCGCGAGCGCCGATGCATACGGGGCGACGACGAGATCGTCACCGAGGCCGCGCTTCAGCCCGAGGCCGGGAACGCCGAAGGCGCGGTACTGATAGTTGAGATTGACGTCGACGGCGTTGTAGCCCGACTCGGACATCCCCCAGGGAACGCCGCGCAGCTTGCCGTACTCGCGCTGCCGCTCGACGGCGACCGCGCAGCTCTGGTCGAGCAGCGTGTTCTCGTAGCTCGGCATGACGAGCAGCGGCATCAGGTACTCGAACATCGAGCCGCTCCACGACAGCAGCATCGGCTCGCCACCCACCCGCGTGAGCGGGCGGCCGAGCGCGAACCAGCTTTCCTGCGGCAACGCGCCCTGGGCGATGGCGACGAAATTGCACAGCCGCGCTTCCGACGCGAGCAGGTCGTAATAGCTCGCGTCATGGCGAAGGTCGCCGACGTTGTAGCCGATGACGAGCTGGCGCTGCACCGGGTCGTACAGGAAGGCGTAGTCCAGCGTCGCCATCGCGGCCGCCCGCGACGCGAGGTCGTCGATCGCCGCGATGCGCGCCGCCGCGCGGGCGGCGCCCTGCTGGACGAGGTCGTGCAGCGCGTCGCGCGCCG
>JAICUU010000407.1 GCA_025935675.1 Burkholderiales bacterium
GTCGCGGTGATGGAAGCCACGCCGGTCGGCGGAACGTCGTCGCCGTATCCGGTGACACTGACCAATTCGTCGACGTCGGGCACGCTCACCGTCAACGCGGTGAATTTCTCGAGCGCGGAGATCGGCAAGACGAGCGGTTGCGCCGCCGGCACGACGCTCGGGCCCGGCGCGAGCTGCAGCTTCAGCCTGCTGTTCTCGCCGAAGTCGAGCGCCGGCGTGCGTGACGCATCCTACGTGTCCATCGCCACCAGCAACGGCGTCGGCACGTACGCGTTCCCGGTGACCGCGACGGCGACAGCCGGCAGTTCCGGCGGCGGCACGCCGCCGCCTCCGCCGCCATCTGCGCCGCTCGCGCGGCTCGCGCCGACGATCCTGACGTTCGGCTCGGTCGCGCTCGGCACGGCGAGCGCGCCCGCGTCGGCGACGGTCACCAACGCCGGCGGCGGCACGGTGATCGTAACCGCGATCACGACCGAGAGCGGCGGCGTCGATTTCACCGGCGGCGGTGGCACGTGCGGTCCGGGCGTTGCGCTCGCCGCGGGCGCGAGCTGCACGGTCATCTATCGCTTCGCGCCGCAGTCGGCCGGACCGCGCGACGCGATCGTCGAAATCGCCACCGACAACGGCACGCTGTCGCTCGACCTCGCGGGCACCGGCACGACGGGCGACAGCACCACCGGCAGCGTCGTCGAGTACTACAACGCCGCGCTCGATCACTACTTCATCACCGCGAGCCCGGTGGAAATGGCCGTGCTCGACTCGGGCCAGATCGCCGGGTGGATGCGCACCGGCTACTCGTTCCCGACCTACCTCGCGCCGCACGCCGGCACGTCGCCGGTGTGCCGCTACTACATCCCGCCGGCACTCGGCAACTCGCATTTCTATTCGGTGCTGCCGTCGGAGTGCAACGCGATTCCGCAGAGCTATCCGACGTTCGAGCTCGAGAGCCTCGACGTGATGTACATGACGATCCCCGACGCGTCGACCGGCGCGTGCCCCGCCGGGACCACCGCCGTCTACCGGCTCTGGAACGCCCGCAGCGACACCAACCATCGCTATACGATCGACCCGATCCTGCGCGCGGCGATGGTCGCGCGCGGCTACGTCTCGGAAGGCTACGGCCCGATGGGCGTGGGGATGTGCGCGCCGCAATAGGCGACGCGCGCGTGATGCGCGCCTAGAAGAGATCCTTCTGCGGCGATTCGGCCTGCGCGTCCGCGCCGGCGATCGACACGAGGTCGCCTTCCGCCTCGACTGTCACTTCAACCGGCTCGATGAGCGACGCGTCGTCGTTGCGCACGGCGTTGACGCGCGTCGATACCGGCTCGAACCTCATCGCATCGGCGGGATACGGCGCGACGAGGTCGATGGGCGGCTCGCCGCCGACGTCGAGCCAGCGCGCGTAATCGTCGGGCGCGCCGATCACCGGCATCCGCTCGTGCACCGGCCGCAGCAGCGCGTTGGCCTCGGTCGTCACGATCGTGCACGAGTCGACGACCTCGCCGTCGGCGCCGAGCCAGCGCTCGGCGAGGCCGGCGAACGCGAAC
>JAICUU010000082.1 GCA_025935675.1 Burkholderiales bacterium
CGTCCTCGTCGCGAGCCGGCGGCGACGCCGCGTCGAGGTCCGCCGGCATCGGCGGTGGCGCATGATCGCCCGGCAGGCGCAGCAGCGGTGGCGGCGAAATCGTCGGCGCCGCGCCGTGGCTCGTGCCGCCCTCCTCGTCTGCGGGCGGCGGCGGTGCGACGACGACAGGCAGCGGCCAGAGCATCGCCAGCGGCGAGCCACCGGACGGCGCGCGCCACGTGCGTGCATGCGTCCTCGGGTCGTCGTCGATGCGGCCTACCGCGGTCAAATGCAGCCGCGCCTTCGCGCGCGTGAAGCCGACGTACAGGAGGCGAGCAGCTTCCGCGCGCGCATCGTCGGCGTCGAGCGCGGCGAGCCATGCGTCGATCGGGTCCGGGTCGGCGTCCTCGCGGGCGCGCGGCGTGCCGATCAGGAGCGCGCGATCGTGCGTGCGCATCCGCCAGCGCAACAGCTTCGCGGCGGCCTTCGGCATCGCGCGCGCGAGGCCGGGCAGCACCACGACGTCGAACTCGAGGCCCTTGGCGCCGTGCACCGTCAGCAGATGCACGCGCGCACCGGCGCGCGGGGGCGCGTCGACCTGCAGCGCCTCGGCCTCGTCGCACAGCGCATCGAAGTCGTCGATGTCGCCGCCGCGATCGTGCGCGGCGACGAGCGCGAGCATCGCCTCCGCCGCGACGAGGTTGGCGGCGTCCACGCCGTACGCGGCGGGACCGCCCAGCGCCATCCACAGCGCGCGCACGCGGCGGGCGAGCGGCGCGTCGCGCGCGGCGTCCTGCGCCATCAACGCATCGCGCAGCCGTCGCAACCGGGCCACGCCCTCGCGCGAAAGCGCGCGCGCGACCGCATCGTCGCGGACGACGATTCCCGGCGCTGCCCCGGCCGTGGCGATCGTGAAGAGATCGCCGAGCGCGATCCCGCAAAACGGCGCGCGCAGCACGGTGAGCCATGCGAGCCGATCGGCCGGCTGGGTGAGCGCGCGCGCGAGCCAGAGGAGATCGCGCGAGATGGGCCGCTCGACCAGCGCGTCGAGCCTGATCGCCTCGCAGGCGATGCCGGCGTGCGCGAGCGCCGCGAGGATCGGCTCGGCGTCCTTGCGCCGGCGCAGCAGTACGCCGATGCTCGCGTGCCCCTCGGCGAGCGCCGCGGCCACGCGCGCGACGACACGCGCAGCCTCCCCCGCGGCATCCTCGGCCCATTCGAACGTCACCGCGTCGCCGTGCGGCGCGTCCAAACGCTCGCGCGCCGCCACCGCCGCGCCGAACGCGACCGCGGTCGCGGTGCGCGTGGCGACGCCCTCCAGCACGCGCGGGAAGAGCGCGTTCACGCAGTCGACGAGGCCGGGCTCCGATCGGAAATTCGCGCAAAGCGCGAGCGGGCTCACGCGCACTTCGCCGATCCGGCCCTGGCGCGCCGCCTCGAGGTAATGACCGACGTCGGCCTCGCGGAACGCGTAGATCGATTGCATCGGATCGCCGACGACGAACAGCGTGCGTCCGTCGCCTGGCACCCACCCCGCCGTGAGCCGCGCGAGGAGCTCGAGCTGCCGCTTCGAGGTGTCCTGGAATTCGTCGACCAGCAGGTGGTCGATCGCAAGATCCTGCGCCATCAGCACGGCGCTGGGGTCGTCGCCGCCGAGCGCCTCGCAGGCGCGCAGCGTGACCTCGGCGAAGTCGCAGCGGCCCTCCTCCGCGAACACGAGGACCAGCTCGGCGGCGACCTTCGGCAACACATGCACCAGCGCGTCGATGAAGGCGCTGGCGCGTACCGAGTACGCGGGATCGGGAAGCCGGCGCACGCGCGCGAGCGCGACGCCGGCGGCACGCGCCGACTCGAGCCAGGCCTCGACGCGCGCGCGCTGCGCGCGCCGCGCTTCGGCACCTTTTCCGGTGCCGATCGGCGGGATTTCCTTGGGCGCCTTCTTCCGCAGCAATGGGTCCTTGACATCCTTCGTCATGAGCCAGTGCGCGAGAGTCCGCCAGTGCGCGAGATGGACGTGCCTGGGCGGTGGCAAGTCGCGCCGCGCGATCACGAGCTCGGCGAGCGCGCGCAGCGACGCATGCGCGTCCGAATCGCCGAGATGCGGATGCACGGCGGCGACGATCGCGACGAGCTCGCCGGGATCGTGGCGTGAAAGCGCCTGCGCCGCCTCGACGAGCTCGGCCTCGACTTCCTCGGCCAGCACCCGCTCGAGCGCGGCGCGCGCATCGGCATCGCGCAGCGACGCGACCGGCGGCATCCATTGGTCGCGCGTGCCGAGCATCGTCGTCAGGAGGTCGACGAGCGCGTTCACGTCGTTGTCGAAATGCGCGGCGAGCACGCCCCACGCCGCATCGCCCGCGGGCGCCGCGGCGACGGCGCGCGACGCCGCACGCCGGTAGAGCCGCGCCGCATCCTCGTCGGGCCGCGGTGCGCCGCCGAGCGCGGTGGCGACGGGAAGCTGCGCGGCGATGCGCGCCGACAGCGCATCGAGCGTACCGATCGCGAGGCGGCCCGGGAAGTCGCGCAGCCGCCAGCCGCGCGCGGCGTCGCGCGCGAGCACCGCGGCGGCGAGCGCGAGCGTCTGTGCCCGGTGCGGCGTCGCGCCCGTGACGCCGTCGTGGGCGTCGGCGAGCGCGGCGACGATCCGTGCGCGCATTTCCGCCGCCGCCTTCTTGGTGAACGTGACGGCGACCACGCGCTCGGGCTCGTCGACGGTGGCAAGGAGAGCCAGCATGCGCTGGACGAGCAGCTCGGTCTTGCCGGAGCCGGCGGGCGCCTGGACGAGCCAGGATTCGCGCGGGTCGAGGGCGCGCGTGCGCGCGGCCGCGTCGGCGGCGCGCAGCCGGTCGTGCGTGTCGACGCTCATCGCTGGCGCGCGCCGTCGCGAAGCACGAGGGCGCTCACGGGACGGTCCTGCGCGCCGCGCGTTCCGGTGCGTGCGGCGGGCAACATCGGCGCCTGGCGCGGCCCTGCGCACTCATTCGGCGTCGTCCGCCGTGTCGTCGTCGGGCTCGTAGCGCGCGGCGCCGATCCGGCACAGCGGCTTGAACGCGCAGCGCGGACAGGGATTGGCGGTCTCGCGCGGCAGCACGCCGGCGTCACCCTCGCGGAACGCCCTCGCGAGGTGGCCGAAATCCGCGTCCCATTTCGCGGCGAGCGCGCCGAAACCGTCGAGCGCGCCCTTGCTCGCGCCGGCCGGCGTCGTCATGCCCGCCCATCCCTCCGGATCGATCGCGATGCCGCGCGTGCGTTGCCGCCCGCTCTTGAGCGACATCAGCGCGACGGCGTCGACCGCTTGCGGCGGATCGAGTTGCGCGAGCGCGAGCGCGTACAGGCCGACCTGCGGCGCGGTCGAGCGCGGCATCAGCCATTGCGGATACGACGGCAGGTCGCCGGTCTTGTAGTCGATGACCGCGACGCCATTGCCCACGCGATCGATGCGGTCGACGCGCAGGTCGAGGACCAAGCCGCCGAGCGACAACCGGTGCTTGCGCTCGCGGGCCTCGACCACGAACGACGGTCGTGTGCGCTCGTGGGCGTCGACGAACTGGCGGACGATGCGCGCGAGGCGCTCGCCTTCGGCGGCCGCCACGATCGGCGGCAGCGCGCGCCAGCGCGCGTTCTCGATCGCCGGTCGTGCCGCATCGACGGCCGCCTCGATCGCCGCGGCGAGCCCGTGCTCGTCGAGCGCGGCGAGCGCTGCCTGGCTGCCGAGTGCACCCCAAAGGGCGGCGAGCGTCGCATGCACGAGGAGACCGCGCTCCGCCGGGGTGAGGCCGGGGAGCGGTCGCGGCCACGGCCACGCGCCGAGCCGCCACGCCGCGCCTGCGCGAAACGCGCACTCTGCCATGGCCGTGACCAGCCCCGCGCCACCGCGCACCGCCGATCCAGGCGCGAGCGACGGCAGTCGCGCGTCGTCGATCGCGACGAGCGCGGGTGCCGCGGCGACGATCGCCTGCGTCGGCGTCGGCGCGGCGGGACGCTCGACGAGCGGCCATGCAACCAGCGACGACACGCGCCGCGGCGGCCGCTCGGTCGTCGTGACGTGGCTCGCGACGACCTCGCGCGCGCCGCCGGCGAGCTGCGCGGTGATCGCCTCGGCGCGAGCGAGCGCCGACGCGGGCGTCGCGCCGGCGACGCCGCGCGCGCGTTGCCATGCGACCGGCAACAGCGCCTTCGGCGCCGCATGCATCGGCCATGCGTCGACGTCCATGCCCGCGAGCCACAGGCCGTCGAATGAATGGCCGGCGGCCTCGAGGATGCCGAGGATCTCGATGCGCGCGAGGCGGCCTTCGGGCTGGAAAGTTTGCGCCGTGCAATGCGCGCGCAGCGACGCGAGCGCATCGGCGGGGTTGAGCCGCGGCGCGACGAGCGCCAGGTGGCGCCATTGGCCGACCGCGCGCCGGAACGCTTCAGCCGCCTGCCATTGCGCGCTCGACAGCGGATCGTCGCCGGGCCAGCCGGCGGCAGCCAGCGCGGCCCCGAACGCATCCGCCCAGCCGCGCGGCGATTGGGGGGGCGCGGCGCGCAGCGTCCGGCGCGCCGACTCGAGCGCATCCCGCCAACGGTCATGCGCATCGAGCGCATCGATGAAGGTGCGCGCCGATACGTCGGCGAGATTGCGCTCGCGCCAAACGCCTTCGATGGCCGCGCGCGCTGCGCCGGCGACCGCGCCGCCGCGCAGGAACGGCGATCGCACGAGCGCCGCCGCGCGTGCAAGCGGCAGGCCCCCGAGCAGCAACGCGACGACATCGAGCGCCGCGACGACCAGCGGATTCGCCGAAAGCGGAGGCGCGGCGGAGATGTTGAACGGTTGCGCGGCGGCAAGCACGCCTCGCGCCGTTGCAGTGGGCTGCAGGATTTCCGCGGCGAGTGCGGCGATCGCCTCGACGCGGCTCGCGAGGTCGATGACGGCAATCGTCGCCGTCGCGCCGGGATCGCGCTCGATGCGCGCGCGCGCCCATTGCAGCGCGGCCACCATCTCGTCCGCCTCGGTGAGGTATCGGGCGCGCGAGCGCGTCGGCTCGCCACCGGCGACGTCGGTGCGCTCGACGGCGACGCCTGCGCCGCGCAACGCGCGAAGCAGGCGCTCCTGCTGCGGCGCGAGCTCGACGAAGCCCGCGAGCACGACGCGCGTGCCCCGCAGCGACGGCATCCGCGCGAAAGCGCCGGCGAGGCGGTCGGCAAGGCGCGCCGCGTCGAGCGCGCCCGCGTCCGCACAGCCGCGCGCGAAGCGCGCCGCCCAGCGTGCGAACGCCGCGGCGTCATCGCCGCCGCCGGTGAACATCGACGGCGCTTCGCCAGGCGCCGCGTACGCGTGGAACGTTTCCCAGGCGTCCTGCGCGCGCTCGGCGGCCGCGCGGCGGTCGACCAGCACCACGCCGTCCGCCTCGATCGCCCGTTCCCACAGGTGCAGCGATTGCGGCGCGTCGATGAGCGTGAACGGCGCATCGAACGCCCCTGCGGCCAGCGCATCGAGCCACAGGGTCGGCAGCCACGCGCCCCACGCCAGCACGCGCGGCGTCGGCCAGGTGTGATCGCCGGCGGCCGTGCGCCGAGCATCGTGCCGGCGCAGCAGGAAGCGGGCGAGCCGGTTGTTCGGCGTCACCACCGTCGTGCGAGATTCGTCGAGCGGGAGGTCCATCGATGAGGTGCAGCGAGCGCGCGCGATCCAGGTGGATGTTATCCGGCCGGTCGCCACCGCGGCGCTTCGTGCGAGACTCGAGTGTACCGAGTCGCGCCAGGGGCCGCGTCCGGACATCCGAATCGCGAACCCGAGGAGAGCCACCGATGACCGCCTACGTCGTCGCCGACATCGACGTCACCGATACCACGCAATACGAGCGCTACAAGGCGCTATCGCCGGGCGCGGTCGCCGCTGCCGGCGGCCGCTTCGTCGCGCGCGGCGGCACCGTCGCGCCGCTCGAGGGCGGCTGGACGCCGACTCGCCTCGTCATCATCGAGTTTCCCGACCTCGCCGCGGCGAAGCGGTTCTACGATTCGCCCCTCTATCGCGAGGCGCGCAACGCGCGTGATGGCGCAGCGCGCTTTAGAATGATCGCGGTCGAAGGCCTCTGACGGTGGCACGGGCAACCGTACGCCGTCCCGGCGCAGACGCGCGAGTCGCTGCCGTCATCAGCTCATCGCGTGCCCTCGCGGGGCGCAGTCGCTAGTCGCTGCCGCGGCTCGCCGCGCCGATCGCCAGCGCGGCCATCGGCGACGCGGTGTTGACCGACATCGGCGCCGGGCGCAGCGGAACCGCGCCCGGTTGCGCAGCGAGCGCACCCCCGGCGGCGGCCGTGGACGCGAAATCGGCGAAACGTGGATCGGCGCTGCGCCGCAGGCTGGATTTCCATTCGCCGCACCAGTCGTCGTCGCGCACCGTCGGCCAGACGCCTTCGATCATGTACGCCTTGGCGTTGATGGGCGACAGCGCCGGCGCCTGGCGGCGGCATTGGCCGACGCCCGAGCCCTTGTCCTGTCGGTCGTAGAACTGGCAGTTGTTGCAGCGATCCACGTGACGCTCCCCTCGTGTGTGGCAGTGTGACCCGTCGTGCGCGGCGTCGCGCTCGGCCGGATGGCCGATACGCGCGCCGCGTTCAAGCTAGTGCCGGCAAAGCGGCAGGAAACCTCGCAGCATCGGCTCGGGCCGCAGCCGCGGCGCGTCGTTGCGTCGCTCGCCGCACGCGGCGGGACGTACGCCACAGCGCGGCCGGGCGAGCCGCTCACGCCGTTGCGCGGAGCGCGCGAACGGGTCGCGACGCAGTCGTGCGCGCCGCCGCGGCCATGCCCGGCGCAACTCGCCGGCCCGGTCCTGCGTAGAAAAGGTGGTCACCGACCGCATCGCTGTTTGCAGTTGAAGGAAATGATTTCCCGGCGACCAAAGGGGTGTCAGGCGGCGAGGCTCGAGAACGCCGCGTTGAGCGGATGCGGCACGTCCTGCACGCGCCGCACGCGACGCGGCGCCTGCGCATCGAGATCCGCCTTGAGCTCGACATCGGCGCGTGCCGCCTCGCTGGCGAGCGCGGCGTCGTACGCCTTGCGCGTCTCGTTGTCGCGAAGCACTTCGTAGGCTGCGTGAATGAGGCGCACGAGTCCCGAGAAATCCTGGCTTTCGTCGGCTGCCGCGAAGCGCGCCTTCAACGTCGCGTACGCCGCCTCGATCCGTGCCGGCGTCGCGCCAGGTGGCAGTTCGAGATAGTCGTAGTGCGTGTAATTCACGGTGAATCTCCTGTCGGATGTTCGCGGGTCGGCCCCGATGCGCACCGTCTTGCAGCAACCATGCCAGCGGGCCGAACGGCGCGGCGAACGTGCCTAAAGCGTTGTATTGGAACGTCGTTGCGATTCGCGCTCACGATGCGCGGCGGCCCATCGCAGATGAGCGGCGGGGTGCCGCCGCCGGCTCGCCATCGCGGTTGCGCAGCAATCGTCACCGCGTGCCGGCACAACGGCTTTCACGCGACGACGGCTTCAGCATGTGGCGCACAAATTCAACGCCACATCGCATGCGCCGCAGGCCGCAGTCGACGACGAACGTAGAATGTGACGCGAGGATCCCGAACGACCTCGCCCAGACCATGCCGCTCGACCGCCCTGCCGCCGAACCACCCGATGCGCGCGCACGCGTCGAGTTCCGCGGCGCATGCCCGCACGACTGTCCGGACACCTGCGCGACGGTGGTCACCGTCGAGCACGGGCGCGCGATCGCGATCCGCGGCGCCGACGACCATCCTCCGACCGCCGGCACGCTGTGCACGAAGGTCGCGCGCTACCTCGAGCGCACGTATTCCCCCGATCGCGTTCTGTTCCCGATGAAGCGCGTGGGGCCGAAAGGCCGCGGCGCCTTCACGCGGATCGACTGGGACGAGGCGATCGCGACGATCGCCGCGCGCTTCGCCGACATTGCCGCGTCGCCGGAGGGCCCCGAGGCGATCCTGCCGTACAGCTACTGCGGCACGATGGGGCTGGTGCAGTCGAGCTCGATGGACCGGCGTTTCTTCCATCGCCTCGGCGCGTCGCTGCTCGACCGCACGATCTGCGCGACCGCCGGCAAGGCGGGCTGGGTGTCGGTGATCGGCGCCGCCATCGGCATGGACGTCGAGGCCTACGTCGACAGCCGCCTGATCCTGATCTGGGGCAGCAACCCGATCGCGTCGAACCTGCACTTCTGGACCCGGGCGCAGGAGGCGAAGCGCCGCGGCGCGCGGCTCGTCGCCATCGACCCGTATCGCAGCGCGACGGCCGAGAAGTGCCACCAGCATGTCGCCGTCATGCCCGGCACCGACGCGGCACTCGCGCTCGGGCTCATGCACGTGCTGATCGACGAGAACCTCGTCGACCACGATTACATCGCGCGGCACACGCTCGGCTTCGACGCGCTGGCCGCGCGCGCCGCCGACTGGCATCCCGCGCGTGTCGCGCGCGTGTGCCGCATCGACGCCGGCACGGTGCGCGAGCTCGCGCGCGCCTACGGCACGACCCGGCCGGCCGCGATCCGCGTCAACTACGGATTGCAGCGTCACGCCGGCGGCGGCAACGCGATGCGCGCGATCGCCTGCCTCCCGGCGCTCGTCGGCGCCTGGCGCGAGCCCGCCGGCGGTGCGCTGCTGTCGTCGTCGGGCACCTATCCCGTGAACACCGCCGCGCTCGAGCGGCCGGACCTGATCCGCGGCACGCCGCGCACGATCAACATGTCGGCGATCGGCGATGCGCTCCTCGGCGCCGCGCCGCCTGTCCACGCGATCTATGTCTACAACAGCAACCCGCTGGCGGTGGCGCCCGAGTCGGCGAAGGTGACGCGCGGCTTCGCGCGCGATGACCTCTTCTGCGTCGTCCACGACATCTTCCGGACCGACACCGCCGACTACGCCGACATCCTGCTGCCGGCGACCACGCAGCTCGAGCAGCTCGACGTGCACGGCTCGTACGGCCACCTGTACGCGCTCGCCAACAACCCGGCGATCGCGCCGCTCGGCGAGGCGCTGCCGAACGCCGAGGTGTTCCGCCGGCTCGCCAAGGCGATGGGCTTCAGCGAGCCCTGCTTCGCCGACAGCGACGACGAGATCGCGCGCGACGCGTTCCGCTTCGACGATCCCAGGATGCGCGGCATCGACTGGGAGGGACTGAAGGCCGACGGCTTCCGCCGCCTCGCCGTGCCCTCCCCGTACGCGCCGTTCGCGAACGGCAACTTCCCGACGCCGTCCGGAAAGTGCGAGTTCCATTCGGCGAGCCTCGCTGCGCAGGGTCACGATCCGCTACCGGGCTTCGTCGCGCCGGCGGAATCGCCCGATTCGGCGCCGGCGCTCGCCGCGCGCTACCCGCTCGCGTTCATCTCGCCGCCGGCGCGCAACTTCCTCAACTCGTCGTTCGCCAACCTGCCGTCGTTCGTCGCGGAGGAGAAGTCGCCGCGCGTGTGGCTGCATCCCGACGACGCCGCGGCGCGCGGCATCGTCGAGGGCGTGACCGTGCGGGTGTTCAACGATCGCGGTTCGTTCGCCGCGGCCGCGCACCTGACCGAGCGCGCGAAAGCCGGCGTGGCGGTCGCGCCGTCGGTGTGGTGGCGCAAGCTCGCGCCCGGTGGCGAGAACGCCAACGCGGTGACCAGCCAGCGCCTCACCGATCTCGGCGGCGCCGCGACGTTCTACGATTGCCTGGTTGAGGTTTCGTGCGCATGAATGCCGGCGGCGGCAAGCCCGGCAAGCCTCTCGCCGAGACGCTCGACGAGGTCATCGCGCGACACCTCGCCGACGCCGAGGCGTCCGGCGAGCTCGCCACCGCGGCGAGCTACGGCAAGCCTTTCGTCGACGACGAAGGCTGGCGCGACACGCCTGCGGCGCTGCGGATGCCGATGAAGATCCTCAAGGACGCCGGCGTCACGCCTGTCGAAATCGCGTGGTTCCACGAGCGCGCCGAGCTTCGCGCGCGCGTCGCGGCCGCGACGGATGCGGCGGCGAAGGCGAGCCTTGGCAAGGCGCTGGCGGAGCTCGAGCAGAAGATCGCGCTGCGCCTCGAGGCGCTGCGGATCAGTGCAAATCTGTAGCGTCCGCGCCGCCGCGCTCAGAGCTTGCGCACGAGCCCGACCATCACGCCGAAGATCTCGAGGCCGTGGTCGGGACGAATGGGCGCGTACGCCTTGTTCTCGGCGCGCAGGATGAACTGGCCGCGCTCGCTGTCGAGGCGCTTCAGCGTGAACTGGTCGTCGACGATCGCGACGACGATGTCGCCACGCTTCGCGGTGGTGCCCTTCTCGACGACGACGAGATCGCCGTCGAAGATACCCGCGTCGATCATCGAGTCGCCCTTGACGCGGATCAGCACCGTTTGCGACGGGTGCTCGATCAGGTAATCGTCGATCGTCAGCGCGTCGCTCGAGGCGCCGTCGACGGCCTCGGGAAGCCCGGCGCGCACCGGCGAATCGGCCAGCGGCCGCGCGAAGAATCGCTTCGACGGCGCGAGCCGGCGGTCGGGTGTCGAATCGAGGAAGCCCGCGAGCTTGAGCCGCGCCACCAGTGCCGCCACCGACGACTTGGACTTCAGGCCGAGCAGGTTGCCGATCGATGCGTACGATGGCAGCGCCCGGTGCATCGCGTAGTAATCCTGCAGCGACTCGAGGTAGGAACGATCGTTCGACATGCGTGTACCATAACGAACGTTCGTTCGCGGTGTCAAGCCCGGTGGCTGAAGTTTCCGCCGCAACGCGCTGATCCGGCTGGATTTGCCACACTCCCGATGCAGCTTTTCTCGCCCCGCCTCGCGTTCGTCGACCTCGAGACCACCGGCATGCACGCGGAGGGCGACCGGATCACCGAGATCGGCATCGTCACGGTCGACGCGGGCGACGGCGACCTGCTCGTCGAGGCATGGTCGACGCTCGTCGACCCCGAGGTGCCGATTCCCCCCGCCATCCAGGCACTGACGGGCATCACCGACGCGATGGTCCGCCCGGCGCCGACCTTCTCGAGCGTGGCCGCCGAAGTGGCAGCGCGGCTCGAAGGGCGCGTCCTCGTCGCCCACAACGCGCGCTTCGACCATGGGTTCCTCAAGCACGCGTTCGCGCGCACCGGCCGGCCGTTCCGCACGCACGCGCTGTGCACCGTCAAGCTGTCGCGACGCCTCGAGCCCGACGCCGACGGCCATGGGCTCGATGCGCTGATCGCGCGCCACGGCCTCGCGGTCGAGGGCCGCCACCGCGCGCTCGGCGACGCGATGGCGCTGTGGCATTACGTGCAGGCACTCTACGCGACGCGCGATCCCGCGGACATCGCGCAGGAGGCGCGCCGCATCCTGCGCATCCCGAGCCTGCCGCCGCAGCTTCCCGCCGACGCGATCGCGTCGCTGCCGGAATCGCACGGCGTCTACTTCTTCTACGGCGACAACGCACTGCCGCTCTACGTCGGCAAGGCGCAGAACCTGCGCGAGCGCGTCGGCGCGCATTTCACGAGCGACTGGCGCAGCGAGACCGATCTCCGCCTGTCCGCCGAGATCCGCCGCATCGAGCACGAGCGCACGGCGGGCGAAATCGGCGCGCTTCTGCGTGAATCAGCAGCGATCAAGGCGACGATGCCCGCGCACAATCGCGCGCTGCGGCGCAAGGCGGACGCCGGCGTGCTCGACGTCGCCGCCGATGCGCCACCAACGTTCGTGCGCGCCGACGCCGTGGACGCGCTCGGCGGGCGTCACGGCCCGTTCGCGTCGAAGCGCTCGGCGCGCGCGATGCTGCGCGAGCTGGCCGCGCAGCACGGGCTCTGCCTTATTCGCCTCAAGCTCGAGCGGCGCGACGGCGCCTGCTTCGCGCGCCAGCTCGGGCGCTGCGCGGGCGCCTGCGTCGGCGCCGAGGATGGCGGCGCGCACGACGTGCGCCTCGCCGATGCATTGCGCCCGCATGCCATTCCGCGCTGGCCATTCGGCGACGATGCCGCGCTCATCCGCGAATCGGACGGCGAGCGCGACGACGTCCATGTGGTGCGCGACTGGCGCTGGATCGGCACCGCGCACGACGCCGGCGAGCTCGCCGCGCTTGTCGCCACGACCACTGCGCCGCCGTTCGACGTCGACGTGACGCGCCTGCTGCTGCGGCTCTACGCGCGCACGCCCAAACGGTTCGAGGCGGCGGCGCCTCGTCAGGCGACGCCGGGCTTCGTGAACGCGATGCGCGAAGGCAGCGTGTAGCCCGGCGTCTCCGTGACGAGTTTGCGCCATGCGGCGCCGCGCAGTGTCGTCACCAGCGCATGCTCGGCACGCTCGTCGAGCTGGTCGCGACGCAACGCGAGGCAATACCACTCCTGCGCGACGGGCACGAAGTCGAGCGCGAAGCGGTCGGCCGCGGCGGCAATGCCGAATCCGGCGTCGGCGTCACCCGCTGCAACCGTCGCCGCGACCGCGGCGTGCGTGAACTCCTCGCGGGCGTAGCCGTCGATCCGCGAAGGCGCGATGCGCTCCGCGGCGAGTAGCGTATCGAAGAGCCTGCGCGTGCCCGAGCCGCGCTGGCGGTTGACGAAGCGCACGCCGCGCTGTGCGAGGTCGGCGAGGCGCGCGATCCGCCGCTTGCCGTGCCTCGCTACGATGAGGCCCTGCATCCGGCGGAACATCCGCAGCACGGCGATGTCGTCGCGCCCCGTCAGCGCCGCCATGGCCTCGCGCCGCGCGCTGGCGCCCTCGACCGGCACGTGGAATCCGGCGAGCGCCACGCGACCCGCCGCGAGCGCCGCGATCGCCTCGTCGCTGCCGCGAAACGCGATGTCGAGGTCGAGGCCGTGGCTTCGCGCGTAGGCCGGCAGCCGCTCGAGCAAGAGGTCGTGGCTCGCGGCGCAGGCGTACTGCGCGAGCGGCGCCGGCTCGCCCTGCTCCTCGAGCCACGCAGCCGCCGACGCGGCGAGATGGCGCGTGAGTGCCGCATGGCGCGCGAGCAGCGCTTGTCCGGGCGCGGTGAGTGTCGCGCCCTCGCCGCGGCGCAGGCTCACCAGCGCGCGCGGCCCCGGGTGCGCCCACGGCTGCAGCAACGACCACGCGTGTCGATACGAGAGGCCCGCGTCGCGCGCCGCAGGCGCGAGCGAGCCGTGCGTCGCGATGCTGGCGAGCAGCGCGATGAGGCGCGGCTCCGCGACGCCGTCCTCGCCCTGCCAGTGCACGGCCATCCTGGGCGTCCATCGGCTCATCGGCAATGCGCTTCCTATTGGTCCGGCAAAAGGTTGCCGCTAGGATGCGCATTATGCCGCCTGCCCGCCGATTCGGAACGCCCGCCTGCCCGCCGCCTCGCGCCGGGACGGCGGCGTGATCCGTGGAGGATTTCGGGCTCGCCTTCGCGACCGCCGGCGCGCTGATCGTCGGCGGCGACGCGGAGCTCTGGCAGATCGTCCTCCTGTCGCTCGAGGTGACGCTGTCGGCGACGGTCGTCGCGACGCTTCTCGCGGCGCCGCTGGCGGCCGTCCTCGCCATCGGCCGCTTTCCGGGCCGGCGCGCGATCATCGTGATGCTGTCGGGTTTCATGGGCCTGCCACCGGTGGTGGTCGGCCTCGTCGTCTACCTGCTGCTGTCGCGCTCCGGGCCGTTCGGGAGCCTCGGCCTCCTCTTCAGCCCGACCGCGATGGTGATCAGCCAGACGCTGCTCGTGTTGCCGCTCGTCGCCTCGCTGATGCGGCAGGTGATCGAGGACGCGTGGGGCGAGTACCGCGAGCAGCTCGTGTCGCTGGGCGCCGGCGTCTGGCGCGCCGCGCTGACGCTCCTCTGGGACACGCGCTATTCGCTGCTGACCGCCGTGCTCGCGGGCTTCGGTCGCGCAGCCGCCGAGGTCGGCACGGTGATGATCGTCGGCGGCAACATCGCGCGCTACACACGCGTCATGACCACCGCGATCGCGCTCGAAACCACCAAGGGCGACCTCCCGCTCGCGCTGGGGCTCGGGATCCTGCTGATCGCGATCATCGTCGCGATCAACGGCCTCGCCTACGGCGTGCGCAGCTTCGCGCAACGGCGCTTCCGATGAACCAGGGC
>JAICUU010000249.1 GCA_025935675.1 Burkholderiales bacterium
GAGTTCGCGCGCGCCACGGATCCGGCGCAGCAGAAGGCCATCGCCGATGCCGTGCAGGTGCACTGGACGAAGAATCCGACGCACGCGATCCTCGGCCAGTGGTACCAGCCGGCGCTGGTGCGGCGCAGCCTCGACGGCATGGTGGCGGCGCCGGCGACGGTGTTCTGGAACATCACCAGGCATTGACGCGCCGCGGCCCTCCGCACGCTCGCGCGGCGACGAACGAAGCGGCCGGATGCTGATCTACGCCGCGCGCCGCGTCGCCGCGACGATCATCGTGCTGGCGATCGTCGCCGTCGTCGTGTTCGCGCTGGTGCGGATGGCGCCCGGCGATCCGGCGGCGATCATTGCCGGTCCCGCGGCGACGACGCGGGACGTCGCGGCGATCCGCGCCGAGCTCGGCCTCGACCGCCCGCTCGTCGTGCAGTTCGCGACGTGGCTCGCGCACGTGGCGCGTGGCGACCTCGGCCAATCGTTCTTCTTTCACCAGCCGGTCACCGCGCTGATCGCCGCGCGTGTCGGCCCGACGCTGGCGCTGGCGCTCGCGACGATGGTGCTGTCGGTGCTCGTCGCGGTTCCGCTCGGCGCGATCGCCGCGTGGAAGCACGGAGGCGTCGTCGATCGCATCGTCATGGGCGTGGCGGTCGCGGGATTCTCGGTGCCTGTCTTCGTCACCGGCTACGCGCTCGTGTGGTGGCTCGCGGTCGACCTCGCATGGCTGCCGGTGCAGGGCTACCAGCCGCTCGCCGAAGGCGTGGCCGGATTCGTGTCGCACCTCGTGCTGCCGACACTCGCGCTGTCGGTCGTCCACGTCGCGCTGATCGCGCGGATCACGCGTGCGAGCACGCTCGACGCGTTGTCCGAGGACTTCATCCGCACCGCTCGCGCGAAAGGCTTGCGCGGTCCGGCGATCCTCGTCCGCCACGCGCTGCGCAACGCCGCGGTGCCGGTGGTCACGGTGATCGGCCTCGGGTTCGCGCTGCTCGTCGGCGGCGTTGTCGTCACCGAGAGCGTGTTCGCGATCCCCGGTCTCGGCCGCCTCACCGTCGACGCGGTGCTCGCGCGCGACTACCCGACGGTGCAGGGCGTGATCCTGCTGTTCGCGCTCGTGTACGTGCTGCTCAACCTCGCGATCGACGTCGCGTACCTGTGGCTCGACCCGCGCATCCGCTACTGACCGGCGACGACGCGCCCGACGCCGGTGCGGAACGCGTACGCCCGGCGCGTGCGCGACACCTCGTGCGCGATCGGTCGATGGTGTTCGCCGCCCTGGTGCTCGCCGCCATCGTCGCGATGGGCATCGCGGCGCCGTGGTTGACGCCATTCGATCCCGCCGCGATTGCTCCGGCGTCGCGCAACCTCGTCACCGGCGCTCGTGAAGCGGTGCGTGCCGACGACGGCAGCGTGCGTGAAGTGCGGCACTGGATGGGAACGGATACGCTCGGTCGCGACATCGCGACGCGCGTGTTGTTCGGCGCGCGCGTGTCGCTTTCCGTCGGCATCGCGGTCGCGGCGCTCGCCACCGCCTTCGGCGTCGCCATCGGCCTCATCGCGGGCTACCTGCGGCGGCTCGACGGCCCGGTGATGCGGATCATGGATGGACTGATGGCGATCCCGGGCATCCTGCTCGCGCTGGCGCTCGCATCGGTGTGGTCGGGCGGCGTCGCCGCCGTGATCGCGGCGGTCGTCGTCACCGAGATCCCGCGCGTCGTGCGGCTCGTGCGCGCGCTGGTGCTCGCGTTGCGCGAGGAGCCGTACGTGGAGGCCGCGATCGCCGCCGGCACCTCGACACCCGCGCTGATCGTCCGCCATATCCTCCCGGGGACGTGGTCGCCGCTGATCGTGCAGGCCACGTACATCGGCGCCACCGCGATCCTCGTCGAGGCGATCCTGTCGTTCCTCGGCGTCGGCGTGCCGCCCGAGACGCCGACGTGGGGCAACATCATGGCGCAGGGACGCTCGCTGTTCCGCGTCTACCCGCACGCGGTGTTGTGGCCGGGACTCTTCGTCGCGCTGACGGTGCTTGCCATCAACATCCTCGGCGACGGCCTGCGCGATGCGCTCGACCCGCGCGTGCGCCGCGAGCTGTGAGCGTGCATACGCGCCCTCCTGCCGAGCGCGATCCGTCGCGAGACGATGCGCGCGCCGCGCTCTCCATCGGTGATCTCACGATCGCATTGCCGCCCGGCGGCGACCGCGACCTCGCGGTCGACGGCGTCGTGCTGAACGTCGCGCCGGGCGAGGTCGTCTGCCTCGTCGGCGAATCGGGGTCGGGCAAGTCGGCGATCGCTCTTGCCGCGATGGGGCTCCTGCCGCCGGCGCTGCGCATCACCGGGGGCAGCATCGAGGTTGACGGCGAGGCAATCGTCGGCGCGACCGAGCCGCGCCTCGCGACGCTGCGGGGCGCGCGGATGGCGATGGTTTTCCAGGAGCCCGCGACGGCGCTGAACCCGCTGATGCGTTGCGGCGCGCAGGTGGAGGAGGTGATCGCGGCGCACACGCGCGACGACGCGGGAGCGCGGCGCGCGCGCGCGCTCGCCGCGCTGGCCGACGCCGGGATCGGCGATCCCGCGCGTATCCATGCCGCGTGGCCGCACGAGATATCGGGCGGCGAGCGGCAGCGCGTGATGATCGCCATGGCGCAGGTCCTCGCGCCCGCGGTTCTCATCGCCGACGAGCCGACCAGCGCGCTCGACGTGACGACGCAGGCGCAGATCCTCGGGCTGGTTCGCAGGCTCGCGCGCGAGCGCGCGACGGGCGTGCTGTTCATCACACACGATTTCGCCGTGGTCGCCGACATCGCAGACCGGATCGTCGTGCTGGAGCGCGGGCGCGTCGTCGAAAGCGGCGAGCGCGATCGCGTGCTGCGCGATCCGCAGCATGCGGCCACGCGCGCGCTGATCGCGGCGGTGCCGGGGCTGGACCCACCGCCACGCGCCGCGGTGGCGGGCGCGCGGATCGTCGTCGCGCGCGGAGTTTCCAAGGCTTGGCCGGCGCGCGGCGCGTGGACGCGGCGCGCGCCGGTGATCGCCTGTACCGACGTCGACCTCGAGTTGCGTCGTGGCGAAGCGCTTGGCCTGATCGGCGAATCGGGCTCCGGCAAGACGACGGTCGCGCGCGCCATCGCGCGGCTGATCGAGCCCTCCGCAGGCGCGATCGAGCTCGACGGCGTCGACATCGCGCGGATGGGACCGTCGGCGCTGCGGCCGCTCCGGCGCAAGCTGCAGGTGGTGTTCCAGGATCCGTATCGCTCGCTCGACCCGCGACGGCGCGTGGGCGAGTCGATCGTCGAGGGCCCGCTCAACTACGGCGTCTCGCGCGCGAGCGCGATGGCGCGCGCCCGCGAGCTGATGACGCTCGTCCACCTGCCCGAGCGCGCACTTGCGCGCTATCCGCACGAGTTCTCGGGCGGCCAGCGCCAGCGGCTGTGCATCGCGCGCGCGCTGGCGCTCGAGCCCGAAGTGCTGATCGCCGACGAGCCGGTGTCGGCACTCGACGTGTCGGTGCAGGCGCGCGTGCTGGCGCTGCTCGCGGAGATTCGCGATCGCATGAAGCTAGCGATGCTCTTGATCACCCACGACCTGCGCGTGGCCGCGCAGATCTGCGATCGCGTCGCGGTGATGCACGAGGGGCGGATCGTCGAGTCGGGCGATACGCGCGAGGTGTTCGCGCATCCCGTGCATCCGTGGACGCGCGCGCTGTTCGCGGCCGTGCCGGGGCGCGGGCTTGCGAACGGCGGCTGACGACGATCCGCCGCGCTGCCGTTATCTGGCGCCCTATGCGGTGCGCGGGTTCAGTCGCACGCGGCTCGGCTGCATGCCGAAGCGCTTGCGGAACTCGAGCGCGAACGTGGTGGCACTGTGGAATCCCGCGCTCGCGGCGATGTCCTTGACCGGAGCGTCGCCTTCCACGAGCAGCTGGCGCGCATGGTCGAGACGCAGGTTGCGGATATAGGCGACGGGAGTGACGCCGCGGTATTCGCCGAACGCGGTCTGCAGCGTTCGCCAGCTCACCTCGCAGTGGCGCGCGAGAGCTTCGACCGAGATCGTTTCGGCAAGGTGCTCGCGGATGAAGCGGTCGGCGGACTTGAGGAAATACGGCTCGAGCGGGCGCTTGGGCGCGGGCGGCGGATCGTCGTCGGGCGTCGTGCGCTTTGCGGCGCTCCAGCCGTGCAGGAGGCGCAGGTATTCGCGGTAGCTCGCTCGCGCGGCCGCCATGTCGCCGCGCGCCGCCAGCACGATCGAGCGGTCGTATTCGAGGAACTCGAGCAGCACGTTGGCGGTGCCGGTGTCACGCGCAAGCCCCAAGGCGACGTCGAGCTCGTGCAGCGCCTCGTCATGCAGCCCGAGCACGCGCAAGCCCCACGCGAGGTTCGAGCGCGTGACGATCTCGTCGTAGTGCGCGCCGATCGCCTGCAGCGCCTTGAGCCGCTTGCGGATCGCACGCACTGCGCGGTCGGCATGCCCAAGCACGATCTCGAGGCGCTCGACGTTGCCGGCGACGTACCACGC
>JAICUU010000350.1 GCA_025935675.1 Burkholderiales bacterium
CGGTTCGGATTCGCCTGCACTGCCTTCGTCGCGCGACGAGACCGCCATCACCGATCCTCTACAATCCGCGGGGACCTCGATCTTATCGTGACCGCATGACGTTGCCGCCCCCGGCCCCTCGCGCGATCGCGCGCCAGCCTCGCGCCCGGTCGCTGCAACAGGGCGGCGCGGGCCGCATGCTGGTCGTCGTGCTGGCGATCGTCGCCGCGCTGGCGTCGATCGAGTTCTACGCGCTCTCGCACAGCGGGCGCGTGCGCGACCATGCCACGCCGGTGGTCGCGCCCGCCGCGACGCCCGCGCCCGCGAAAACCGGATCGCCCGCGGCAGCGACGCAGCGGATCCTGGGCTGGGTCGACGCGCCGGCCGCCGACGTCGTCGTCGCCGACCGCGTGAGCTTCGCCGGGTGGGCGGTCGCCGCTGCCGGCGTGCGCAGCGTCGACGTCGTCATCGACGGCACGCCGCATCCCGTGCAATACGGGCTCGTCCGCGACGACGTCGCCGCGCAGCACGGCGATTTTCCGGGTGCGCGCAAATCGGGCTGGCATTTCGACGCCGATCTTGCCGGCCTGCCGCTGCAGCGCCACGACGTCAGCGTCGTCGTCACCGATCGCGCCGGTGCCAAGTCGACGCTTGCGCGCCGCTCGGTCGTCGCCCCCCAGGCGCTGGCGCAATGGAACGCGCTCGCCGCCGCGAATCCGGGATTCGCCGCACGGCCGTTCTGGTTCCTGATGGCGACGTCGGGCGTCGTCCAGGGCGGCGCGAAAGGCATCGAGACGCAATATCGCGCGCTCACGTCGACGACGATGCACGTCGGCATGTCGGTGCCGATCCTGTACATGCGCACCACCCGCGGCGCGGCTGGCGACTACGCGTTTGACCCGGGCTTCGACCTGACCCGCAAGTGCGGCCATCGCGCGGTCGCCGACGACAATCTCGACGGTGTGATCGGCTATGCGATCGCGCACCAGCTGCCGGTCAACTTCATCCTCAACGGCGGCATCTGGGGCGACGCGAGTTGCGAATCGCGCGAGTGGGACCTGACCGACCACCTGCAGCTCGACGAGGCCAACTGCCAGTGGGACAACCACAACGTCGTATTGCCCGACGATTTCAAGAAGGGCCTCAACGGCTCGACCGAATCGCCGCTGCTGTCTCGCTCGCTCACCTACAACGTCTATGCGCGCACCGTCCGCACCTACAAGCGCCGCAACCTGACCGCGGCGGCGACGATCGTCGCGAAGTTCGCGCGCGAGCATCCCGATCTGTTCGTCGGCGTCAACCTCGACGCCGACACGTACATGAACCCGTTCGTCCGCGAAGGACGGCGCTTCGACTACAACCCGGGCATGCTGCGGCAGTTCCGCGAATGGCTGCAGGGCACGGGGCCGTACGCGGGCCGTCCCGCCGACGGCGCGCCCGATCTTTCGTACTACCGCCGCAAGACGCCGCTTTCGCTCGCCGACGTCAACCGCCTCGCGGGCAAGCACTGGACGAAATGGTCGGAGGTCGATCCGCCGCGCTACTTCCCCGGCGACGACAACCAGCCGGTCAAGGCAGGCGAGACGCCGTTCTGGCAGGACCCGTGGTATCGCGAGTGGGACGTGTTTCGCAAGCACATCGTGCAGTTGCACTACGCCGAGCTCGCCGAGTGGACGCACGCCGCCGGCATTCCCGCCGACCGGATCTTCACCGCGCAGGCCTTCACCGCGCACGATCCCGGCATGCGGCCGCTGTCGACGTATGTCACCGGCGAATCGCCCGACTACGATTCGGCCGGCGTGTCCGTCGAAGGCGCGGTGCCGCGCGTCGGGCACCTCGGCGCGATCCTGTACGGGCCGTCGGCGGAGAACAAGGTGTCGCTCGAGACCGACCACAATCTTTTCGCGACGATCGCGCGCCTCGATCCGCAATGGGCGATCGTCGAGACCAACACCACCGACCTGAAGCACATCGACATCCTGCCGGTGTACGCGCAGTCGTACCGCCAGTTCCGCGACCTCTACAACTACGGCGGCCGGCAGGTGGCGTTGATGGCGTGGAACGGCTCGAACGGCCTCTACGCCGGGCAGCCCGGCTACGTCGCGTTCACCTCGTGGCGCAATACGCCGGCCGAAGAGGCGATGATGGATTTCCTCGTCACGCACGCGAACCTGCCGCAAGGTGCGCTGCTGTGGACGTTCGGCTCGTCGCGCTACGTCACCGACGATGAATGGACGGCGACACATGGCGCCATCGAGCCCGTCGGCGGCGCGCTCGTCATGCGCCTCTCGGGCGAGCGCCTGACGCTGCGCTCGATGCCCGACCTCGTCGTGCGGCCGCGAAGCGTCGACCGGCTCGCGCTGCGCTTCGAGGGCCCCGTCGACCTCACCAACGCGACGGTCTACGCCAAGGCGAGCGGCGACGACCGCTGGCATGTCGTGGGGCGCGGCCGCGGCAACGACATCGTGCTCGACTGGCCGA
>JAICUU010000387.1 GCA_025935675.1 Burkholderiales bacterium
CCGCAGCGAATTGCAGCCTCGCGAGGCAGGCGTTCATGGTGTCGCGCAGCCGGCCGGCCAGGTAGAGGTCGAGCGCCTGGCGATAGTGCGGCGGCGGGTTGCCGGTCCCGTTACTTCGCATAATTTATATTATGTAAAAAATGACCCAACGGAGAAATGCCCAACGGAGAAATGCCCAAGTGAACCGAGCACTTCGATTTGACGTCGCCTCGCTTAGCGACGTCCGAGGGCGCCGTTTGCCACGCCCGCCGGCCTCCAGGGTCGTCCAAGAAAAGACAGGGGGTCGCGGGGATCGGGATGCGAGCCAATTCGATCGTCTCACGACATTTTCGGTAGCGGTTGCGACACGGCTTCCCTCAACAGGATCCACGCAACCGCCAACGATGCGAGCATCACCGCCGCCGATGCGAGGTACATCGTCGGGTAGCCGGCGACGCCGACGACGTAGCCCGCGGCCGGCCCGGTGAAGCCCAGCGCGACGTCGAGGAACATGATGTAGGCGCCCATCGCCGCGCCGCGGGCTTGGGCGGGCGCGCGCCGCACCGCCTCGACGCCGAACGCGGGGAATGCCAGCGAGTAGCCGGCGCCGGACAGCGCGGCCCCCAGCGTGGCAACGAGCGGCGAGGCGGCCAGGGCGATCATCCCCTGCCCGATCGCGCCGACGGCGACCGCCGCCAGCGCGACGCGGGCGCCGCCGATGCGGTCGGGCAGCTCGCCGAACCGGAGACGCGCGGCGATGAAGGCGATGCCGAATGCCGTAAACGCCAAGGCGGGATGCGCCCATTGGCGCGCGACGAAGAGCAGCGCGACGAACGCCGTGATCGTCCCGAAGCCCACGCTCGACAGCGCGAGTCCGAATCCGGGCAGCGCGACACGCCGAAGCACCGCCACGAACGGGACGCGCGCGCCGCTGACCGGCCTCACGTTCGGAATGCCCCGCAGGATCACGAGCGCGGCCAGCGGCACCGCGAGCGCGGCGACGCCGACCGCGGCGAATCCCCAGCGCTGGTACAGCACACCGCCGAGCGGCGCGCCGATCGCCAGCGCGGCGAAGATCGCGTTGCCGACCCATACCATGACGATCCCCGCGCGCGCCGGCCCGAGCCGCGCGACGCCCCACGCCAGCGAGCCGGTGGCGACGAGGCTCTCGGCGGCGCCGAGCGCCACGCGCGCCAGCGCGAGAACGCCGAGCGCGACGAGCGGGATGCCGGTGAAGAGCAGCGACACGATGTACAGCGCGCCGGCCACGGCCGCCGACGTGAATCCGGTGACGACCGCGACCTTGGCGCCGCGACCGTCGGACAACCGGCCCGCCAGCGGCCGCGACGCCAGCGACGCGACGAACTGTGCACCGACGATGGCGCCGACGACGACCGGCCCGAAACCGAGCGCATGGCTCACCTGCAGTGGGATCACCGCGATCGGCAGTCCCGTCATCAGGAAGCCGATGAAGATGGCCACGACGATCGGCCGCAGGATGGCGAGCGCCGCCCGCTGCGGCTCGTCGATTGCGGCGGATGGCTCCATCAGCGCGCCGCCGAAATTGCAAGTGTAATGTTAGCTATCATACGCATTACATTGTTATTAAAGATAAATAGTGATTTGGGACTCGACGTCATTGTGAGACCGTCGGGCCCGTGACGACGATCGCGGATGGCGTTACCGCCCGTCGTCGAGCGGGCCGAACGCGGCGGCGAGCGACGCCGCGGCGATCGCGTCCTGCACCGATGCGGCCTCGCCGATGGGCTCTGCGAGTGTCAGCGCCAGCGTCGGGTGCGCGTTGGCGGCGACGGCGACGAGCTTGGGCAGG
>JAICUU010000152.1 GCA_025935675.1 Burkholderiales bacterium
AGGATCCGTACCGGCCGCTCGATGGCATGCTGGCCGAAGTCACGCCTGGCGAGCGCACGCCCGGGAAAGCGGCGACCGGCGAGCGCCCCTTCGCCGTGGCGCGGCGACGCGCGCTGCACGCGCCGATCGTGCCGCCCGCGTGCTGTTGAAGCTCCCTCTCCCGCTCGCGGAAGAGGGTTGGGGTGAGGGCGTCAGCGCATCACGGCAACCAGCAACAGCACGAAGCCGAGCACGGCAACAACGGCGTGCACGATCATGATGTTGATCGGCAGCGGCTGCAGCTTCCAGTGGTAGTTGAGGTTGAGGTACACGCCGCCCAGCGCCGCGATGATGAAGAGCAGCGTCGCCCACGCCGCGAGCGACGGCAGGCCGACGGTGAAGTACGCGTACAAAAGCAGCGTCACGGCAGCCCCGGCCAGGAAGCCGTGCAGCATCGCGAGCGCCGTCGGCGGCCGCGGCGTGCCGGCGAAGCGCATGCCGGCCATCGTGAGACCGCCAAGCGCCGCGATCGCCAGGAGCACTAACGACGTTTTCATCATCAGAAGGGGTTCCATGATGTTCCTTTGAGTTATTGCGCCATGGGTGGGTCGACGCCGGCCGGCCGGGCCACGCTGCGCCGCGCCAGAGCCGCCGGCGCCACCCACTGTCTGCCGGGCGACGAAGGCGGTCAAGGCATTGGATGAACGCGGCGGCAGCGGCGTTTCCGTGGCGATTGCACGACTGTCGGTATCATGGCCGGCGCCATGCTGCGATTGCGCGCGATCGATTCGCATACCGGCGGCGAGCCGACCCGGGTGGTGGTGTCCGGCGGCCCCGACCTCGGCGGCGGGCCGCTCGCCGCCCGCCGCGACCGGTTTCACCGCGAGTTCGACCGGTTCCGCTCCGCGATCGTCAACGAGCCGCGCGGTACCGATGCGATCGTCGGCGCGATGCTCGTCGAGCCAGACGATCCGGCCTGCGCCGCCGGCGTGTTCTTCTTCAACAACGTCGGTCCGATCGGCATGTGCGGGCACGGCACGATCGGCCTCGTGGTGACGCTCGCGTTCCTCGGCCGCATCGGCCCGGGCGTGCACCGGGTCGAGACGCCGGTGGGTCTCGTCACGGCGACGCTCGAGCCCGGCAACCGCGTGCGCGTCGACAACGTCGCGAGCCGCCGGGTGTTTCGCGACGTGCGCATCGACGTGCCAGCGATCGGCCCCGTGACCGGCGACATCGCCTGGGGCGGCAACTGGTTCTACCTCGTCGACGCGGGCGCGCTCGAGCTGTCGCTCGCAGACGTGCCGGCGTTGACCGCACGCTGCCGCGCGATCCGCGCGGCGCTCAACGCCGCCGGGCATCCCGACGTCGACCATGTCGAGCTCTTCGGGCCGCCGCAGGGCGGGGGCGATGCGCGCAACTTCGTGCTGTGCCCGGGCGGCGCGTACGACCGCTCGCCGTGCGGCACCGGGACGAGCGCGAAGCTCGCTTGCCTCGCCGCCGACGGCAAGCTCGCGGAGGGCGCGCCGTGGATCCAGGAGAGCATCCTCGGCACGACGTTCGAGGGCCGCTACGCGTGGCGCGACCGCGCCGCCGGCACGATCGCGCCGACGATCGCCGGCACGGCGTTCGTGACCGCCGAGTCGACGCTCGTCATCGACGAACGCGACGCGCTGGCGTGGGGAATCCGCTAGCCGATCCGTCGTGACAGGCCGTCATTCCCGCGAAAGCGGGAATCCAGCATTGACGTCACGTGGTGTGCGAAACGCGTCCCCACGCCACCGCCACCGCTGGGTCCCCGCTTTCGCGGGGACGACGGCTGCTAGCCGCCGATGCCGCCGAGGCACATGTACTTGATCTCGACGTACTCGTCGATGCCGTACTTCGAGCCTTCGCGGCCGAGGCCCGACTGCTTGACGCCGCCAAATGGCGCCACCTCGGTCGTCAGGAACCCGGTGTTGATGCCGACCATCCCGTATTCGAGCCCCTCGGCGACGCGGAAAATGCGGCCGATGTCGCGCGCATAGAAATACGAGGCGAGGCCGAACTCGGTGCGGTTGGCGAGCTCGACCGCCTCGGCCTCGTCGCGGAAGCGGATCAGGGGCGCCACCGGGCCGAACGTTTCCTCGCGGAAGATCTTCATCTCCGGGGTGACGTCGATCAGCACCGTGGGCTCGTAGAACGTGCCGCCCTGCTTCGCGCGCTTGCCGCCGACGAGAACCTTGGCGCCCTGCGACGACGCGTCGGCGATGTGATCCTCGACCTTGTCGAGCGCCTCGCGGTTGATGAGCGGGCCCTGGTCGACACCGGGCTCGCTGCCGACGCCGACCTTGAGCTTCTGCACGCGCGCCTTGAGCTTCTCGGCGAACGCGTCGTAGACGGCGTCCTGCACGAACAGGCGATTCGCGCAGACGCAGGTCTGCCCGGCATTGCGGAACTTCGACACGATCGCGCCGTCGGCCGCGGCGTCGAGGTCGGCGTCGTCGAACACGATGAACGGCGCGTTGCCGCCGAGCTCGAGCGACAGCTTCTTGATCGTCGGCGCGACCTGGCGCATCAGGATGCGGCCGACTTCCGTCGAGCCGGTGAACGAGAGCTTGCGCACGGTGGGATTGGCGCAGAGCTCGCCGCCGATCGCCGCCGCGTCACCTGTGATGACGTTGAGCACGCCCGGCGGAAAGCCCGCGCGCTGCGCGAGCTCGGCGAGCGCCAGCGCCGAGAACGGCGTCGCCTCCGCGGGCTTGATCACCACCGTGCAGCCGGCGGCGAGCGCTGGCGCGACCTTGCGCGTGATCATCGAGCTCGGGAAATTCCACGGCGTGATCGCGCCGCACACGCCGACCGGCTCCTTGACGACGAGGAGACGGCGGTCGGCGGCGACCGTCGGGATGACGTCGCCGTAGATGCGCCGCGCTTCCTCGGCGAACCATTCGACGTACGCGGCGCCCGAGTTGAGCTCGCCTTTCGACTCGGTGAGCGGCTTGCCCTGCTCGGTGGTGAGGATGAGCGCGAGATCGTCGATGTGCGCGAGCTGCAGCTCGGCCCACTTGCGGAGGATCTGCGCGCGCTCGCGCGCCGTCTTCGCGCGCCATGCGGGAAAAGCCACCGCGGCAGCGTCGATCGCCGCGCGCGTCTCGGCGGCGCCGCAGTTCGGCACATTGCCGACCGTCGCACCGCTCGCCGGATTGTCGACGGCGAACGTCGTGCCGTTGTCGGCGCCGCGCCATTGGCCATTGACGAAACAGGCTTCGCGGAAGAGCGCAGCGTCGCGCAGTGCGGGTCGGTCGGAAACGCGGGAATCGGGGGACATGGTGTCGTTCCTGTTCTGAAAGGCGGCTTGGCGAACCGCGTGGCGTGTCGTTGCGCGCCGCCGGTGGGGCCGGCGTAAGGTCGGCCGGCGCGCTCGTCGCAGGCGCGCCGCAATCCAAGGGTAGCAAATTGGCGGCGACGCCATGTTCGATGGGGGAAAACGAGCGCTGCGCCAAGGGCAACGCTGCGGTATGCGATCGCTTTGCGAGGGGCGCAGGCGGCGCGACGCCGGCGTGGTTCACAATGGGCGTTCGCGCAATTTCGAGACCGCATGTCGAGCATCGCGATCCATCGCAGTCAACGGCGGTTGCCGTGAAGATCGGCGTCGCACGCGAGACGAAGCCGGGCGAGCGCCGCATCGCGCTCGTGCCGGGCGACGTGGCCGCGCTCGTCCGCGATGGCCATGACGTTTGCGTCGCGGCGGGTGCCGGCGCGGGCACCGGTCACGCCGACGACGACTATCGGCGTGCGGGCGCGCGCATCGTCGACGCCGACCGCGTCTTCGAGTGCGGGCTCGTCGTCAAGGTGAAGGAGCTGCAGCCGGCCGAGATCGCGCGCGTGGCTGCCGGGCACGCGGTGTTCGGATTCCATCACCTCGCCGGCCATCCCGAGCGCGCACGCTCGGTCGTCGCGAGCGGCATCACGGCAATCGCCTGGGAGGCCGTGCGCGATGCGCAGGGAGGCTTCCCGCTCCTCGCGCCGATGTCGGTCATTGCCGGGCGGATGGCACTCGACGTCGCCATCGACGCGCAGGGACGCGCGCCTGCCGACGTGCTGGTGCTCGGCGCCGGCCACGCCGGCAACGCCGCCGCCGATGCGGCACGCGCGGCGGGTGCGCGCGTCACGCAATTGCGTCGCGCAACGGCGATCCCGGCGGCGATCGAGCGTGCAGCACTCACCGCCGACCTCGTCGTCGGCGCCGCGTTCACCGCGGGCGAGCGCGCGCCCAAGCTCCTGCCGCGCGCGCTCGTGGCGCGGATGAAGCGCGGCGCGATGATCGTCGACATCGCGATCGAGGAGGGCGGCGTCGCCGAGACCTCGCGCGCGACGAGCCATGACGTGCCTACCTATGTCGAGGAGGGTGTCCTCCACTACGCGGTGCCGAACATGCCGTCGGCGATGCCGCGCGAAGCGACCGCGGCGATCTCGGCCGCGGTGACACCGTTTGTGCGGGCGATCGCCGCGAAGGGCCTCGCGCGTGCGCTCGCCGAGGATGCGGGCTTGCGCGCCGGCGTGCTCGCGTTCGCCGGCCGCTGTCTGCACGAGGCGATTGCGGCCGAGGCAGGCTTGGCGTTCGAATCGGAGGGCGAACGATTGTTGGCGGGATCTTGGCCAATGGGCGAGCTCGAATGGGATGAATCATTCGACTACAAGGCCGAGCGCACCCGCAGCGAAGCAAGGAGACGACAATGAAAGCAGCAGTCCTGTATGCACCCTACGACGTCCGTATCGACGAGCGTGCCGATCCGAAGATCGAGCAGCCGACCGACGCATTGATCCGCATGTCCGCGACTTGCGTGTGCGGCTCCGACCTGTGGCCCTATCGCGGAGAGAATCCGATCAAAGGCCCGACGACGATGGGTCACGAGTATTGCGGCATCGTCGAGGAGGTCGGCAGCGCGGTGAAAGGCGTCGGTCGTGGCCAATTCGTCATTGGCGCGTTCGCCTACTCCGACAACACCTGTTCGAATTGCAAGGCGGGCTATCAATCGGGCTGCATCCACGGCGGATTCTTCAACACCGCGCAGGCGCCGATGCTTCGGGTTCCGCTTGCCGACGGCACGCTCGTGCCGACGTCGGGCACGCCCTCAGCCGGCATGATCCCGAGCATGCTGACGTTGTCCGACGTGATGGGCACCGGATGGTTCGCCGCGGATGCCGCGAACGTCGGTCCGGGCAAGACCGCAGTGGTCGTCGGCGATGGCGCCGTCGGACTGCTGGCAGTGCTGTCGTCGAAGATGCTGGGCGCCGAGCGCATCATCGTCATGAGTCGTCACGAGGCTCGCCAGAAGCTGGCGAAAAAATTTGGGGCGACCGACGTCGTGGCCGAGCGCGGCGAGGAGGGCATCGCGCGTGTCAAGGACCTCACGCGCGGGATCGGCGCCGATTCCGTCATGGAGTGCGTGGGCACGCAGGCTTCGATGTCGCAGGCGATCGGGTCGGCGCGGCGGGGTGGCTATGTCTCGTACGTCGGCGTTCCGCACGGCGTGACGTTCGAAGGCCAGCAACTCTTCTACAGGCATGTTCACCTGCATGGCGGCCCGGCGCCCGTACGGCGCTTCCTTCCCAAGTTGATCGACCTCGTCGAGGACGGGAAGATGGATCCGGGCAAGGTCTTCGACCTCACGCTGCCGCTCGATCAGGTCGCCGAAGGCTATCGTGCGATGGACGAGCGTCGCGCGATCAAGACGCTGCTCCAACCATGAAGGAGGGCGCGATGCCGTGCCAATCCGTGACTCCTCAGCGGTAGAACGCCTCAACCTTTCCCTTGAGCTTGATCAGCAGCGGGCGGCCGCGGCGATCCAGGGCTTTGCCTGCCGCAACCTTCACCCAACCCTCGCTGATGCAATATTCCTCGACATCCCTGCGCTCCTGGTCGTTGAGCCGAATGCCAATGTCGTGCTCGAACGCCGCCGGCAGGTGATGCGGGCTACGCGGATCGACCGAGAGTCGATCGGGAAGGGGTGGGCGTTCGGGCGGGGCGGTCATTGCGTGTCTCCGATGCTGAGCAGGGCCGGATTCGACCGAAGCGTCACCTACCCGCCGAAAAAGTCCGACCACGCGTATCCCGACCCCAGCAAGGGATCGCTCTCGTCGCGGGCAGTGGCCTCACCCATCGACCTGGCCTGCTTGGCGCGGTACGCGCTGGCATCGGCAGCGGCCCGTCGCATCCGGTCTTGGTCGCCGGGGTGGAGCTTCAGATAGGCGTCGTACTGGATCGGGCCACCCACGAACACCCGATTGTTGGCGGCGTCCGGGTAGATGAAAAACTTCTTGCCGGTGCGTTGCATGGCGCGTATCTGATTCGGCGCGCAGGTACGAATCCAATCGGATTGCGCGTTGGTCTGCGCCGTCAGCACCTTGAAGCCGAGGCCAAGCAACTCCTTCTCGTCGACAGGCTTGGGCGCGCGAGGCGCGGCGCCCGCCAGCCCGGTCGCGAGGAGCGCGATCGCCAAGGCGGTCAGGAGTGCGAACGACCGCAGCGGAAGCAATCTTGATGAATGCAACATGTCGTGCCGTCCATCTCTTAGGAATGATCGGGGGAATTTGAATACGGGATATGATCCAAGCGAATTGATGGACCAAGCGAGAGCGGAAGCACACAAACAGGAGCTTCGCCTCAAGATGGTTGATGTCGAATGCGGACGCTCTCCGGACTAGTGTAGACAGGTGTGGGAAAGGGTTCAAGGATGGATGAGGTTCATTTCGCTCAGCGGGTGAAGGGCGTGCGGGAGATGAAGCGCCACCTCGGCGGGGAGCCTTTGCGAGGTGCGCGCGTCACGGAGCTCGCTCGGCCGGGCGTGCGCGCGAATCGCGAGCCACGACGAACAATCGATCGCGAATTGAAAAGCCGATCCGCCTGAATCGTCGTAGCTTGCGGAATCGGAAACGAGGCCGTGCACGCCAGATCGGAAGCAATCGCCACATGACCGACTCGCGTTGGCGATTCTGCTGCGCCCCGATGATGGACTGGACCGACCGTCATTGCCGGTACTTCCACCGGCTGCTGACGCGGCACACGCGGCTCTACACGGAGATGATCACCGCCCCGGCGCTTGCGCATGGCGACGTGCCGCGGCATCTCGACTTCGATCCCGCCGAGCATCCGCTAGCGCTGCAGTTGGGCGGCAGCGATCCGGCGTTACTCGCGCACGCCGCGCGCCTCGGCGAGCGCTGGGGCTACGACGAGATCAACCTCAATTGCGGGTGTCCGTCGGAGCGCGTGCAGACCGGCAGCTTCGGCGCGTGCCTGATGGCCGAGCCGGCGCTGGTCGGGCGCTGCGTCGCGGCGATGCGCGATGCGGTGTCGCTGCCGGTGACCGTCAAGCATCGCATCGGCCTCGACGACGGCCTATCGTACGACTTCGTCCGTGACTTCGTCGGCACCGTCGCTGCGGCCGGCTGCGACGTGTTCATCGTGCATGCGCGCAACGCCGTGCTGAAGGGACTGTCGCCCAAGGAGAACCGCGAAGTTCCGCCGCTGCGCTACGACGTCGTGCACCGGCTCGCGCAGGATTTCCCCGGGCGCACGTTCGTCACCAACGGCGGATTGAACGACTGGCGCGCGATCGATCGCGAGCTCGACGCGGTCGACGGCGCGATGATCGGCCGGCTCGCCTATCACGACCCGTGGACGCTGCAGCAGGCCGATCCGCGGCTGTTCGATGCCGAGCCGCCCGTGGTGACGCGCGCCGAGGCGCTGATGGAATTCCGCGCGTACGCCGCGCGGCAGATCGCGCGCGGCGTCCCGCTTCGCGCAATGACGCGGCATATCCTCGGGCTTTACCTCGGCCAGCCTGGCGGCCGGCGCTTCCGGCAGGTGCTGTCCGACGCGCGGCGCGCGCAGGACCGCGGCATCGCAGTGCTCGACGACGCGCTGCGCGAGGTCGAGCCGATGGCGGAGCCCGCCTAGGTTACGACGTCATTCCCGCGAAGGCGGGGATCCAGCCTTGACACACCGCCGGGCCGGCGGCGCACCTCGGTGCTCCGTCAATACTAATGGGATGGTCGCCCCCTTCCCGATACGGCATCGAGGTGCCAGAGTGGAAATTGTGAGAAGACCACTCACACGAGAGGAGGCGACCGCTATGAAGATTACGACGATTGGAGTTGATCTGGCAAAGAACGTGTTCCA
>JAICUU010000230.1 GCA_025935675.1 Burkholderiales bacterium
CAGCTGCAGATCGAGGCGCTGCTGGCGCGCAAGCCCGCGCAGCTGTCGGGCGGCCAGCGCCAGCGTGTCGCGCTCGGCCGCGCGATGGTGCGCCACCCCGACGTGTTCCTGATGGACGAGCCGTTGTCCAACCTCGACGCCAAGCTGCGCGTGCACATGAGGAGCGAGCTCGCCGAGCTGCACATGCGGCTCGCGACGACCTTCGTCTACGTGACGCACGACCAGGTCGAGGCGATGACGATGTCGGATCGCGTGGCGATGATGGACGCCGGCCGCATCCTGCAGCTCGGCACGCCGACCGAGCTCTACACGCGGCCGGCCACGCTCAAGGTCGCGCAGTTCATCGGCTCGCCGGCGATCAACGTGCTGCCGGGCATCGTCGACGCGGGCGGCCGCGTCGCCGTCGCCGGTGTCGCGGTACCCGTGCGCGCGCCGCTGGCGCCGGGAAGCCGCATCAGCGTGTGCCTGCGGCCCGAGGCGGTGGCGCCGCGGCCCCGCGGCGCCGCGTCGGGCGCCGGCGAGGTCGTCATCGGCGCGCACGTGCGCCGGGCGGAAAACCTCGGCGCCGAATGGCTGCTGCACTGCGACGTCGACGGCCTCGACGGCGTGATCGTCGCCGCGCGCATCGCCGCCGGCGACCGGCCGCCGCCCGAAGGCGCGATCGACCTCGCCTTCCTGCCGCAGGCCTGCCACCTGTTCGACGCCGACGGCGCGCGCATCGAGGCTGCCGCGCGCGCGAGCGCCGGCGCCGCCGCCGCGATCGCCTCGTGACATCACGGCCATGACGACGCTCGCCGAGGAAACGCTCGCGCAGAAGGCCGCGCGGCGGCGGCTGCGCCTCGAGAAGCTGACCGGCATCGGCTTCGCGACGCCGGCGACGCTCCTGCTCGTCACCGTGTGCCTTGCGCCGCTCGCCGTGCTGGTGCTGATGTCGTTCACCGACTACGACCTCGGCAACCTCGACTTCAAGTTCGTCGGCCTCGCCAATTTCACCAAGGCGCTGCACGACCCGGTGTTCCGCCGCTCGCTGTGGAACACCCTCCTCTACGTCGCGATCGTGCTGCCGCTCGGCGTCGGGCTCGCGCTGCTGGTCGCGATCCTCGTGCACGGCCGCAAGCGCACGCGCGGCTTCTACGAGGTCGCCTACTTCCTGCCGGTGACGTCGACGCTGATCGCGATGGCCACCGTGTGGACGTTCCTGCTGCACCCGAAGCTCGGCCCGATCAACGCGCTGCTCGGCGTCGTCGGCATCGCGCCACGCGCGTTCCTGTCCGACCCGTCGCTCGCGCTGCCGACGCTCGCGATGATCGGCATCTGGCACCTCGTCGGCTTCAACATGGTGCTGTTCCTCGCCGGGCTGACGGCGATTCCCAAGGACCTCTACGAGGCGGCCGAGATCGACGGCTGCGCGAACCCCGTCGACCGCTTCCTGACGATCACCTGGCCGATGCTGGGACCCACGCTGATGTTCGTCATCGTCACCTCCTCGATCACCGCGTTCAAGGTGTTCGACACCGTCGCGGTGATGACGCATGGCGGCCCGATGGGCTCGTCGGAGGTGCTGCTCTACTCGATCTACCTCGAGGGCTTCCAGTACTTCCACTCGGCCTACGCCGCGGCGCTGACCGTCGTGTTCCTGGCGTTCATCCTGGTGTTCTCGGTGATCCAGACGTTCACGCTCGACCGGCGGGTCCACTACGGATGAATACGCGCCTCGACCCTGTTCGCGCAGCTGGGACGCCGGCGCAGGGCGCCGCGACGGTGCGCGGGCGCGCGGGCGCGGCCGCAGTGGTGGCGCCCCGGTCGCCGCTCGCCGCGACGCTGCGCCGCGTGGCGAGCCTCGTCGTCGTGCATGCCGTGCTGCTGACCGGCGCGGCGTTCGTGCTGCTGCCGTTCCTGTGGATGCTCGTGACCTCGATCAAGCCGCCCGACGAGATCTTCACCGCGACGCTGCGGCTGTGGCCGCACCACTTCAACGCGGTCGACAACTACCGCCACGCGCTCACGTCGGCGCCGCTTCTGCGCTTCGCGCTCAACGGCCTCATCGTCTGCGCCGGCATCCTGTGCGTGCAGCTCCTGACGGCGATCCCCTGCGCCTATGCGCTCGCCAAGCTGCGCTTCCCCGGCCGGCGCGCGCTCTTCGTGCTGACGCTCCTCGCGCTGGCGATTCCCGTGCAGGTGCCGGCGCTGCCGCTCTACATCGCGATCGCCAAGGTCGGCTTCCTCAACACCTACCTGTCGATGATGTTCCCGTTCTTCCTGTCGGTGTTCGCGATCTTCCTGCTGCGCCAGTTCTTCAAGGGCTTCCCCGACGACATCATCCACGCGGCGCGCCTCGACGGCATGGGCGAGCTCGAGATCGTCTGGCGGATCGTCACGCCGAGCGCGGTGCCGGCGATCGCCGCGTTCGCCGTGTTCTCGTTCGTCGCGCACTGGAACGACCTGTACTGGCCGCTGATCGTCATCTCCGACGCGAACCTCGCGCCGCCGCCGCTCGGCATGATGTTCTTCGCCGACGCCGAGACCGGCTCGAACTACGGCGCGCTGACGGCGGCGGCGACGATCCTCACGGCACCGCTGGTCATCGCGTTCCTCGTGGCGCGCCGGCAGTTCATCGCCGGCATCACGATGACCGGCGTAAAGTAGGCGATCGCAGCATCGGTTTCCCCGTCTCGAGAAAGGCAGGGCGACATGACTCGATTCGAACCCCGACGACGCGACGTGGTGGGAGGGCTCGCCGCGCTGCTGGCGGGCTGTGCGACGAGCCCGCTCGGCATCATCGGCGCGGAAGGCCCGCCGGCGCCCGCACCCGACCTCGCGGTCGGCGACCGCTGGACATGGCACTTCGTCGACGGCTTCCGGCTGCCCGTCGTGTGGGACGAGACGCACGAGATCGTCGCGCACGGCGCCGATGGCTGGACCGTCAAGGTCGTCGCCAAGGGGCCCACGATCGACGTCGTGCGCACGGAGACCTGGGCCGCGCCCGGCGTCGTGAGAACGGGCACCGCGATGGACCTCGAGACGCGGAGCTTCATCACGCCGCTCGAGCGCTACAAGTTCCCGCTGACACCGGGTTCGACGTGGAACCAGTTCGTCGACAACGTCAACGAGGCGACGAAGAAACGCGGGACGTTCAACTACTTCGCACGGGTCGGCAGCTGGAAATCGATCACCGTGCCGGCCGGCACGTTCGACGCGTTGTTCGTCAACGTGCTGATGCGGATGGATGACGAGGAATTCTGGCGCTGGCCCACTGACTGCAACTACGGCATCTGGTACGCGCCGGCAGCGGGCGCGATGGTGCGCGAGGACAAGGAGGCGCAGTACTACGAGAAGGGCGGCATCGACGCCGTCGCGGTGCGCGCGCAGCACTCGACGGTCGAGCTCGTGTCGTATTCGCGCAAGCGCTGATCGCGCGGGCGCGCCGCGGGGATTCCCGCGGTCGGCGCGGCCTCGCGCTGCGGTGCGCCTCAGCGCCGTGGCGCCGCTGGCGCGAGGCCAAGGCGCTGCACGATCTCGGCGGTCAGCGCCGCCTGGTTGAGCGTGTAGAAATGCAGGCCCGGCGCGCCGCGCGCGAGCAGCCGCTCGCACAGCGCGGTGACGACGTCGAGGCCGAACGCGCGGATCGACTTCGCGTCGTCGCCGTAGCTTTCGAGCCGGCGACGGATCCAGCGCGGGATGTCGGCGCCGCAGTTGTCGGAAAAGCGCGCGAGCCCCGACGCGCTCGCGATCGGCATGATCCCCGGGATGATCGGCACCTCGATGCCGGCGTTGCGCGCCTCGTCGACGAAGCGCCAGTACGCCTCGTCATTGAAGAAGTACTGGGTGATCGCGTTGTCGGCGCCGGCGTCCACCTTGCGCTTGAAGTGCGCGAGGTCGTCATGCGGGCTCTTCGCCTGCGGATGCATCTCCGGGTAGGCGGCGACGTCGATGCGGAACCAGTCGCCGGTCTCGGCGCGGATGAACGCGACGAGCTCGCTCGCGTAGCGGAACGCGCCCGCCTCGACGCTGCCCGACGGCGCGTCGCCGCGCAGCGCGACGAGGTGGTGAATGTCGTGCGCGCGGTATTGATCGAGCACCGCGCGGATCGCCTCGCGCGTGCCGCCGATGCACGACAGGTGCGGCGCCGCGACGAATCCGTCGCCGCGGAACGCCAGCACCGTCTCGAGCGTGCCCTCGCGCGTCGAACCGCCCGCGCCGAACGTCACCGAGCAGAACTCGGGCGCGAGCGCCTTCAGCGCCTCGCGCACCGCGGCGAGCTTGGCCACGCCCTCCGGGCTGCGCGGCGGAAAGAACTCGAGGCTGAACGCGGCCGCGGGCGCGCGCCCGGCCTCGCCGGCCTGCCGGCTCACCGGTGCGCGCGCAACAGGATCGACGACAGCGCCCACGAGATGATGCTGTACACGATCGCGCCGAACACCGCCGCCCAGAAGCCGGCCACGTGGAAGCCGCTGACCCAGTGCGCGACGGCCCAGAACAAAAGGCCGTTGATCACGAAGATGAAGAGCCCGAGCGTGATCAGCGTCACCGGCAGCGTCAGGATCACGAGGATCGGCCGGATCAGCGTGTTGACGAGGCCGAGCACCAGCGCCGCGACGACCGCGGTCATCGGGTCGTCGATCCTGACCCACGGGAACACGTACGGCAGCACGAACAGCGCGACGGCGTTGATGATCCAGGCGAGGATGAGGCGCATCGGAGCTTCCTTCCGAGGTCAGTACCGGTAGCTGTCGCCCTTGTACGGTCCCTGCGCGTCGACGCCGAGGTAGCGCGCCTGAGCGTCGGAGAGCGGTGTCAGCTCCGCGCCGAGGGTGGACAGCTGCAGCCGCGCGACCTTCTCGTCGAGGTGCTTCGGCAGCACGTAGACGCCGACCGGATAGCGCTTGGCGGACGCGTTGGCGTCCTGCCACAGCTCGACCTGCGCGAGCACCTGGTTGGCGAACGACGAGCTCATCACGTACGACGGGTGGCCGGTCGCGCAGCCGAGGTTCACGAGGCGCCCCTCGGCGAGCAGGATGATGCGCTTGCCGTCGGGGAAGATCACGTGGTCGACCTGCGGCTTGATGTTCTCCCAGGGAAACTGCTTCAGCCCCGCGACGTCGATCTCGTTGTCGAAGTGGCCGATGTTGCAGACGATCGCGTTGTGCTTCATGCGGCGCATGTGCTCGAGGCGGATCACGTCGATGTTGCCGGTGGCGGTGACGAAGATGTCGGCCTTGTCGGCGGCCCAGTCCATCGTCAC
>JAICUU010000353.1 GCA_025935675.1 Burkholderiales bacterium
ACGCCGCGTCCGCCGGCCGCGCCTGCGCGCCGAGCGCAACGCGCGGCGCCTGCCGGCCACACATGGGCGCCGAGCGCAACGCGCGGCGCCTGCCGGCCCGCGCACCGCATCGCTTGCGCGGCCGCCATCGCCATCGCGACCGCGACCGCGAGGGGCTTCCGCACGCGCTTGCCGCCCCCATATGCATCGGATCGGCGGCCGCGAGCCGCCCCATCACCAGGCGGCGGGCCCCGCGCCGCCCTCGAGGAGACCCGACATGACGACACTTTCCAGCGATCGCATCGATGCCGTGACGCGGCCGCGCGCCGTCGAGCGCGTGGTCGTGGGTACCCCAACGTCGGACGGCGCCGGCGTCAAGCTCACACGCGTGTTGACGCAGCCGCTGCAACGCCGGCTCGACCCGTTCCTGATGCTCGATGCCTTCGGCACCGACGACCCGCGCGACTACATCGGCGGCTTTCCCGATCACCCGCATCGCGGCTTCGAGACGATCACGTACATGATCGCCGGGCGCATGCGCCATCGCGACAGCGCCGGCCACGAGGGCCTGCTGCAGAACGGCGGCGTGCAATGGATGACCGCGGGCAGCGGCGTCATCCATTCGGAGCTTCCCGAGCAGGAGGACGGTACGATGGAAGGCTTCCAGCTCTGGCTCAACCTGCCGGCGAAGGACAAGATGCGCGCGCCGTGGTACCGCGACATCCAGAGCGCGGAGATTCCCGAGGCGACGACGGCGGCGGGCGTGAAGCTGCGCGTCATCGCCGGCACGAGCCAGGGCGTCGCCGGCGCGATGCAGCGCGAGGCGACGGAGCCCGTTTACCTCGACGTCACGATTCCGGCCGGTGCTGCGTTCGCGCAGGCGTTGCCGGCCACGCACAACGCATTCGTCTACGTTTTTCGCGGCGCCGTCGACATCGCCGGCACGGCGGTGCCGGCGCAACGGATGGCGATCCTCGCCAACGGTGGCGAGGCCGACGGCGTGATGATGCGCGCCACGTCCGATGCGCGCGTGCTGGTGATCGCCGGCAAGCCGCTCGGCGAGCCGATCGCGCAGTACGGGCCGTTCGTGATGAACACGCAGGACGAGATTCACACCGCCATTCGCGACTACCAGGCGGGCCGGTTCGCGAACGCGCCGGCGTAGCGCGCGGCGCGACTTACGTGCCGATCCGGATCGTCGCGCTGCGCGCCGCGTTGGGTGGCGGCGCCGGCGCGGCGATGCGCGGGCGGATCAGCATCGGCACGAAGCGCCACACGTAGAGCGCGAACGCGACCACCCATGCGCACGCGGACGCGTGCAGCAGCGGCATCGCGAAGGACGACGGCAGCAGCGCGGCGATGCGCAGCGCGGCCGCCGCGATCACGAGCGCGAAGGTCAAGACCATCATCCGATCGGTGCGCAGCGGGCGGCCGAGATGGCCGAGCGCGGTGCGCGTCACCATGCCGATGATGAGCACGCCGAACCCGCCGACGCCGATGACGTGCACAGGCCACGCGGCGCGCAGCTCGACGATGCCCGAGACGCGCACGGCGGCGACGATCAGGCCGGCGCCGAGCAGCGCATAGCCGGTATACAGGATCCACAACAGCGGCGCGTTGCGCACGCGCCACGGCTGCCATGCGATGACCTGGCCGACGCAGATCGCGCCGGCGACGGCGAGCGCCACGCCGAGCCCCATCGGCGCGCCGATCGCGGCGAACACGATTGCAAGCACGCCCGCGGCGACCGCCACCTGGCCGCTGCGCGTCGCCATCGGAATCTCGAGGCCCTGCACCGCGCGCATGGCGAAGAAGGGGATCACGCGTCGCGCCACGAGCAGCGCGACGACGGCCATCGCGACGATGCCCGCCTCGAAATGGCGCATCAGCCGCGCGTAGTCGCCATCCGCGGCAGCGAGATAGAGCACGTCGGTGGCGCCGAGTGCGAGGACCAGCACCGGCACGCCGGCATTGCGCCAGTTGCGCGTGGTGAAGATCGCGCGGCCGAGCGCCACGGCCGCGACGCCGAAGAACGCGGCTTCGCAAATCACCGCGACGAAGAACGCAGGCTTCCATGGCAGCAGCAAGGCGATGCGCGCGACGAGCCAGGTGAGGGCCAGCAGCCCCAGCGCGGGCCCCTTCAGCGGATTGACGCCGGTCCACGTCGCGCCGGCCGTCAACAGGAAGCCCACGGCGATGGTCGCGACGAATCCCCACAGCATCTCGTGCGCGTGCCAGGCGACGCCGGCGAGCGAGCCGCTGAGCCACTGCGGCGCGAACACCCACAGCGCCACCGCGATCGCCGCCCACGCGCACCCCCCCGCGTACAGCGGCCGGAAGCCCAGCTCGAGGAACGCGCGCCACTGCGGCGCAGGGGGCGACGACACCCTGGGCTCGCCAATCTTCAGGAGGATCTCCGCCATGGCGCATAAGATACACCAAAAATAGATCTTATGGCCAA
>JAICUU010000125.1 GCA_025935675.1 Burkholderiales bacterium
ACCCGCGACTCGAATCGAAGTTCGATCACGGCCGTCTCGCCGACCTGCAGGACGCCGGGTCCCGAGATCTCGCCCCTGATCGTGGCGCCGACGACCGTCATGTCCGACGCGTGCACGCGTTGCGTTGAATCGTCCGGCGTGGCCTCGGCGCGACGCGCCTCGCCGTCGCCGGCGAGAATGGCCGATAACCGCGACGCGTCACCCTCCGACGCTGCCACAACCGGCAGGTGACGCGTCACGGTGGACCGCTGCCGCCCGAACAACTGCAGCGCGTGGCGATACAGCGCATCGTCCGGCTCGAGGTAGCGGCGCAAGCGGCCGCGCGCGTGGTCCGACAGCGCGGCTTGCGTCATCCGGTTGGGCGTCACGTTCGTGCGCGGCGGTGTCGACGGCGGCGCCCATCCGGCACGGGCCGCGAGCATGGCGAGCGACTCGTCGAAATGCTCCTGGAGGCCCACCACCGCGAACTCGTCGAGCGCGCGCATCGCCGCCTTGACCCTTTGCTCGAGCGACGGCGCGCGGCCAGCGTCGCGCCAACCGAAGCCCCATGTCGAATCGACCTGCGCGTTGAGCGCGTGCCGCTCCCGCTCGGACAGCACGTCGAGCCATTCGTCGATATCGCGGATGCCCGACGCGCGCGGCGTCCTGCCGAAAGTGTGGGTCGTGTGCATGAACGAGAATTGCGAAAGCGCGCGCTCGACCGGGTCGCGGAGGAAGACAACCGAAAGCCGATCGCTGCCGAGCCCGTCGCCCGGCCGCACCAGCACGTGACCGACGATCGCCGCGAAGCGGGCGTAGTCGCGCATCGCATCGCGATAGAGCTCGTTGCGCAGCGTCGGCGTCACGTTCGGCTCGCCGAGCCGGTCGACGATGAAGCTGCGGACGCTGATGCCGGCCGTCTTGATGATGTGGTGGAAAAACAGGCGCATCGTGCGCTCGGCTTCGTTCAGCGTCGGATACGCCTCGTCATTCAGGCACGATCGCGATGTCGACGAGGCCAATCCCGATCGTGCGAGCGTCCGCATTCAATCCGAGATCCCTCGGCGGCGTTGGATGCGGAACGCTGATCGTCAGCAGCTTCCCGCGGTCCGGGTTGTCCAGCACGACGCGGCGCTCCGCGATGGCTTCGCCAAGCGTGAACGAGGCTGAGTGTCCGCCGACCGTTGCGCGGATTTCGGCGCCCGCGTTCGGACCGAACGCGCGTCCGTGCAAGCGCAGCGCGAACCTCCGCGGCAGCGGCCTCGCGAACTCGAGATCGACGGCGGCGGCCGATGACCAGCGACCCCACGGCTCCGGGTACGACAGGCCCGATGCCGACTCGATGATGCCGGGCCACGCCGGCTGCCGGAAGTCGAGCGTAAGCGGGCCCCCGGCGCGCGCGAGCACGAAGCCGTCCATCGGCAACGCAAACGGCATTTCGCCGACCAGTGCGTGTTCGCCGACGACCAGCGCCCATTGTCGTCCTCTGGGAAGGTTCGCCATGTCGTACGAGGCACCCTCGGGAATGACCGCCATGCCGGCACCTGCCGAATCGAGGTGGAACAGCGCGCGATAGACCTCTCCACGCTCGGACCCGACGACCACGACATCGCCGCGCGCGTCGGCGGGGAGGTAGTGGCGCGCGAACTGCCCCGCGCGGTCATAGGCATCGGGAACCAGGCGCTGCCGCATCGCCGTGTTGATCGTCACTGTCGAGACGACGACCGCGAGTGGCACGACGACGAACGTGTACAGGCGCGCGCCCTTGCGTGGCGCGACAACCCAGGTGGCGAGCGCGGCAAGGCCGAGCCCACTTACGATCACGAGCCACGCGGAATGTGGCTGCAGCCCGGCCCATTCGGGACAATCGACGAGATTGCCGCGCATGCCGCGCAGCCCGGCGACAGCCAGCCAGACGATCGCGACGGCGGGAACGACGGCGATTGCTGCGCGCCACCCTCGTCGCGGCGGCGCGTCCGCACCCGCCCCCAGCGCGCCGAGCATCAGCAGCAACGGGAAAGCAAAATCATAGTAGCGCAGGTGCAGTCGCGCCGTGTTCTCGGTCGCCGCGCTGAATATCGCCGTGGTCGCGATCAGGTTGGCGACGACGAGCGCGGCGAGCAGCGCGACGCGCGACCCGGCGTCGAGCCCCTGCCGCGAGCGGGCCGAGCCTGCGAGCAACGCCGCGCCGGCAGCGACCGGAACGGCGAACAGCGCGACGACGACAAGCGCATGCCGAACGGCGACCGGCACCGCAAGCGCGACGAGGTGCGCATAGTGCGATGCCGCCATGTTGTTGCGGGCGATGCCGCCATAGAGCGTCCCGAACAGCGTCAGTCCGCTCGCACCGGCCAGCACGTAGCCGACCGCGAGCTTCGTCGCCAGTGAAGCGGCCACCAGCACGAGCGCGCATTTCAGCGGGCGGTCGATCAGCGATCGATCCGACGGCCACCCGGCGACGACGATGTAGACGACGACGGCCGGCAGGAACAGCAGCGCATGCGGCTTGACCAGCGCGGCGACGCCGTGCAGCACGCCGGCGACGCACCATCGCTCGAGTCCGTCCGCATCGCGCAATCGCAGCAGGTACCACGCAAAGACCCAGAAAGCGAGCCAATACGCGGCGTCGGGCATGAAGTACGCCGTGTAGGAATTGGCGGGGCCCGCCAGCGTCGCCAATGCGATGACAGTCGCCGCCTGGCGCGACACGATGGTGCGGGCTACGGAGAAAACGAACGGTACCGCCGCGATGAACAGCGCGACGTTGAGCACGCGTGCGCAATCGAGGAAGCCGTCGCCGCATACGCTCGTCAGCCTGTAAAGGGCGAAATAGAGATAGCTTGGAATGGCTGCCGCGGCAAACGGCACGAGCCGGGCGAACTTGCTGTACAGGTATTCGTCGGCGAGCACCACCGGCTGCAAGCCGATGCTGCGGAACACGAGCACGATCGTCCCGAGCAGCAGGGCGCCGGCAAGGAGATACCGATCGCCAGGCCATTCCGACGATCGCGATCGCGCCGGCAGCGCAATCGTGTGAGACTGGGCGGCGGGCACGCTTCGTCTAGGGCCGCGAGGCCGGCCCGGCGCCGACGCGCGCAATGGCGAAGATGATGTCGCGCGGCAACACGGCGAGGGCGGGCAGCATCGTGGCGATGGCGAGGAACTGGAGTCGCCGCGCGACCGCTCCATGCCGATCGGCGTACGCGATGCGAGTATAGAGGCCCTTCCGCCGCAGCGTTGCCAGCGTTCCGCTGTCCGCCAGCTCGAAGCCGTGCCGCGCGAGAAGCCTCGCGAGGTTGGCGGGCGCGAAGTAGTGGACGTGCGGCGACGGCAGGCCGACTTGCCACATGCGCTCGAACGGACCGCAGGAGCCGGCGCGGCACAGCAGCGTTGCGAGGCGGTAGAAGGTGCCGCGGCTGCTCGGCAGGTTCAGGACGACGAGGCCCTCCGGCCTGAGGTGGGTACGGCATGCGCCGAGCACGTTTCCCGCGCCCGGGATATGCTCGAACACGTCGTTGAATACGATGATGTCGAAACGCTCGTCCCGGGCGAGGGCGTCAGGAAAGAAGCCGTGCCGGACGGGCAAGCCGCGTTGTGTCGCCGTGCGTGCGACCGCTCCGTCCGGCTCGATGCCGAGGACGTCGAATTGCGTCCGTGCGAGCTCCAGGAACCAGCCATGCGCGCAGCCTACGTCGAGCAGGCGGCGGCCTTCGGGCCGTGCCGCGCCGATGTGGCGAAGGAGGGTGGTGAAATTCGCCATGCGCAGGTCGTGCAGCGCATCCTCGCGCGCGGCCTCGTCGATCGCAGCGTGCCGCGCATCGTCGTTGATGCCGGCTTCGAGCGTGGAGCCCTCGTAGTCGCATTGCGCACAGCGGCGATGCCAGGGGCGCAGCCCGGCGCGAAGCGGCGCTTCGCAGGCCGGGCATCGCGTGACCGTCGTCATCCGGGTCGGGACGGCCAGCCATCTTCGTCGTGCGATCCGGCACCGAGGCGCCGATGCAGCGGCCGTCGCGGAATCGACGCGATATCGTAGGCGAGGAACGCCAGCAGCAGCTGGATACCGACGATGATCGTGATCGCCGACAGCATGACGGTGCCGGCGGACGAGAGCGCGCCGTTGCGCCAGGACTCGATCCAGTGGCGGGCGCCGAAGACGAGGCCGAACGCGAGCATCGCGAGCCCGATCGGCAGCTCGATCGATGCGATCGACATGTCGCGCAGGTAGTAGTTGTAGAACAGCCGCTTCGCGAAGTTTCGGAAATGCTTGACCCAGAATTCGCCGATGACGCCGACCACTCGCAGCTGGCTCGTCTCGCCGGCGTAGCGGGCCTCCATCGGCACGTCCACGACGACCGCGCGCAGCGTATTGAGCCTGAACAGCATGTCCGACTCGAAGAAGTAACGTTGGCTGATCTTCGCCATCGGCAAGCGCTTCGCGACTTCGGCGTGGAGCGCCGTGTATCCATTGGTCGGGTCGAAGAGGTCCCAATAGCCGGACGAGAGCTTGGTCATGAACGACAGCGCCGCATTGCCGATGAGCCGCGATGCCGGCATCCCCCGAAGCCCCTCGAGATCGTAGAAGCGGTTGCCCTTGGTGTAGTCGGCCTCGCCGGCGGCGATCGGTTGCACGAACGATCCGATGAGGCGAGGGTCCATCTGCCCGTCACCGTCGATCTTGACGATGACTTCGGCGCCTTGGTCGAGCGCGGCGCGATATCCCGACATCACGGCGCCCCCGACGCCGAGGTTGGCCTCGCTGCGCAGCACGACGACACGCGGATCGCGGCAGGTTGCCTCGACGAACGCGCCGCTGTCGTCGGGGCAGGCATCATCGACGACGAAGATCCTCGCAACTTCCGGACCGATCGCATCGATGACGCCGAGAATGCGGTCGCGCACGCGAAAGCACGGGATCACCACCGCAACGCGAGGCGCGCGATCGTTCATCGGTCGAAGTAGACTTCGCGCGGCGCGGTTTCGTCAAGGCGCCCGATCGCTTTGCTAGAATCGAAGCGCCGCAAACAGGGGAAGCCTGCTCGAGCACCAGGGGAGCGTGATCGCGTGTACAGGGCATTGAGACGCCGCGCCGGCCACTACCTCAACGCGTTTCCCGCGCTCAAGCGGGCGTTGAGGCGCATCGAGCGTAGGCTGATACCCGGCCTCCCGGATGAGCTGGCAACGTTGCCGACACCCGGGCCCGCGATCGACCTCGTGCGCGCCCCGCGTGTCGACCGCGTGCTGCGCGATCTTCGCCGCGAGCGGCGACGACGTGGCATGTCCGCGACTTCGGCGCGCTGATCGAGCCACCCGGCCCGCCGCGTTGCGCATGCGCATCCTCGTCGACCTGCAGGTCTGCCAGAGCGATTTCGTCGACGAGCGAACAAGACGAAACGTGCTGGATCTCGCGCGAGCGCTCGTGGGCGCTGCCGCGCCCGGCGAAGTCGAGCTGTTCCTCGCCGATCGCGCGCCGCACCGGATCGCGACGTTGCGGCGCGCCTTTGCCGACGTCGATGCGCGCGGCGGGATCGTCCTCGCTCGTGAAGTCCATCGCGACACGCGCAAGGACGGCAGGCGCCTTCCCGATGGCGCCGCGCGCGCCCTGCGCGATTGGGTCGTCGCCGGACGCTGCGCCGATCTCCTGATCGTACCGACAGGATTCGTGGACCGGGTTGAGGTCGTTGTCGCGCCTTCCGGCCGCTCGCCGGCGGGCACGATGATGGCGGCCCTGTGGCTCGGCGGCGTCGATGACGCGCGCGGCGGGCATCGGCACATGGCCCGGATCGGCGCGCATGCGACGAGTGTCGCGGACGTCGTGCTGGCAATGCCCGGATCGGACGAGTCCATGCTGGCCGGGCTCGGCGTCGCAGCCGAGCGGATCGAACGGCTGCCCGCGGACGCGACGGTCGCTGCGTCCCAAGTGCTCACGTGGCATCGGCGCACCACTCGAGTCCACGCCGTCGATGGCGTGCCCGGCGTGCGCCGGCGCCTTGCATTCGTCTCCCCGCTGCCGCCCGCAAGGACCGGGGTCGCGACGTACAACGCGCGGCTGTTGCCGGCGCTTGCGGCGCACTACGCGATCGACCTCGTGACGGACCAGGCGACGGTCGATCTTCCCGCCGGTTGCGAGGCAATGCCCGTGCGCTCGACCGGATGGTTCATCGATCACTTCGATGACTACGAGCGCGTGCTCTACCACATGGGCAACTCGACATTCCACGTCGATGTTGCGCCGCTGCTGCGTGATTGCCCAGGAACAGTCGCGATGCACGACGTATACCTGGGCGATCTCGTCAACTGGATCGATGCGCAGCCCGCGACGCAAGGCGAGCTTCACCGGAGGCTGGTCGAAGGGCACGGCCATGGCGCGGCACGAATGCTGCGTCGGCGCATCGCACGCGGCGAGCTCGCGCGCCGCTTCGCCTGCAACGACGATGTTCTCGATGAAGCGAATGGCATCATCGTGCATTCGGCTTACGCGGCCACGCTCGCCGCGGAGCGCGCGGATGGGGGCGGGCCGGCGGCGGTCGCGGTGGCCGGCTTGTGCCGGGGCGTGGAGGCGGCCGTCGACCGTCGCAGCGCACGCCGCCGCCTCGGCATCGATGACGACGCGTTCGTCGTCGCGAGCTTCGGCTTCATCAATCACGTCAAGCTGCTGCGCGAGCTCGTCCTCGCATGGACATCGTCCGCGCTTTCGGGAAAGCGCGAAGGCCGGCTGCTGCTCGTGGGCGGAGGGCACGGCGACAGCTACCATCGCGAGCTCGAAGCGTTGATCGCGTCGTCGCCGGTCGCCTCGCGCGTCGTCATCACCGGCTATGTGGACGATGCGACGATGGCTGACCATTTCGCCGCCGCCGACATCGCTGTCCAGCTGCGCAGCGAGTCGCGCGGCGAGACTTCCGGCGCGGCGCTCGACTGCCTCGCCTTCGGCTTGCCGCTGATCACCAACGGTTGGGGAGCGCTCGGCGAAATTCCGGTGGACGCGGCGATCCGGCTCCCCGCGAATTTCGAGGTGCGCGACCTCGCCGTGGCGATGGAGCGGCTCGAAGGGGATCCAGCCGAGCGCGGGCGGCTGTCGCGCGGTGCGACGGCGTATCTCGCCGAGCACCACGCGCCTGCCGAGGTCGCGAAAGTCTACGCTCGCGCGCTCGAGCGATTCGCGAGCGAAGGACCGCGGGCGCGCTATGCGCGACTGATTGAGACTCTGGTGGAGGCGGGCGAGCAGGGTGACCGCGACGCCGAGGCGCTTGCGGTCGTCGCACGTGCCGTTGCCGCCAACCTCCCGCGGCCCGGGCCGGCGCAACTTTTCGTCGACATCACGCCGCTCGTCGCCATCGACCTTCGCACCGGCATCGAGCGTGTCGCACGTGCGGTGCTGAGTGGCCTCGTCGACGCGCCGCCGCCCGGCTTCCGCGTCGAGGCGGTGCGTTTCACCGACGGTCGCTACGTGCTGGCGCGGCGCTTCATGGCGCGTTTCCTCGACCTGCCGGAAGCCGACGGCGATCGCGAGGTCGAGGCGCGCGCGGGTGACGTTTTCCTCGGTCTCACGTGGTCGCCGAACGCGACGCCACTCGCGCATGCGACGTTGCGAACGTATCGAGATCGCGGCGTGCGCATCGCCTTCGTCGTCTACGACCTGCTTCCCCAGCAGCATCCGGAGTGGTTTCCGTTCGGCCTGCAACAGCAGCACCTCGGCTGGCTGACAGCGGCGTCGGCTTTCGCCGATCGGCTGATCTGCATTTCCGCGGAAGTGGCCGACAACCTGCGGGATTGGCTCGGCGAATTCGGGCCGCACCGCGCCGACCCGATCGCCATCGCGCACTTTCCGCTTGGCTGCGACATCGAGAAAACCGAGTCGACGCGTGGCATCACGGATGGCGGCGCCGCGATCGTCGAGCAGGTGAAGTCGCGTCGCACGTTCCTGATGGTCGGCACCGTCGAGCCCCGCAAGGGCCACCGGCAGGCGCTGGAGGCGTTCGACGCGCTGTGGCGTGAAGGCCTGGACGTCGCGCTGGCGATCGTCGGCAAGCGTGGCTGGATGACCGAGGATGTCGAGGCGTCGATCGCCGCACACCCGGAGCTCGGCCATCGGCTGCTGCGCATCGACGACGCCAGCGACGAGCTGCTCGACGAGCTTTATCGACATTCCGCGGCGCTGCTCGCGGCGTCGCAGGGCGAAGGGTTCGGCCTGCCCGTCGTCGAGGCGGCGCGGCGCGGCCTCCCCGTGATCGCGCGCGATTTGCCCGTCTTCCGGGAGGTCGCCCGTGACGGTGCGTACTATTTCGCCGGCACCGCGCCCGGCGATCTCGCCGCGGCGATTGGCGGATGGATCGCGTCGACGGACGCCGGCACGGCGCCCGATCCAGCCAGCATCTGGTGCACCGATTGGGCGACGGCGACCGACCGGCTCGTCGCTGCATTGCTTGGAAAGTCCGACCGCGCGGCCACGCAGCCCTCTTACCCGGCCGGTGACGCGCTCACCCTCGAGCCGCTGCGCTGCACGATCGACTTCTCGCGCGATGCGTGGCCGCGCGACATCGCCACCGTCAGCGGACTGTCGGTCGCCGAGAGCTGGGGGCGGTGGTCGGATGCCAACGTCGGACCGTCCATCCAGCTCGCGTTCGCGCGGCCGTTGCCGATTCGCGCGACGTTGAGCGTGACCGCGCGCGCCTTCGGGCCCAATTGCGCCCGCGACACGAAGATCCGGATCGGCGATGCCTGCTACGTGCGGCAATTCGGCGCGAGCGATTCGACGGTCGAGTTCGACGTCGCCACCGACGGCAGCCGTTTCGACGTCGAGATCATGCCGCCGGAACCGGTGTCACCGCTCGAAGCAGGGCTGTCGGGCGATGGCCGGCGGCTCGGGATCGGCCTCGTGCGCCTGTCGATCCGCTGAGCCGTCAGCCGCGCACGAGCCGGTACAGCCTGCGACCGGGGAGCTCGGCGGAGTAGACGTTGCGCGGCGAATCGAGCGCTTCGCACGCGAAGTCGAACGAATCGGCGAGGTTGCGGATCGCGGCGTCGTTCGGCAGCAGGAAATTGCTGATGCCGACGCCGCCGAGCGAGTTCTTGCCCTGCTGCACCGTCGTCTTGTAGGTGTCGCTCGCGCATTCGAAGATCGGCAGGTCGCTCGCGATGTTCGTCATCTGCGTTTCCATCGCAACGATACCCGCTGGAGCGAGGAGATCGCGGAGCCGGCGCATGCAGCCGAACACGTCCTCGACATGATAGAGGACGCCGAGGAACAGGATCAGGTCGAACGCGCCATCGAGCGCGTGCGTGCGGAAGTCACCGGTCTCGATTGCCAGCGGCGCGCCCCAGCGCGCGGCCGCCAGCGTGATGTTGTGCGGCCACGTGTTCCAGTGTGTCGTGCCGATCGACGTGACGCTCGCCGCGCCGGCTGCCCATGCCGCCAGCGAGAAGAAGCCGTCGGCCGCGCCGATGTCGAGGACGCGCTTGCCGGAGAGATCGCCGAGGTCGAGGCCTTCCCACATCTTGCGCTGCAGCGTCTTGTCGGCGTGGTAGCCGCTGATGCGCGTGCCGTCGGGCAGCGGCATCGTGTGCCACCACATGCGGCCGTTCGGGCTGTCGACGAGCGGCGCGTCGGCGAGCGCGAAAAAGCGGTGCGCCACCGTCATTGCCTCGCTCGGCGTACCACGCCCAACGCGGGTATCGCGCTGCCGATCAATGGGCGGGCGTGACGAAGATCCACGTGGTGTTTGCTTGGAGAGAGCGCCAGGTCGCCTTGTCCTCGAGCATCAGGCTCGTGTTGCCGTGAGTGACGGCATCTCGCCAGACGAAGTCGGCGCGCTGGTCGCCGTCGGCATCCACCAGCGCTGCAACCGTCGCGGTATTCGAAGAAAAGGCCGACAGCCCGAGCGTGCGGATCGCCTGTACGCCGTCCATGAACCATTCCTGAACCGGGAACGTGCTCGTCGCCGGCGTTTGCTGCCAGACGATGTCGGACCTTCCATCGCCGTTGATGTCGCCCACCTGGATGACCGACCAGGCGGCGTCCGTGTTGAGGGTCGCCGTTTGCGTCGCGACCAGGCCGTCCATCAACGTGATGTTGGTGACACCGGTGACGCTGTTCCGCCACAGGAGATCGGTCTTGCCATCACCGTCGAAGTCGCCGATCGCGAGCGGCACCCAGGGTGCGGTCATCACGAGACCCGCCGCGTGCGCGTGCAGCCCATCCATCAGCCAGATCGCCGTCCCGCCGGTGGTTGCGTTGTACCAGACGAGGTCGTCGCGACCGTCGCCGTCGAAGTCGCCGCTGAACACCTCGGTCCAGTTGGAATCGCTCATCACCAGCGATGCGGCCGTCGCCTTCAATCCGTTCAT
>JAICUU010000311.1 GCA_025935675.1 Burkholderiales bacterium
ATGCGCGGTGGCTTCGTCGTAGGCGCGCGACACGTCGAACGGCAGGCAGTGGTCGAAGATCACCCAGTCGCCGAATCGCGGCTTCAGCGCCGCGTAAGTCTCGTGATAGACGGTGCGCAAATCCTTGCCGGCCCGCGCGCCGCGCGCGACGTTGTCGTACATCGCGGTGATGAACGCGCGCGTGCCGTCGAGCCCCGCCTTCACTTGCGCCGCATCCTTGAGCGCCGCGCCGCGGCCGGGGACGAGCTTGTCGGCGCCGAGTGCCGCGACGCGGTCGAGCGTCGCCGGCCATTCGCGCAAATACGCGTCGCCGGTGTACGGCGTGGCGCCGAACTCGACCAGGTCGCCCGAGAACAGCACCTTGTCCTGCGGCAGCCAGACGACGGTGTCGCCCTTGGTGTGGCCGCGCCCCAGCTGCAGGATGTCGACGCGCAGCTTGCCGAGCCACAGCGTCATCGCGCCCTCGAACACCAGCGTCGGCCACGTGAGGCCCGGCACCGACTCGACGGCGCGGAAGAGGCGCGGGAAGCGCTCGATCTCGCTTTGCATGTCGGCGGCGCCGCGCTCGACGATGAGGTCGTAGGTGTCGCGGCTCGCGATCACGTGCTCGGGCGCGTAGCCGGAGGCGCCGAGCACGCGCACCGCGTGGTAGTGCGACAGCACGACGTAGCGGATCGGCTTGTCGGTGACCTCGCGGATGCGGCGGATCACGTCGCCCGCCATGACCGGCGTCGCCTGCGTGTCGATGACCATCACCGCGTCGTCGCCGACGACGATGCCGGTGTTGGGATCGCCTTCAGCCGTGTAGGCGTACGCGTGCGTCGAGAGGCGGTCGAAGCTCACCACCTTCTCGGCGAGGTCGGCCTGCGATGCGAATGCCTTGTCGTTCATGGAGCCCTCCGCATCCCGCGCGCGAAACGGGCGCCGCGACGCAACGGGAGAACGTCCATTTTAGCGCGCGTGCCGCGGCATTTCAGCGCTTCGCGAGGATCGCCTCCATCCGGTCCATGATCGCGTTCATCCGCGCGACCAGCGCGCGATACGGCGCCGGCGTGGCGAGGTCGACGCCGGCATTCCTGACGAGCTCGTAGGGGTTGCCGGAGCCGCCGGCACGCAACATCGCGAGGTAGCGGTCGCGCGCGCCCGGCTGGTTGGCGAGCACGCGCTCGGCGAACAGCGAGCTCGCCGCCACCGACGTCGCGTACTGGTAGACGTAGAACGCGCCGTAGAAATGCGGGATGTACGCCCATTCGACGCAGTCGACGTCGTCGATGTGCACGACGCCTTCGGCGTCGCCGTGGTAACGCTTCAGGATGTCGCAATACGCCCTGGTGAGGCTCTCGCCCGTCACCGGCTCGCCGCGATCGACCTTGGCGTGGAACGCGCGCTCGAACTCGGCGAACATCGCCTGGCGGAAGAACGTCGCGCGCAGGTTCTCGAGCGCGCTGCCGAGGTAGAAGAGGCGCTCGTCGTCGCCCTTCGCCGCCTTCAGCATCCGGTCGAGCAGCAGCGCCTCGTTGAACGTCGACGCGATCTCGGCGACGAAGATCGCGTAGCGCGACGTCGCGAACGGTTGCGCGCCGGCGGCGAGCGAGGTGTGCATCGCGTGCCCCCACTCGTGCGCGATCGTCGTCAGCGACTCGTAGTTGCCGGTGAACGACATCAGCACGTACGGATGGACGTCGTAGGCGGCGCCCGCCATGTGCGCGCCCGTCTCCTTGTGCGGCCGCGGCGGCGCGTCCATCCAGCGGCTCGCGAAGCCGCGGCGCACCGCCTCGACGTAGCCGGGACCGAGCGGCGCCACGGCATCGAGCACCAGCGCCTTCGCCTGCGGCAGCGTGTAGCGGTAGTCGCCCTTCACCAGCGGCGGATAGATGTCGTAGTAATGCATCTCGGTGACGCCGAGCATCCGCGCGCGCAGCCGGAAGTAGCGGTGCAGCGTGGCGAGGTTGGCGTCGGTCTCCGCGATCAGCGTGTCGACCACCGCCACCGGGATGCCGCGCTCGTCGAGCGTCGCGGTGATCGAGTCCGCATAGCGCCGCGCCTTCGCGAACGCCATCGCCTGGCGCGCCTGCCCCGACAGCAGCACGCCGAAGCTCCGCTCGAAGCCCTTGTACGCGCCGAAGAACGCGTCCATCGCGCGCTTGCGGTCGTCGCGCACCGGCGATTCGCGCAACGTCTCGTAGCCGACCTGGTCGACCTTCGCGTCGCCGCCGCCCGCGAGGCGGATCGCAGGCCACGGCATCTCGGCATTGGTGAAGATCGAGTACGCATTGCGGCCGGTGTCGGACATCGCTCCGAACGCGGCAACGAGGCTCTCGCCCTCCGCGTCGAGCGTATGCGGTGCGCGGCGCAGCACCTCGTCGAGCGGGAAGCGGTAGATCGCGAGCGCGGTGTCGGCGGCGAGGTAGCCGTCGATGCGCGCCTTGCCGAGCGCCAGCACCTCGGGGTCGAAGAAGGCATCCGCCTCGCCGAGCGCGCTGCCGAGGAGGTCCGCGCGCTGGTCGCGCGCGATCGCCTCCGCGACCGACGTGTCGGCGGCGAGCGCCTCGCCCGAATAGACGGCGAGCCGGTTGTAGCGCTTGTGCAACGCGTAGCGCAGGTCGATGCAGTCGCGGAAGCGCGCGACACCGTCGCCCAAGTGGCCCTTGCAGGCGGCCAGCGCCGCGAACTGCGACTCGAGCTTCTGCGCGTCGGCGTCCCAGGCGGCGGGCGTTGGATAGAGGTCGGCGAGGTCGAAGTTGTCGGCGGGGGTAAAGGTGTCGGCGACGTCCGCGGCGGAGGCGTGAACGGCGACCAGCGACGCGAGCAGGATCGCGACGAGGCGAAACGGAATCCGCATCAGGGTCGGGAAATCGGCATCGACGGGGATGGCGATTGTAACGGCCGCCGAACGACGCGGCATTGCATCACGCCCCCGTTGCACGCCCTTTCGCACCGGGCACCGGCCGCCGGCCGCGCGAGCGAGCCCGCACCGGCGCCGGGCCGGTGCTGCCGCGCACGATCAGGTCGACCGGCAGTTCCTCGACGCGGGGCACGCGGCGCCCGGCGAGCCGCGCGAGCAGCCGCTCGGCGGCACGGCGGCCGATGTCGGCGCTGGGGATGTGGATGGTGGTCAACGGCGGCG
>JAICUU010000186.1 GCA_025935675.1 Burkholderiales bacterium
CGGCGCCGGCGGTATTGATTGTGTTCATGCAACTATTGTACGAATACAACTATTTGACTGTCAACCCCCGCCATCAACCCGCACTGTCGACCTTTTTCCGGCAACGCCGTCAGAACGCCACGCCCAGCGACGCCACGAACACCTGCTCGCTCGAGCCGGGGTTGAACCAGTAGCCGCCGACGGTGACTTTCGCCACCGTGAACTGCACGAAGGGGCCGCGCTGGAAGTCGCGGTCGTTGCCGTAGGTGCGCGTGCGCTGGCCGGCGATGCCGAGGCGCAGCCATTCGACGGGGCTGAACCCGAGCTCGCTCCACGCGTAGACGTAGCTGTCACCGCGAGCGCGATGGTCGTGCACGTATTCGGCCTCGACGTAGGCATCGAACCGCGCCGCCGACACGCTCGCCTCCACGGCCGGCACCAGCGCGCGCAGGCTTCCCCACGCGCCACCGAGCAGCGGGCGCACTTCCCAGGCGATGGCATCGCCGCCCGAGAACGTCCACCCTACGAACGCCGACGTCGCGTTGACCGACTCGTAATTGTGCCGGGCCTCGAGGTGCAGGCTGCCATGGTCGGCGACGCCGACGACCGACGTGTAGTGCTCGCCGCCGCGCACGTCGGTCGGATAGGCGGTGATCGCGAATTGCCAGGCGTCCCCGGCCGACGACGATTCCACCGGCGCCACCGCGGGTTCCGCCGCGGTCGCGTGCATCGACACAGCCGCTGCCGACATCGCCAGCGCGCCGCAGATCGCCGCAACCACGCGACGCCCGCCGCTCATCCGCCCAGCGCGTTGATGGCGCCGACCATGACGATGCCCAAGCCCGCCGTCATCGCACCGGCACGCCACGACCCGTAGCCGGCGTAGCGTCCGAGGGCCAGGCCTCCGAAGAACAGCATGACCACCGCGACCGCGTGCGACACGCGCTTGGCGAGCACGAGGTCATGGATCAGCAGGAATGGCAGCACGACGGGCACCGTCGAGCCTACGACGACCAGGAAGATCGCCAGCGCCGACACGAAATCGCGGGCCCGGAACCGCGGCCGATCGGGTACCGGCATCGCCGCGACGCGGCCGCGTATCGACTCGATCTCCGGCGGCGTGAGCAGCGCGCGTGCCGTTCGCGACACGCCATCCTCGACGATGCGATGCGCGGCCTTCGCATCGGGTGCCGCATGCACCGCGCGCACCAACGTGAGCATCCTGCCGCGATCGACGAGCGTGCGCACGAGGAAGATCACCGCGTCGACGAGCCCCCAGGCGATGTTGCAGCCGAACGCCGTGACGAAGAGCTCCCGCACCTGGCCGTTGCCCGGGTTGACGACGGAGATCGCGCCGACGAACGTCAGCGCCATGAAGAGTCCGAACAGCAGCTCGCAGATGGCGTCGACGGGGCCGAGGATCGGCTCTTCGACCTCGCCGGTGTTGTTGATGGCATCGAGCATGGATATGTCTCGCGGTTGCAGGGCCGTCCGGACTACGGTGACGAGGCGCTTCATGCGTGCGCGGCCATCGCGTCACGACGCGGGTGGCGGCAGCACGTAGAGCGTCATGGCGAAGATGGCATAGATGGTCAGGACCAGCACGCCGAAGAACCAGGTCGAGCGACCGCCGTTGGTGACGAGGACCGCCGTGAACGCCCCGACCAGCATCATCGCGACGGCGCCCGGCCACATCTGCAGGTCCATCGGCGAGGGACCGACGATGTAGCTCAGCAGGACCAGCACCGGGGCGACGAACAACGCGATCTGCGCCGCACTGCCCAGTGCGATGGCCATGCTGAGGTCGAGTCGATTCTTGCGCGCGGAGGCGAATGCGGGCACCGCCTCGGCGGCACCGCCGACCAGCGCGACGATGATGAACCCGACGAACGCCCGCGACATGCCGAACACCTTGGCCGCCTCCTGGACCGACTCGACGAACACGTCGCTCACCAGTGCCACCAGCACCGTCACGACGGCGAGCGTGGCGAGCGCGACGCCGATCGGCCAGGGCGGCGCGCCTTCCGGCGCCGGCATCGCACTGGCGAAGAACTCGCGATGCGTCTTGAGCGAGAACAGCATCCCGAGCGCGTACGCCGCGATGAGCAACACGGCAAGTCCCGCGCTGAGCGTCTGCACGACGGCCCCTCGCGAGCTGCCGTCCGCGTCGGCCACCGCCGACGGCGCGAGCAATGCAACCGTGGCGAGAAAAAGCAGCGCGGCCGGCATCCGTGCGCTCACGCGGTTGAACTCCTGGACGTGGTACTTGAGGCCACCGACCAGCAACGAGCCACCGAGCATGAACAGCGACTTGCAGACGATCGCCCCGGCGATGGTCGACTTGACGAGCAGGTATTCGCCGGCGCGCAGTGCGGTCAGCGCGATGATCAGCTCGGTCAGGTTGCCCAGCGTCGCGCTGAGAAGGCCGCCTACGGCGTCGCCGGTTTTCGCGGCGACCGATTCGGTCGCGTGGCTCAGCAGCACGGCCAACGGCGTGATCGCGAGTACCGAGAGGACGAACAACAGCACGTGCGCGGTCGGGGCGATCGCGACGACAACCGCCAGCACCGGCAGCGTCGCGAGCAGCCAGAGCAACGGGCTGTGGCGGATCTCGGCAAGGACGTGCTTCATGGCTCCCTCGATCGCGCGAATCTCCGGCGCACGCGACGGTGTCGCGAATCCGGCGCGGCGTGCACGGGCCGCGGCGCCGACATGGTGATCGAACGGGCTCGAACCCGCAACGCGTTTGTCCAGAAAAGACAATGGAAAGCGCGCGATTTGCATCGAAGGGCCGGCGTGCGCGCACCCGTGGTGCTTCCACCTCGCCGGCGATGGCCCACCGGCGCTGCTTTATCATCCGGCGCTTCCGGGAGGACGGCGATGCAGCTTCGGTATCGGGAGGTGCCCACGTTGCCGCAATTGGCTTGGTGCGCGCGCGTCGATCGCGGCAGCGACGTCGCCGAGGTTTTCCACGGCAGCCTCGTCGAGACGCGGCCACAAGCCTTTGCCGAGGGCCTCTGGAACGGCGCGTTCGACGCCTTCGATTTCGCGAGCGCGACGATCGTCGCGGGCACCGGCGGCATTGCCGAGCGCGACCGTATCCGGTTCTGCAGCAGCACCGACCACCTCGGCCCGCTGTTCAGCATCTCCAAGCGCAGCTCCGTTTACGTCTCGAACTCGCCCGCGTTCGCGCTGACGATGTCGGGCGAAGAGCTCGACGACGCCTATCCGTTCTACGGCTACGACTTCGTGCGCATCTACCGCCAGGGCATGTTCTGTCCCGACGGGCGCCTCAGGCTGCGCTCCTCCACCACGCTCGGCGTTCACACGATGACATTCGTCATGGTCGACGCACGCGCACGCGTGATGTTCGAGCCGCATCGTCTATGCGAAGCGCCGACCGACTATCGCTCCTACGAGCGCCTGCTGCGCGAGGGTACGCAAGCCATCGTGGCCAATGGCGCCGATGCGGCGCGCAAGCGCAGCTATGCGCCGCTCGTGCCGCTGTCGCGGGGCTACGACTCCACGGCGGCGGCGGTGCTGGGGAAGGCGGCAGGATGCACGCAGGCGTTCGCGTTCGAAGACCCGCGCAGGCCCAATCCGAAGCGCGACAGCGGCGCCTCGAACGCGCGATTCTTCCTCGGCATGCACTGCAACTCGTATTCACGATGGCAGCACTTGGCGCTCGATCGTCCCGTCGAAGCCGAATTCGGCTACCTCGCCGCCTCGTGCAGGGCGCCGCTGGCGGGCGTCGAGGCCGAGCTGCCCGCCAAGGTGCTGCTCGTCGGCGAAACCGGCGACGTGATCTGGGAGCCGGCGGGCGCAAAGGCTGCGAACGAGATGAGCAAGAGCTGGTCGCGGCGCGCGCTCGGCATAAGCCCGATCGAGTTCCGCTTGCGCGTCGGGTTCCAGATGTTCACGCCGGCGAGCATCGCCGCTCGCCACCATGCGGCGATCCATGCGATCACGACATCGGCCGAGATGCAGCCCTGGACGATCGGCGGTGACTACGACCGGCCGCTTGCGCGGCGCATCGTCGAGGAGGCCGGCGTGCCGCGCGACCAGTTCGCCACGCGCAAGGCGGCGTCCGCGCACAGCCGGCTCATGGAGCCGAGCCGGTTCTCGCCAAAAGGCTTTGCCGACTACCGGCGATTCGTGGCCGAGCGCCACGCCACGCGAAATCCGCGCGCGATCGATTACTGGAAGGCACGCGTCCGATGGACGCACCGCTGGTGGGACTGGCTTGAAACCAAGGGTCACAAGCAGCCGCGCTACGTGCCCTCGACGTTCCTGCAGCGCCGCTTGCCGTTCCTGCTCAACGCGACGCCCACGCGCATCGACTGGGACTACATGTTCACGTTTCAATGGTCGGTCGCGGCGATGAAGAGCCGGTACGTCGTGCCCGACGCCAATGGGTGAACGCTTGCGCATCCTGATCTGCGCGCCGGAAGCGCCCATGGCGCCGCTCAACGGCTTGCGGCTGGTCGTCGCGAACGTCAGCCGTGAGCTGGCGCGGCGGCACGACGTGATCCTGGTGGCGCCGGCGCAGGCGCGGCCACAGGAGGCGGCGCCGCAACGGCGTGACATGCCGTCACGCGAACCGCCGTCGAAGGATCGCTCGCCCGATCGCGCGGCGATTCAAGGCGTGACGCTGTACGCCGTGCCGCCCCCGACCGACACCGTGCTCGCACGCACCGGACGTCGCATCGCCAGCGTGGTGCGGCGCATCCCGGTGGAGGCCTTGGTGAACCGCGCGCCGATGATGCGCGCCGTCACCGCACTGCGCGCAGCGCATCGGTTCGACGCGGCACTGGTGTTCGGCGGCGGGCTCGCGGGCATCGCCCATGCGCTCGCCGGCATCCCGGCCGTCGTCGCGCCGCTCGACGCGTGGGATCTCAACGAGGCTGCGGCCGCCGCGGCGGCGCACGGTCCGCGTCGTTGGTGGCGTCACGCGCAACGGATGCTGGTGAGGCGATACACCGCTCGCGCGTACCGGCCGTTCCATGCAGTCGTGCTGGTCACGGCGGAAGACGCACGGCACGCCGCAGCGCTCGATCCGACGCTCGCGACCGCGGTGATCCCGGTCGGCGTCGACACCGACCACTTCAGTCCCGGCCAAAGCGCGTCGCGCGACGAAGCGACGGTCCTCTTCACCGGCACGCTCGATTACGCGCCCAATGTGGCCGCGGCGACGTTCCTCGCCACCGACGTGCTTCCGCGTTTGCGGCAAAGCGTGCCCCGCGCGCGGTTGCGGATCGCGGGCCGCCGCCCCGGCACGGCGGTCACGCGCTTGGCACAGCCACCCGTCGTCGAGGTGCTCGGCGACGTCGACGACCTGCGCCAGGTGCTCCGACCGGCAACCGTGTTCGCGTGCGCGATGACGACCGGTACCGGCCTCAAGAACAAGTTGCTGGAGGCGATGGCCTGCGGCGCGCCAGCCGTGTCCACCACGCTTGGGATGCGAGGCCTCGATGTGTCGGACGGCCGCGAGCTGCTCGTCGCCGACGATGCGGAAGCGTTCGCCGCGGCGCTCGCCCGCGTGCTGACGACACCGGTGCTCGCACGCGAGCTTTCCGGTCGCGCACGTCGCTACGCGGTGCAGCGACACGCCTGGGCTTCGGTCGGTGAACGCTACGAAGCGCTGCTCGCGGAAGCCTCACGCAGCGCGCATCCGTCGATAGAGCTCGACGAGGGGCCCGGTGGCGCGCGCGGGCGTGTGATCTAGCTCGAAGGCGCGGCGTGCGGCCGCGCCACATGCGCGACGCGCGGCATCGTCCTGCAGCATCGAAACCGCCCGCTCGACGAGCTCCGCGTCGCTGCGGCACACCCGCACACCGTCGTTCGGCGCGATGCCCTCCCCACCCGCCGGCGTCGTGATCACGGGCAAGCCCACCGCCATGCTTTCGAGCGTTTTCACTTTCATCCCGCCCCCGCGCGTCGCCGGATAGACGAGCGCCGACAGGCCGCAGAGGAAGTTCGTCGCACTCGGCACCTCGTCCAGAAGCACGATGCCCGGCGAAGGCGTGCCTTCGAGCAGCGTTCGCGTGCCGCGGCCCGCGATGTGGAGCTGCGCATCTGGAACCTGCGCGCGCACCGCCGGCCATACGCGATTCACGAGGCGACGCAGCGCCGCCGCAGTCGGCGGCCACGCCGCCGTGCCGATGATGCCGAGGCGTGGTGGGCCGTCGAGCATCGCGCGGACGTTGCCGGGCACGTCGAGCGACAACGGCGCGATCGTGACGTCGCGCTCGGATGACATCGATCGCGCCACGACCGGCGAGCTTGCGATCAGCCACGGAAACCGCGCGATCGCCCGTCGCTCGGCGAGCGCCAGCTCGAGTCGGTGTGCCAGCGCTCGTGGGGGCCACCCGGCCTCGAGCGGATTGTCGCGGACGCGGTAATGCAGGTGGATGGCACTCGGGCGATCGACACACGGTCCGTCGTGCGCGCTCTCGACCTGGTCGAAATGCACGACGTCCGCGTCCCGCGCGAGCGCACCCAGCCGCGACGTGAACGCCGGCGAGACGAGATCCGAGAGCGGACGCCACGCGCGCTCGAGCAACGATCGCGACTTAGGCGCGCCTTCGATGCGCAATACTTCCACCGGCAGGTCGCCGGGAACCGGATGCGCCGGCGTGAAGGCGTGGTGCGCCGCCAGCGCGCGCACGCGAACGCCGTGCGCCAGGAGCCCGCGAATCATCGCGACCGAGCACCGCGCCGCTGCGCCGCCTTCGAGCGAAGGCGGCTGCGGCAGAACGATCAGGACGCGCAC
>JAICUU010000238.1 GCA_025935675.1 Burkholderiales bacterium
CTCGAGCCGCACAACCTCATGTGGTCGTTCTTCGGCGTGCTGGTCGGCAACCTGATCGGCGTGCTGCCCGGCATGGGCGCGCTCTCCGCGATCGCGATGCTGCTGCCGCTCACCTACACCATGCACCCGGTGCCGGCGTTCCTGATGTTGGCCGGCATTTTCTACGGCTCGCAGTACGGGGGCGCGATCGGCGCGATCCTGCTCAACCTGCCGTCGCACCCGCCGCACGCGGTCACCTGCATCGAGGGTTTCCCGCTGACGCGCAAGGGCAAGGGCGGCACCGCGCTCGGCATCACCATGATCGCGTCGTTCTTCGCCGCGTCGGTCGGCATCATCGTGATGATCCTGGCCTCGCCGCTGCTCGTCGCGATCGCGTTCAAGTTCGGGCCGAAGGAAATCTTCTCGATCATGCTGCTCGGCCTCATCGCCGGCTCGACGATGGCGCGCGGCTCGCCGATGAAGGGCATCGCGATGACCACGTTCGGGTTGATGCTCGGCACCGTGGGCACCGACGTCAACAGCGGCGTGCAGCGCTTCACGCTGGGCTTTCCGGAGCTTTCCGACCGCGTCGAGCTCGTCGCGCTGGCGATGGGGCTGTTCGGCGTCGCCGACTTCCTGCGCCACGTCAACCACATGCACGTGATCACCGAAAGCCGCACGGTGAAGCTGCGCGACATGCGGCCCTCCAAGGCCGAGATGAAGCAGGCGTTCTGGCCGATGGTGCGCGGCACTGCCGTGGGCACGGTGTTCGGCGCGATGCCCGGCACCGGTCCGACGATCACGACGTTCATCGCCTACGCGCTCGAGCGGCGCATCACCAAGACACCGGAGCGCTTCGGCCACGGCGCCATCGAGGGCGTCGCAGCACCCGAAGCCGCGTCGCATTCCAAGACGCAGGTCGACTTCATCCCGACGATGACGCTTGGCATTCCCGGCGACGCGGTGATGGCACTCCTGCTCGGTGCGCTCTTGATCCAGGGCATCCAGCCGGGCCCGCAGCTCATCACCGAGCATGCCGACCTCTTCTGGGGGCTGATCGCGAGCTTCTGGGTGGGCAACATCCTGCTCGTGATCCTCAACGTGCCGATGATCGGCATCTGGGTGCGCATGCTGCGAGTCCCGTACCGCTACCTCTTCCCGTCGGCGCTGTTCTTCATCGCCATCGGCGTCTACAGCACCAACAACAGCCTGTTCGAGGTCGGGGAGGTCCTCGTGTTCGGCGTCGTGGGCGCGATCCTGATGGCGTACGACTATCCGGTCGCGACGATCCTGCTCGGCTACGTGCTGGGTCCGCTCGTCGAGGAGAACTTCCGGCGCGCGCTGCTCTTGTCGCGCGGCGACCTCACGGTGTTCTTCCAGGGCGGCATCAGCGCGACGTTCATGACCGTGTGCATCCTGCTCGTCGTCGGACAGCTCTGGTTCGCCTGGCGCGCGGCACGACGACGAAAACGTGGCGAGATCGACGACGCGATCGTCGTGCCGGTCGCGGCGGAATGAGCACGCGGCGCGCGCCGGGGTGCCGCACGGCCATGCAAGGCGCGCGCGCGGCGGCCCGGTAGCATCGAAGCAGGCATGGCGCGGCGCTACATCCTCTGCTACTGGCCCGGCATCCAGGGGCGCGGCGAGTTCGTGCGCCTTGCGCTCGAGGATGCCGGCGCCCCGTACGTCGACACGGCGCTCGTGCCGCAGCGCAAAGGCGGCGGCGTGCCGGCGCTCGAGCACTACCTCGACGGCGACGACGTCCGTCATCCGCCGTTCGCTCCGCCGTTCCTGATCGCGGACCGTGAGGTGATCGGCCAGACCGCCAACATCCTGCTGTACCTCGGTACGCGACTCGGGCTCGCGCCGCGCGACGAGGCCGGTCGGCTGTGGACGCACCAGCTGCAATTGACGATCGCCGATTGGCTCGTCGAGGTGCACGACACGCACCACCCGATCTCCTCGGGTCTGTACTACGACCAACAGAAGCCGGCAGCGCGGCGGCGCGCGAAGGCGTTCACAGACGAGCGCATGCCGAAGTTCCTCGACTACTTCGAGAAGGTGCTGGCGCGCAACGCCGCGCCCGGGCCATGGCTCGCCGGCCGCAAGGCGACGTACGCCGACCTGTCGCTCGCGCAGATGGTGGCGGGATTGCGCTACGCGTTCCCGCGCGCCAGTGCGCGGCACATGACGCTACATCCGCGCGTCATGGCGGTTCACGACGCGGTATTCGCGCGCCCCGCGATCGCGCGTTACGTCGCCTCCAAGCGGCGGCTCGCGTTCAACGACGACGGCATCTTCCGGCATTACCCGGAGCTCGACCGCTGAAGCTGGACATTCCGATAGCGGGCACGCTGCACGACCGCCTTGTGGCGTGGCGGCGCCGTCTCGCCGCCGTGGTGGTCGCCGCGGCGCTGCTCCTTCCGGCTGGCGCGCACGGCGCGTCGCGCTTCTGCATCGACGCGGACACCTTGCAATTCGGCAATCAATCCGTCGGCAGCACGTCGACGCAAACCGTCGGCGTGCGCAATTGCGGCAACGTCGCGTGGACGTTCACCGGCATCGCGACGCATCCGGCCACGTCGGCCGCATTCGACGTCGCGACCACGTGCGCAAATGGCGCCACGCTCGCGCCCGGCGACGCGTGCGCGGCGAGCGTGACGTTCGCGCCGACGGCTCCGGGCCAAGTGTCGGGCGGCCTGTGGCTGCGCAACGGCGCCGCGCCCGACGCGTTCCTCGCGTTCTACGGCCGCGGCGTCGATGCGTCGGCCGGCACGGCCGCGCTGTCGTTCGAGCCGCCCATCGCCGACCTCGGGGCGGTCGCCGTAGGCAGCAGCGCAATGCCCCTCCCGCTCGACGTCCGCAACGCGGGGCCCGCCGCAATGACGCTGACGGCGATCGTCCTCAACGGTCCGCAGGCACACGACTTTTCCGGCGACGAGGATTCCTGCCTCGTCGGCAGCGTCGTCGCCGCGGGCGCGTCGTGCCGGATCACGCTCCACTTCACGCCGCAGGCGCAGGGCCTGCGGCTCGCGAACCTCGTCATCGACTCGCCGCAGATCGCGTCGCTCGCGATCCTCGACGTCGAAGGCGCCGGCGTCGCGCCCGGCGCACCCGCCCTTGTCACGCTCGTCGAGTACTACAACGCGACGCTCGATCACTATTTCCTGACGCCGCTGACCGGCGAGATCGCGCTGTGCGACGCGGGTGCCGCGCCGTGCTCGGGCTGGGCGCGCACCGGCGCCACGTTCGCGGCATACGCGAACGCCGATGCCGGGCACGGCGCCAACGCGGTGTGCCGCCTTTTCAACGACGCGTATGCGCCGAAGAGCGCGCATTTCTACGCGCTGCACGGACTGGGCTGCGAAGAGACGCTCGCGAGATTCCCCGACTGGAAGCTCGAATCGGCGGATCTTTTCGCGATGGCGACGCCTTCGCCCGATGGCAGTTGCCCGGCCGCGACGCGTCCCGTCTACCGGCTCTTCAACAACGGGCTGGGCGGTGCGCCGGACCATCGCTTCACCGTCGATCCCGCGATCCGCGCGACGATGATCGCGCGCGGCTGGATTCCCGAAGGCTACGGGATCGGCGTCGCGTTCTGCGCGCCATCGTAGCGACACGCGACGCCGTTCGGCATCGTCGGGATCGCGCTGACCGCGAAGCCAAGCGCGGACACGCTGCGTCGCCGACGATCGCGCGGCGCGGGCATCCGCGTATCATCGTTCGCACAAGCATGGCCAATCGATTGCGGAGAGTCGAAATGAAGCGATCATCGAGCCGCACGAGCGACGTAGGCGCTGCCATCGGGCTGGCGATCGCCTGCGCCGCAATGCCGTTGCCTGCTGCCGCCGAGGACGTCGGCTGCACGTCGACGACGTTCCATTTCTTCTCGCCGAACGACAAGGTGTGCGTGCAGGCGTTCGACGACCCGCGCGTGAAGGGCGTGACGTGCCACATCAGCCAGGCGAAGACGGGAGGATGGAAAGGCGCGGCCGGCGTCGCGGAGGATCCGTCGCGTTTTTCCATCGCGTGCCACCAGTTCGGCCCGATCACGCTGCCGGCGGACCTCCCCAGGGAGGAAAGCGTGTTCAGCGAGAGCACGTCGCTCATCTTCAAGAACACCAAGGTGGTGCGCATGTACGACGCACGGCGCAACACGCTCGTCTACGTCGCCGTCAGCCGGCGCGTGCTGGAAGGCTCGCCGATGAACGCGATTTCCGCGGTGCCGATCGAGCCCTGGGGCCGCTGATCGCCTGATCGCACCCGGCCGAATCGGCCAAAGCGCGACAGCGTTGTGAGCGTCCCGCCGACGGACGCGAAGGACCCGCGCTCGCTACGCTGGCGCCATCGCGATTCGCGGGGAGACGCATGATGGCCACGATCATTTCCGGACGCTTCGAGCAGCAGGACACTACGCAGCACGCGCTGGAGGCGCTGGTCGCCGCCGGCTTCGCGCGCGACCGCGTCGCATCGTTCTTCGTCAACGCGCCGGGCAAGCACGGCACCTATCCGGTCGGCGGCGACGAGGACAAGTCGCCGGGCGCCAAGCACGCCGCCGCGGGCGCGGTGGGCGGCGCCGCGGGTGCGGCCGTGGCCGGCGCCGCCGCGGGCTCGCTGCTCGGCCCCGCCGGCGCGGCGACCGGCGCCCTCGTGGGCGCATACGTCGGCTCGCTGCCCGGTGCGCTCGCCGAATCGAGAGGGCATCCCGAAGCGGGCCAGAGCCGTGACGAAGCGAGGCGCACCGTCGAGGAGCGATCCGCGGGCATGATGCTGTCGGTCGAGGTGGTCGACGGTAGGCGCGAATCGATGGCGATCCGTGTGCTGCAGGATGCGGGCGCGACCGACTTGGAGCGCGGCGATGGCCACATCGTCGCCGGCGACTGGGTCGACTTCGATCCGCTGTCGCCGGTGCGGCGCGTTACCGCGAACGTCATCCCCGCGGACGCGAACGTCATCCCCGCGAAGGCGGGGATCCAGTCGTGACATGTCGGACCGTCATCCCCGCGA
>JAICUU010000112.1 GCA_025935675.1 Burkholderiales bacterium
GACGTTCGTGTCGGCGCAATGGTCGCTCGACGCCTACGGCACGGTGCTCGCGCAAAAGCCGGTGGCACGCTACTTCTTCAACAGCCTCGTGGTATCGCTCGGCGCGACCGCGCTGTCGGTGCTGCTGGCGGCCCTCGCGGCGTACGGCATCACCCGCTACTTCGAGGGCGCCGCGACGGCTTTCATCCTGCTCCTGCTCTTCACCAAGATGCTGCCGGAGACGCTGCTGATCATTCCCTACTTCCGGCTGATGTCGGACTTGGGACTCCTCAACACGCACCTCGCGCTGATCCTCGCCTACTCGTCGTTCGCGCTGCCGTTCTCGGTGTGGATGCTGATCGGCTTCTTCCGCTCGATCCCGCGCGAGATCGACGAGGCGGCGACGATCGACGGCGCCGGCGTCTGGCAATCGTTCTTCCGCGTCATCCTGCCGCTCGCGCGGCCGGGGCTCGTCGCCGTCGCGCTGTTCACGTTCCTGATCGCGTGGAACTCGTACGTGTGGGCGCTGGTGCTCACCACCGACGCGTCGATGTACGTGCTGTCGGTGGGCATCGCCAACATGGTCGGCGAGTATCGCGTGCAGTGGAACGAGCTGATGGCGGCGGCGGTGATCGCCGCCCTGCCGGTGATGGTGCTCTACGCGCTCCTCGAGCGCCACCTCGTCGACGCCATCACGGCCGGCGCGGTGAAGGGCTGACCACGCGCGCCGTCACTCGACGGCGGTCGGCTCGGGCGGCGCCGGCTCGGTGGGCGCCACGCGCGCGCGGCGCTGCTGTCGGCGCAGCGTGATGAAAAGCCCCGACAGCGCGATCACCGCCATGCCGGACAGCGCGAACGCGTCGGGGAACGAGCCGAACGCAAGCCAGCCGATCAGCGTCGCGAACACGATCTGGAAATAGGTGAACGGCGTCAGCGCCGAGACCACGCCGCGGCGAAACGCCAGTACGAACATGAAGTGGCCGCAGGTGCCCACCAGCGCGCCGGCGACGAGCCGCGCCATGTCCGTCCAGGCGACGTCGTGCGGCATGGCGATGAGCGGCAGCGCCAGCGATGCGATCAGCGTGCCGACGAGCGCCGGGTAGAAAAGCGACACGCGCGGGTCGTCGCGCGCGACCGTGCGCGTCAGCACCTGATAGACCGAGTAGCAGACCGCCGAGCCGATCGCCAGCAGCGCCGCGGCCTGGAACACCGACGTGCCCGGGCGCACGATCATCAGCACGCCGACGACGCCTGCGGCGACGAACGTGAGGCTCGCGCGGGTGAGCTTCTCCTGCAGGAACATCGCGGCGAGGATCGTCACCATCACCGGCGTCGAATAGTTGAGCGCCGTCGCCTCGGCGAGCGGCAGGTACTTGAGCGCCGTCATGAACAGGATCGACGAGCCGATCAGCGCGACGCCGCGCACCAGCTGCACACGCAGGTGACGCGTCGCGAACAGCTTGCCGCGCATCTGCGGGCCCAGCCAGGCGACGAGCGCCAGCGTCTGCACCGCCCAGCGCGCGAAGACGAGCAGCGCGATCGGGTAGCTGGCCGCGAGCGACTTGATGATGGCGTCGAGCGTCGAGAAGCAGGCGGCGGCGCCGACCACCAGCGCGATCGACGACAACGGCACGGACGTCTGCGGTTTCACTGCGCTGGTGAGGCGCCGCCGGGCTGGCGAGGACGGCGCCGGGGATCGCGCGCGATCAGTTCGACGGCGGCGTCTTCGCGCCCGCGCGCCGGTCGGGAATCGCGGCGGAGCGCGCGATCAGCATCAGCACGCCCAGCACGACGAGCATCGCCGGCACGATGATGCCGAACGACGTGCGGTAGCGATCGTGGACGAGCCAGGCGATGCCGATGGCGATGAGGAACGGCCCCATCACCACCGAATTCTTGGTGATGCCGTCGATCGCCATCACGCCAATGCCGGCCGCGCAAAAGCCGATCGCGATCGTCCAGTCCCGGTCGGGCAGCCAGCCCATGTACCACGCCAGCCACACCGCCCCGACCACGATCAGCGTGATCGGCAATGCCGCGTCGCGCATGCGATTTCCTCCGTGTCGCGATCCACCGCGCATCGGCGGCCGCGCGCAAATCCCGCCACTATACCGAGGTCGCGCACGCGGCGAAAAGGGACGATTCCGTCGCGGCGCGGCGACGGCCCGCGCTAGAATGCCCGCGCGCCGCGGGTGTAGCTCAATGGCAGAGCAGAGGCTTCCCAAGCCTACGACGAGGGTTCGATTCCCTTCACCCGCTCCAGCCACCGTGAGAACCGCGCGCGGTCGTTGCGCCATCCGCGATTCCGTACGACCGACGGCGGCGGCACGGACACGCCCGCGCGCCGGACGCCTACGCGGCCGTCGGCGAAACGCTGATGGCCGCTCCGATGCGCATCCGGACAATGGAACGACCGACCAACGTCCGGATCGAGGTTCTCCATGCGCCGACGATTGCTCAGCATCGCATTGCCCCTGCTGTTCTGTGCCGCAACCGCGGCGGAAGCGCAGGTTTCCTTCGGCATCGAGACCCCCGGAGTCAGCATCGGCATCAACCTGCCGGTGTATCCGACGCTGGTGCGCGTCCCCGACTACCCGGTCTATTACGACCCGCAGGTCAACGCGAACTACTTCTTTTACGACGGCCTGTTCTGGGTTTTCTCCGGCGACACGTGGTACCAGAGCGTCTGGTACGACGGGCCGTGGGAAGCGGTGCCACCCGCCTACGTGCCGGTCTACCTGCTGCGCATTCCCGTGCGCTATTACCGCGAGCCCCCGGTTTTCTTCAGGGGATGGAGCGCTGATGCGCCGCCGCGGTGGGGCGAGCACTGGGGGCACGATTGGGAAGCCCGCCACGCAGGCTGGGATCGCTGGAACCGCAATGCGGCGCCCGCGCCGGCGCCGTTGCCGGTCTATCAGCGCGATTACAGCGGCGACCGTTACCCGCGCGCGCCGCAGCAACAGCAGGCGCTCCGCACGCAGCACTATCGCTACCAGCCGCACGAGAATGTGACGCGCCAGGCGTTCGCGCAGCAAGCGAAGGCCGCGCCGACGCGTGCCGAAGCACCGGCTCGCGCCACCGCGCCGACCCGCACCGCCCAGCCGCGGACAGCGACCACGCCTTCGGCGTCACCGCCGCCGCGAACAGCAGCCGGCAACGAAGCGCACGTGAACGAGCGCAACGCCAAGGCAACGCCGTCGACGCCGAACAACGATCACCGGGGCCCGACGCGCAACGCGCAGGCTCACCCGTCGGCGCAAACGGCACACGCGGCACCCGAGCGTGAGCGAGCGGCGCCGCCCCGACCGGCGAGCGCGCCGCAAGTCGCGCACGAGGCGCCGCGCACACCCCCTCAAGCGCGCAGCGCACAAGCTGCCAAGCCCGAGCGTGGCGCGCAGCAGCACGCGCCGGACGCGCGTGCGCCCTCGCGCGAAGCGCAGATGGCGCACGCCGCCCCGGCGCCACAAGGCGCCGCGCCGCAACGACAGGCGGCGCCGCAGCCCAAGCAGCAATCCCGCGAGGCGCGTGGCGGCGACACCAACGACGCGAAGCGCGCCGAGCACGAGAACAAGGACAAGGGCCAAACGCAGCAGCAGGGCAAGGCCGGCGACAAGGACGAGCGGCACGGCTGACGTGCCCTGACGGCTGCTCGCCGGAAGGCGTCCATGAGGCTCGCGCCACGATTGCGGCGTTGTGCGGGGCTGTTCGCCGTCGCGGTGCTGGCGGCCGGCTGCGCGACGCTGCCGCCGGGTGCCGGCTACCCGAGATATCCCTCGGCGGCGCTGCAAGTTCCGGAGGTGACGGCGCTCGGCCGCGCCTTCGACGACCCGGCCCGCGCGCATCCGGGCCGCTCGGGATTCAGGCTGCTGTCGGCCGGTGCCGATGGCTTCGTCGTGCGCGCGGAGATGATCGACGCCGCGCAGCGCACGCTCGACCTCGAGTACTTCATCTTTCGCCAGGACGCCACCGGGCAGCTCCTGACATCCGCGGTGCTGCGCGCCGCCGACCGCGGCGTGCGCGTGCGTGTCCTCGTCGACGACGGCGATACGCTGGACGGCGACGAGCGGCTCTTCGCGCTCGGCGCGCACCCCAACATCGAGATCCGCGTCTTCAATCCATTCAGCTATCGGGGCCATCTGTTCGCGCTGCGCGCGTTCGAATTCGTGCTCGATTCGGGGCGGCTCGACTACCGGATGCACAACAAGCTGATGGTGGCCGACAACGCGCTCGCGCTGGTCGGCGGCCGCAACATCGCCGATGCGTATTTCCAGGTCGATCCCGATTCGCAGTTCGGCGACGACGACGTGCTGGCGGCGGGCCCGGTCGTGCCGCAGCTGTCGAAGTCCTTCGATGTTTTCTGGAACGCATCGCTCGCGATCCCGGCGCGCGCGCTGGCCGGCAGCGTGCCGAGCGGCGCCGAGCTCGCCAAGCTGCGAAAGTCGCTCGACGCCCATCGACAGACCTCCGGCATCAGCGCCGAGTTCTCCGCCCGCCTCGCGACCAAGGAGCCCCTCGCGGGCATCGTTGCCGGCAAGATGCCGCTCGTCTGGGCGCCCGCCGAGCTCGTCTACGACAGCCCGGACAAGAAAGGCGTCGAGCGCGGCGAGGTGGCCGGCAGGTTGATGGCGCCCGAGGTCGCGAAAGTGGCTGCCGCGACGCGAGCCGAGCTCATCGTCGTCACGCCCTATCTCGTTCCCGGCGAAAGCGGCATGCGCCTGTTGGCGCGGCTGCGCGCGCAGGGCGCGCGCGTGCGCATCCTGACCAACTCGCTCGAGGCGACCAGCGAGACTGAGGCGCACGCCGGCTACATGCATTATCGCCGGCCGATGCTCGAGGACGGCGTCGAGCTCTACGAGGTGCGCGCTTCGCTCGGCAATCCCCACGGCAGCGGCGAGAGCCGCGCCACCGCGCGCACGACGAGCTACGCGCTGCACGCGAAGCTGTTCATCTTCGACCGCAAGCGCCTCTATGTGGGCTCGATGAATTTCGACGAGCGCTCGCACCACCTCAACACCGAGATCGGCCTCATCATCGACAGCCCCGAGCTCGCGCAGCAGGCGGCGGCGCGCTTCGCGGCGATCACCGTTCCGCAGAACTGCTACCGCGTGACGCTCGACCGCGACGCGAACGGCGGTGGCACGCACCTCGCGTGGCATACGGTCGAGTCCGGCCGCCCGGTCACCTACGCCATCGAGCCCGCGCGCGATCCCTGGCAGCGGATGCAGGCGCAGTTGCTGACGATGCTGCCGCTCGACGGGGAACTGTGATGACGGGACGAACACGGCTGTCGCACACGACGGGAGACGCCGGCTGGCGTCACGTTGCGGCGGCAGCGCTCGGCGTCGCGCTGCTCACCGCAGCCGCCTCGGCTGCCGTTGCGCCCGATGACGGCGACATCGCCGCCACCGTTCATCGCGAAGGCCGCGAGGTCGTCATCGACGTCGACATGCGGGTCGATGCCACGCCCGAGGAAGCCTGGGAAGTGCTCACCGACTACGACCACATGTCGAGGTTCGTCCCGGATCTCGTGTCGAGCCGGATCATCCGCCGCGATGGCGACCGGATCGAGGTGGCGCAGCAGGCCCGTTTCCACTTCGGCCCCTTCTCGCTCGAGGCGGAGAACGTGCGCGCGATCGACCTCGTGCCGCCGCGCGAGATCCGCTCGCGGCTCATCAGCGGCGACATGCTGTCCTCGACGTTCGTCACCCGCATCGCGCCCGACGGCAACGCAACGCAGGTCACCAATCACGGCGAGTTCATCCCCAACCGCTGGCTCCCGCCGTTCGTCGGGCCGGCGATCGTGCAGGCGCAGACGCGCAAGCAGTTCGCCGAGCTTCGCGCGGAGATCTTGCGTCGCAAGCACGCTGCCTGAGCGGTGGCGATCAGAGCAGGTCGTTGAGCGTCAAGCCGACGCCGATCGTCGTCTGCCGCCAGTTGTAGTCGATCAGGCTCTCGCCGTAGCCGCTGAACACCTGCAGGTAGCCCTTGAGCGGCCCGAGCAGCGGCGGCGTCGACAGCTCGAGCTCGGCGGCACCCTTGCGGGTCCGTGCGTTGTAGCGGCCCGTTGCCGTGATGGCGTAACCCGAGTCGGAGCGGTAGATCGCCTTGACGTCGCCGTGTCCCATGTAGTCGGCAATGTCCGGGTTGTTGTCGTCGTCGGCAGTCTCATGCAGCCGATACCAAGGCCTCACGTAGAACGCGAAGTTGCCATGCTCGACGCCGAACTGGGCGTAGACGCGGTTCCAGCTTCGCGACAGCGGATCGGCGCGGCCGTTCGACTGGTGGACGATGCCGAAGTTGAGCAAGCGCCAGCGCCAGCCGTCGAGCTCGATGTCCGGACGCAGCGCGACCATCAGCTCGGGCTCGTAGTCGGTCTCGCGAAACGGCCGCGACAGGCGCTCGTTGAAGATCTGCCAGTTGCTCTGCTGCGTGTAGCCGAGCCACACCGCGAGCCGGCGATTCTCCGTCTCCCACAACCGCGCCTTGAACGACACCTGGAACTTGAGCTCGTTCGGTTGCAGCGGCGCAGGCAGCGCCTGCGACGTGCCCTCGCCCGGCGAATGCGGCTGGTCGTTGACGTGGTCGCTGTAGCGAAAGATCACGTAGTTCGGATTGTGGAAGCGCAGGTTGAAGCGCGGGTCGCGCGCGTTGCCGTCGAGCGCCCACGCTTCGCCGAGCAGCGATCGCGGCGTCGGCGGCGGCTTCGCGATGTTCGACGACTGGCCGGTCGCCGCGCGCACCGCCGTCGACGTGACGGCGGCGGCAGCGGCGGCTGGCGACGAGGCCGCCGGTGTCGGCGAGGCGGGGGCTGGCGGCGGCGCGTTCGGCGCCGATGCGCCGTGCGTCCTGCCGGTCGCCTCGTCGTAGCATGCGAGGCGCGCCGTGTCGTCGTCGATCGCCGCGCAGTCGGCCGCGGTGCGTGGCGGCGCCGCGTGCGCGCAGGCCGCGGCGACCGCGGTGAGGGCAATCACCGCGCCGAGAAGCCTTTTTGCACGAAGATGCATGAGCGTCGATTGCGAACCCGCGACCGACGACCATAGCATCGCCGCAGGCGATGCCGTTGCACCCGCTGACGACAGGATCAGCGCGACGCTCGCGCGCCAGCCCCTGGCGGAAGCGCGCGGGCGAGCGCTTCCGCGACGTGGATCGCCGCGCGGTGCGCCGGCGCGCCACCGCTCCCGCGGAGGCCGTCGGCGATCTGGTGGCGGCAACTCGTGCCGTCGGCGACGATCAACGTGTCGTCGTCGGCGCCGCGGACCGCGGGCAATAGCGTGAGCTCGGCCATCGCCTGCGACACGTCGTAGTGCTCGGCCTCGTAGCCGAAGCTTCCCGCCATCCCGCAGCAGCTCGACTCGATCACGTCGACCGCGAGGCCCGGCACGAGCCCCAGCACCGTGCGGACGTCGTCCATCGCGCCGAACGCCTTCTGGTGGCAATGCCCGTGCAGCAGCGCGCGCTTGTGCGGCACCGGGGCGAGCGGCAGCGCGAGGCGCCCGGCGCGATGCTCCGCGGCGAGGAACTCCTCGAACAGGAACGCGCGGCCCGCGAGCGCCGCCGCGGCGTCGCCAAGGCCCATCACCGTGAACTCATCACGCAGCGTCAAAACGCACGACGGCTCAAGCCCGACGATCGCCGCGCCACGTTGCACGTGCGGCGCGAGCGCCGCGACGAGCCTGTGCGCCTCGCGCCTCGCCTCGTCGACCATCCCCGCGGCGAGGTACGTGCGCCCGCAACACAGCGGCGTCTCGCCTTGCGGCGCACGCGCGACATCGACGACGCGACCCGTCGCGCGCAGCACCGCAAGTGCCGCGCGCGCGTTCGCCGGCTCCATCCGGTTGCTGAACGTGTCGACGAACAGCACGACATCGGGCGCGCCGCCGGGGGCCTCGGCTGCGTCGTGCGTGTCGAGGAACGACGTGCGCGCGAACGGCGGCAACGAGCGACGCGACGCGATGCCCAACATGCGCTCGACGAGCCGCGCGACGATGGGCAATTCGCGCAGGCTCATGAGCCACGGCAACCGCGCCGCCCACGGCGCCCAGCGCGGCAACGTCGCGAACAGGCGCTCGCGCAGCGCGACGCCGTGGACGCGGCGCCGCTGCTCGCGCACCTCGATCTTCATACGCGCCATGTCGACGCCCGTCGGGCATTCGCGGCGGCAACCCTTGCAGCCGACGCACAGGTCGAGCGCGTCGCGCACGTCCGCGGACGCGAGCCCGCCGTCGAGCTGCCCGGACAGCGCGAGGCGCAGCGTGTTCGCGCGGCCGCGCGTCGTATGGATCTCGTCGCGCGTGACGCGATAGCTCGGGCACATCGTGCCGGCATCGAACTTGCGGCAATGGCCGTTGTTGTTGCACATCTCGACGGCCTTGCCGAAGCCGCCCGCCGGGTCGCCGCCAGTGCCCGCCGGCGTCGTCGTATCCGCGAGCGGATCGGCATCGACGTTCCACGCCGACCAGTCGAGCGCGGTGTCGACGCTCGCCACGCGATAGCCCGGCGCGAAGCGGAACAGCGCGGCCTCGTCCATCCGTGGCGGGCGCACGATCTTGCCGGGATTCATGAGGCCGTCGGGATCGAACGCGTCCTTGATCGACTCGAACGCGCTCGCAAGGCGCGGCCCGAACTGCCACGCCACCCATTCGCTGCGCACGAGGCCGTCGCCGTGCTCGCCGGAGAACGCGCCCTTGTATTCGCGCACCATCGCGCTCGCCGCCTCGGCGATCGCGCGCATCTTCGCGGCGCCGTCGCGGCGCATGTCGAGGATCGGCCGCACGTGCAGCGTGCCCACCGACGCGTGCGCGTACCACGTGCCGCGCGTGCCGTGCCGGCGGAACACCTCGGACAGCCGGTCGACGTAGTCGGCGAGGTGCGCGAGCGGCACCGCGCAGTCCTCGATGAACGACACCGGCTTGCCGTCGCCCTTCATGCTCATCATGATGTTGAGGCCGGCCTTGCGCACGTCCCACAGCGCCTTCTGCGCGCGCGCATCCTCCAGCATGACGACGCTGCCCGCAAGGCCGAGGTCGCCCATCAGCGCGGCGAGCCGCGTGAGCTCGCGCGCGGCGGCGGCGTCGCTGTCGCGCGTGAACTCGACGAGCAGGATCGCGTCCGGCCCGCCGACGAGCGCCGCCTCGATCACCGGCCGGAACGCCGGATTGCCGCGCGCGAGCTCGATCATCGTGCGGTCGACGAGCTCGACCGCCGACGGGTTCAGCGCAACGATCGCCTGCGCGCATTCCATCGCGCGGCGCAGCGTCGGGAAATTGACGACGCCGAGCGCGCGGTGGCGCGGCAGCGGCGCCAGGTCGAGCGTGAGCGCGCGCGTCCATGCGAGCGTGCCCTCGCTGCCGACCAGCAGCTGCGCATAGTTGACCGCGCCGTCGCGCGTGTATGGCCGCTCGCTCTGCGGGTTGAACACGTCGATGTTGTAGCCGCCGACGCGCCGCATCACGCGCGGCACGCGCGCGGCGATCTCGTCGCGCTCGCGCGCGCCGATCGCGTCGAGCGTGGCGACAAGCTCGCGCACGCGCGGCGGCGCGCCGGCCATCGACGCGGCGCCCGCGAAGCGCGCCTCCGTGCCGTCGGCCAAGAGCGCGTCGATCGCGCGCACGTTGTGCACCATGTTGCCGTAGGCGATCGAGCGCGAGCCGCAGGAATTGTTGCCCGCCATGCCGCCGAGCGTCGCCTGCGCCGACGTGCTGACGTCGACCGGGAACCACAGGCCTTTCGGCTTGAGCGCCGCATTGAGCGCGTCGAGCGCGATGCCGGGCTCGACGGTGGCGGTCATCGCCTCGGTGTCGACGTCGAGCACGCGGCGCAGGTGCTTGCCATGGTCGATGACGAGCGCCGCGCCGACCGTCTGGCCGCATTGCGAGCTGCCGGCGCCGCGCGGCAGCACCGGAACGCGCAACTCGCGCGCGATCGCCATCGCGGCGCGCACATCGTCGTGCGTGCGCGGCACGACCACGCCGACGGGCTCGACCTGGTAGATCGATGCGTCGGTCGCATAGCGGCCTCGCGACGCGGCGTCGAAGAGCACGTCGCCTTCGATCGCCTCGCGCAATCGCCGCGCGAGACTGCCGCCGGCGGGACCGGGATGAAACACCAGCGGCTTCGGCCCGGCGCCGTTCACGGTTGGCGACGCGGCCTGCGACGCGGACGCGGGCACGCCGATCACGCCGGCGCCACGCGCATCGCCTCCAGCACGGTCTCGCCCTTCTGCAGGAGATGCGCGCGCAGGATCGCCGCGAGCGCGGCGCCGTCGCGCGACTCTAGCGCCTCGACCATCATCGCGTGGTCGCGCGCGGCACGGTTCCACTTGTCCTGGTCGAAATTGGAGCGAAAGCGCAGGTTCTGGATGCGGCGGTTGACGCGGTCGTACACCTGCGTCAGCAGGCGATTGCCGGCGGCGCGGTTGATGCGCTGGTGGATCGCGTGGTTGATCCTGTAGTACGACGGCAGGTCGCCACGCGCGTGGCAGGCGAGCATCTCGAACGTCAGCGCCTTGATCTCGGCCAGTTCGCCCGCGCCGATCGCGCGGCAGGCAAGCTCGCCGGACTGCGCCTCGAGGCCGCTCATCACCTCGAAGCTCTCGCGCACGTCGGCCTCGGAGAGCGTGACGACCTGCGCGCCGCGGTTGGGCGTCAGCGTGACGAGGCCGTCTGCGGCGAGGAGGCGCAGCGCCTCGCGCAACGGCGTACGCGACACGCCGAGGCGCTCGCCGATCGCCCGCTCGTTGAGCCGCGCACCCGGCGAGAGCGCGCCTTCGGTGATGAGCTCGCGCAGCCGCTCGGCGACGCTCGCCGGCAGCGTCTCCGCAGTGGATCCGTTCGTCGGCGCGGCGGCACGCCGCGGATCGCGATCGCCAGCGCCGGGCGTGAGGCCCGCGGCGGGCGCAGGCACGATGAGGCTCATCGGTATACCGGTGTGGCCCGTTGACGAGACGTCCGGCGATGGAGCGGCGTACGCGTCGACTGGACGGGAACGATTGATGCGCAACGATTATACGCATCGCTAACGTGAAAAGAACGCTTGCGCGGTTCCGCGACCTGCCGGTACGATCCGGTTTTGTATACCAACCAGCGGCGACGCGGATATCACGTCGCGCATCGCATGAGCGTCCTCGACTCCGGGCCTTCCGGCCGCCATTTCCTGCAGATTCCCGGCCCCACCAACGTGCCGGAGCGCGTGCTGCGCGCGATCGACCGGCCGACGATCGACCATCGCGGCCCGGCGTTCGCAACGCTCGGCAAGACGGTGATCGCCGGCATGAAGCGCGTATTCCGCACCGAGGCCGACGTGGTGATCTACAGTGCCTCGGGCACCGGCGCTTGGGAGGCGGCGCTCGTCAACACGCTCTCGGCAGGCGATCGCGTGCTGATGGCCGAGACCGGCCAGTTCGCGGCGCTGTGGAAGCGCCTCGCCGAGCGGCTCGGCCTTGTCGTCGCGTTCGTCCCCGGCGACTGGCGGCATGGCGCCGACGCCGGCGCGATCGAGTCGCGCCTCGCCGCCGCTGCCGCGCAC
>JAICUU010000099.1 GCA_025935675.1 Burkholderiales bacterium
CGTCAAATCGAACGCGATCGTCTATTGCCGCGACGGGCGCACGCTCGGCGTCGGCGCGGGGCAGATGAGCCGCGTCGATTCGTCGCGGATCGCGGCGATCAAGGCCGCCAACGCGGGGCTCGATCTCGCCGGCAGCGTGGTCGCATCCGACGCGTTCTTCCCGTTCCGCGACGGCCTCGACGTCGTCGCCGGCGAAGGTGCGCGCGCGGTGATCCAGCCGGGCGGCAGCGTGCGCGACGACGAGGTCATCGCGGCCGCGGACGAGCGCGGCCTCGCGATGGTGTTCACCGGCATCCGGCACTTTCGACATTAGGGACGGGACGGGGATGGCGACGAATTTCCGTGCATGGGCGTTGGCGGCGCTGCTCGCGACACTCGCCGTTCCCGCGGCGGCGCAGGCGCCCGTGGCCGGCAGCGCGGGCACGCAGCCCGGCTGGACCAATCCCGACCACTCGACGTTCGAATGGCTCGCCTCGCATCCCAACCCGTTCGTCTCGCCGAACAGCGTCGACGCGCCGCTCGAGTCGCGCAAGTGGCTCGACTGCTCCGGCATGTGGACGTGGTTCGGCCGCCAGTGCTCGGGACTCAAGGCCGCGTGGTACCAGGGCCGCGCGACGTGGTACGCGAGTGGCTACGCGTGGCACTTGCCGGGCACCTGGGACGAGGATCGCCTCAACGAGCTCAACCAGAAGGCATGGGGCGGCGGCTACGGCTTCGCGCGCACCGACGAGCGCGGCGACAACTACGGCTGGTACGTGCTCGCGTTCAAGGATTCGCACTTCAACGTCACGACCGCTGCGGGATGGAGCGCGATCACTTACTGGCCGGCCACCGCCGACGTCGCCGTGGGGCTCGGCTACACGGCATTCATCATGATGCGGCCCGACATCGCCAAGGGCTGGCCATTTCCCGCCGCACTGCCTGTCGCGTCCGTGAAATTCCATGGCGCGGAGATCATCGGGTCCTACATTCCCAAGCTCAACGGCGGCATCAATCACGGCGACGTCGCGTATTTCTTCGCGCGCTACCACTTCTGATGCGGCTTCGTCCCGCATGAACGTCCTCGTCATCGGCAGCGGCGCGCGCGAGCATGCGCTCGCCTGGAAGATCGCGCAGTCGCCGCGCGTGGCGCGCGTGTTCGTCGCGCCGGGCAACGCCGGCACCGCGCGCGAGCCCGGCATGGTCAACGTGCCGATCACCGACATCGCGACGCTCGCCGCGTTCGCGCTGCGCGAGAACGTGCGGATGACGATCGTTGGTCCCGAGGCGCCGCTCGCCGACGGCATCGTCGACACGTTCCGCGCCGCGAAGCTCGCGATCTTCGGACCGACCCGCGCGGCGGCCGAGCTCGAATGGTCGAAGGACTACGCCAAGGCGTTCATGGCGCGCCATCGCATCCCGACCGCGGCGTACGCGACGTTCGCCGACGCCGTGGCGGCGCACGCGTACGTCGACCAGCAAGGGGCGCCGATCGTGATCAAGGCCGACGGCCTCGCCGCGGGCAAGGGCGTGGTCGTCGCGCAGACCGCCGAAGAGGCGCACGCCGCGATCGACGCGATGCTCGTCGGGCACGCGATGGGCGGCGCGGGCGCGCGCGTCGTCGTCGAGGCGTTCCTCGAGGGCGAGGAGGCGAGCTTCATCGTGATGGTCGATGGCCGGAACGTGCTGCCGCTCGCGTCGTCGCAGGATCACAAGCGGCTCCTCGACGGCGACCGCGGCCCGAACACCGGCGGCATGGGCGCGTATTCCCCGGCGCCGGTGGTGACGCCGGAGCTGCACGCGCGGATCATGCGCGAGATCATCCTGCCCACCGTCAACGGCATGGCCGCCGACGGCCGGCCGTATTCCGGGTTCCTCTACGCCGGCGTGATGATCGACGGCGAAGGGCGGCCGCGCACGCTCGAGTTCAACTGCCGGATGGGCGATCCGGAGGCCGAGCCGATCCTGATGCGGATGAAGTCCGATTTCGCCGACCTCGTGCAGCACGCGATCGATGGCACGCTCGACAAGGCCGACGCGCATTGGGACCGCCGCACCGCGCTCGGCGTCGTCGTCGCGGCCGGCGGCTATCCCGAATCGCCGCGGCGCGGCGACGCGATCCACGGCCTCGACGACGACGGGTCGGGCGCGCTGGACGCCGCCGGCGACACCGTCGTCAAGATTTTCCACGCCGGCACGGTGCAGGACGGCGATGCGCTGCGCGTCAACGGCGGCCGCGTGCTGTGCGTGACCGCGCTTGGCGACTCGGTGCGCCAGGCGCAGAAGCTCGCGTACGACGCGATCGGCGCGATCGGCTTCGACGGCATGCAATACCGGACCGACATCGGCCATCGCGCGCTCGCGGCGCGCAAGGCATGACCGACGTCGCCGCCGCGCGCGCGTGGCTCGCGGCGCTCCAGGAGTCGATCGTCGCCGCGCTGTCACGCGCCGACGGCAAGGCGTTCCTGCGCGACGCGTGGACACGGCCCGAGGGAGGCGGCGGCGTGTCGCGCCTGATCGAGGAGGGTGACCTCTTCGAGCGCGGCGGCGTCAACTTCTCCGACGTGCGCGGCGATCGCATGCCGCCTGCGGCGAGCGCGCTGCGGCCACAGCTCGCGGGCGCGCCGTGGCAAGCCTGCGGCGTGTCGCTGGTCCTGCATCCGCGCAATCCCTACGTGCCGACCGTGCACCTGAACGTGCGCACGTTCGTCGCGACACCCTCCGGCGGCGACGCGGTGGCGTGGTTCGGCGGCGGCATGGACTTGACGCCGTACTACGGCTTCGCCGAGGACGCCGTGCACTTCCATCGCACCTGCCGCGACGCGCTCGCGCCGTTCGGCGACGACGTCTACCCGTCGATGAAGCGTGCTTGCGACGAATATTTTTTCCTCAAGCACCGCCGCGAGGCACGCGGCATCGGCGGCGTGTTCTTCGACGACCTCGCCGACGACGCGACCGGCCGCGCGTTCGCGCTGACGCAAAGCGTCGGCGATGCGTTCCTCGCCGCCTACCTGCCGATCGTCGAGCGCCGCCGCGCGATGCCGTACGGCGAGCGCGAGCGCGAGTTCCAGCTGTGGCGGCGCGGCCGCTATGTCGAGTTCAACCTGCTGCAGGATCGTGGCACGCTGTTCGGGCTGCAATCGAACGGCCGCACCGAGGCGATCCTGATGTCGCTGCCGCCGAAGGTGTCGTGGCGCTACGCATGGCAGCCCGAGGCCGGCTCGCCCGAAGCGCGGCTCGCCGACGAATTCCTGGTGGCGCGCGACTGGCTGGCCGCGCCATGACGACCGCGCGCAAGCCGCGCGACGACGCGCATCTCGCCGAAACGCGAATCGACGGCGAGGCGGTGTTCGACGGCGCGCTGCTGCACGTGCGCCGCGACCGCGTGCGCCTTCCCGACGGCAACGTCGCGACGCGCGAATACGTCGTCCACCCGGGTGCGGTGCTGGTGGTGCCCGTGCGCGATGACGGGCGCTACGTGATGGAGCGCCAGTTCCGCTATCCGCTCGCGCGCGTGTTCATCGAGTTCCCGGCGGGCAAGATCGACCCCGGCGAGGAGCCGCTCGCCTGCGCGCGCCGCGAGCTCGCCGAGGAGACCGGCCACGCCGCCGCGCGATGGCAGCGGCTCGGCGTCATCCACCCGGTGATCTCGTATTCGACCGAGCACATCGAGCTGTGGCGTGCCGACGGGCTCACGGAGGTGGGCCGCCATCTCGACGATGGCGAGTTCCTCGAGATCGCGGCGATGTCGCACGACGAGCTTTTGGCGGCGTTCGATCGCGGCGAGATCACCGACTCCAAGACGGTGGCCGCGCTGTTCATGCTCGAGCGCGCGCGGCAGCGATGAGCGACGCGCCGCCGGCAATGACTGCGCGCAGGCTGGCGATCGAAGGGCGCGTGCAGGGTGTGGGCTATCGCGATGCGATGGTCGACGCGGCAGGGGCCGCCGGCGTGCGAGGGACCGTCCGCAATGCCGACGACGGCCGCGTGCTCGCGCACGTGCAAGGCAGCGAGGACGCCGTGGCGGCGATCATCGCGTGGGCGTCGCGCGGGCCGCGCCTCGCGCGCGTTACGCGCGTCGAGGTGGAAGCGGCCGACCCGGATCCGGCGCACACGACATTCCGGCGGATACGCTAGGTTCGTGCTGCAACCGCGCCGGCCGCTCGCCCGACGAGATGAGCTGGCGGGGTTCCAGTCGGGTCGCGGGCGGCTACGCCGCAGCTTCCTCGCTCTGGACCTTCTTCTTGGCCGCGTCGGCGGAGGCGGTGTCAGGCGCCTTCGCGGCGGCTTCCTGCGCACGGACGTGGACAGCCTGCTCATCCGGCGCAGCGCCTTTGGGACCCGGAAGCGCCTGTGAAGGCTTCGCCTCCGCGAACGCGTTGGCGGTTTCGGTGCCGGCCGCCTTCGCGATGACGTCGCCCGTTGCAGCACCTCGCTCGGCCGGTGCGGCCGGCGCGCTGAGCCCGCCGATGGACGCCGTCCACGCAGAACCGGTTTCAATCGGGATCGACGCCGTGTGATTCTCGTCCGCGCGATTGCAGGCGGACAGTGTCAACGCGACGCCCGCGAGGGCGACTGTGATTGCGGTTTTCATGATGACCCTTCCTTCTGTCGCGACAGCCCGTGTCGCATCCACAGTTTAGGAAGTCGCAGCGCCGAACAATGTAGGTCGACCATGTCCTGTTGTGTCGGACGAGGCCGCTGCGTGCGACCTACATGCGGCGCACGTCGCGCCGGCCGCTGGTGCGGTTCAAACCAGCGTCGGCGGCGGAGGCGCCGAAGGCTGCACGAGGTCGCGCCACGCCACATACGACGACGTCGCCCACAGCGGCAGCACGATGAGAAGGCCGAGGCCCAGCGTCAGCAGTCCGAGCACCAGCAGCGCATACGACAGCAGGCCATAGAGCACGAACGCCGCGACGTTCTCCCGGAACGCCGCGATGCTGGCGTCGAACGCCGCCACGAAGCCCTTGCCGTCGAACAGCGCGCACAGCGGAACGAGCGTCAACGGCAGCGACACGAGCATGCCGACCGCGAACATCAGCAACACGTCACCCTGCGTCATGCCGCCGTCCGGGTTACGCAGGAGGTCGACGTCGGCGATCGCCCACGCGGCGCCCGCCTCGGCGGCGAACACGAGGAGGTTCGAGAACACGATCGCGGCGATCACCGGCGCGCTTGCCGCGAAAGGCCGCAGCACGTCGCTGATCCGCGCGCGGCCGCCACGCGCCACGGCATCGGTCGCGACGAAAAGGCCGCAGGCGACGATGGGCGCGAACACTTTCGACGCGAGCATGCCGGCCTCGGGGACGAGCTGCAGCAGGAACTCGCTGGCGAGCGCGAGGAACGCGAGCGCACACAGCGTCGCCGGCGCGCGCTTCCACAGCCGCATCGCCTCCGCGTACCAGTCGAGCGCGCGGCGCGCCGACACGCGGCGGATGTCGGGAGCCATCGGGCGCTACGCCGCGCCGAGGTACGCGGCGCGCACCTTCGGGTCGCGCAGCAGCGCCCGGGCGTCGCCCTCGAGCGTGATCTCCCCCGATTCCATCACGTAGCCGCGGCTCGACACCTCGAGCGCGAGCTTGGCGTTCTGCTCGATCAAAAGGATCGTCACGCCGCTCTTCGCGACCGCCAGCACCGTCTCGAACACCTTCTGCACCATCAGCGGCGCGAGGCCCATCGACGGCTCGTCGAGCAAGAGGAGCCGCGGCCGCGCCATCATCGCGCGGCCGATCGCGAGCATCTGCTGCTCGCCGCCCGACAGCGTGCCGGCCGTCTGGCGACGGCGCTCGCGCAGGCGCGGGAAAAGATCGTAGATGCGCGCGAGGTCCTCGGCGATGCCGGCGCGGTCGCTGCGGATGTACGCGCCCATCCCGAGGTTCTCCTCGATCGTGAGCCCGCCGAACACGCCGCGGCCCTCGGGCACCATCACGAGGCCCTTGCGCACGAGGCGGAACGACGCCATGCCGGTGATGTCCTCTCCGTCGTAGCGGACGGTGCCCGAGCGCACGGGCTGCGTGCCGCAGATGCCCTTCAGCGTGGTCGTCTTGCCGGCGCCGTTGGCGCCGATCAGGCAGACGAGCTCGCCCTTGCCGACGACGACGTCGATGCCCTTGACCGCGCGGATCTCGCCGTAGGCGACCGCGAGCTTGTCGAGCACGAGCAGCGGTGGGGGATCGTCCACGCTACGCGCCCTTCAGGTCGAGCGCGATGTCGCCGCCGAGGTACGCGTCGATCACCGCGGGGTTCGCGCGCACGTCCGCGGCCGGCCCCTCGGCGATCTTGCGGCCGTAGTCGAGCACCAGCACGCGGTCGCAGACGCCCATGACGAGCTTCATGTCGTGCTCGATCAGGAGGATCGTCGTGCCGTCGCGGCGGATGTCGTGAAGGAGCTTGGAGAGCGCCGCGGTCTCGGTGGCGTTCATGCCCGCGGCCGGTTCGTCGAGCGCGAGGAGCTTGGGCTCGGTGGCGAGCGCGCGCGCGATCTCGAGGCGGCGCTGGAAGCCGTAGGGCAGGTGGCGCGCGAGGTCGTGCGCGCGCTCGGCGACGCCGACATACTCGAGGAGCTCGAAGCCGCGCGCGGCGATCGCCCGCTCCTCGGCGCGGGTGCGTGCGTTGCGCGTGATCGCGCCGAACACGCCGGCATGCGTGCGCACGTGGCGGCCGATCATCACGTTCTCGAGCGCCGACAGGTTGGCGAACAGGCGGATGTTCTGGAACGTGCGCGCGATGCCGCGCGCCGCGACCTCGTTCGGCTTCAGGTGGTCGAGCGGCTCGCCATCGAACATGAACTGGCCGTCATCGGTCTCGTAGATGCCGGTGAGGACGTTGAACAGCGTCGTCTTGCCGGCGCCGTTGGGACCGATCAGCCCGTAGATCTCGCCGTGCCGGATGGTGAAGCTGACGTCGGTCAGCGCCTGCACGCCGCCGAAGCGCTTGGCGATGCCCGATGCCTCCAGCAGTATGGACGCCCCCCGAAGCGCGCTTTGCGCGCCTCCCCCCACTGGGGGGCCAGCGTCTCGGGGCGGCCCTTCGGCGCTGGCCCGCTGCGTCATGCCGCCTTCGACTCGAGCTCGCGCTTGCGCAGCGCCGACGGCCAGATGCCCGCCGGACGGAACAGCATCATCAGCACGAGCGCGAAGCCGAACAAGAGCATCCGGATCACCTCGGGATCGATCAGCGTGCGGCCGAACATCGCACGCTGCACCGGGCCCACCGTGTAGCGCAGCACCTCCGGGATGTAGGAGAGCAGCAGCGCGCCGAGCACGACGCCGAACACGTTGCCCATGCCGCCCAGCACGACCATCGACAGCACCATGATCGACTCGACGAGGATGAAGCTCTCGGGGCTGATGAATCCCTGGATCGCCGAGAACATGCCGCCGGCGATGCCGCCGAACGACGCGCCCATCGCGAACGCGAGGAGCTTCATGTTGCGCGTGTTGATGCCCATCGCGCGCGCCGCGACCTCGTCCTCGCGGATCGCCTCCCAGGCGCGGCCGATCCGCGAGTCCTGCAGCCGCAGGTTGATGACGATCGAGGCGACGAGGAACGCGAGCAGTATGTAGTAGTACTTGACCGGGCCGCTGAACGAGAGCCCCGCGATCACCTCGGGCTTGGCGAACGAGAACGACCCGATGCGGAACGGGTCGATCATGTAGACGCCCTGTGCGCCGTTGGTGATGTTGACCGGCTGCGACAGGTTGTTGAGGAAGATGCGGATGATCTCGCCGAAGCCCAGCGTGACGATCGCGAGGTAGTCGCCGCGCAGCTTCAGCGTCGGCGTGCCGAGCAGCACGCCGAACAGGCATGCGAAGGCAGCGCCGATCGGCAGGATGACCCAGAACGGCAGGTGCACGTTGAAGTGCGGGCTCGCGAGCAGCGCGTAGACGTACGCGCCGACCGCGTAGAACGCGATGTAGCCGAGGTCGAGCAGCCCCGCGAAGCCGACGACGATGTTGAGGCCGAGTGCCAGGAAGCAGTAGAGGATCGCGAGGTTGGTGATGCGCACCCACGCGGTGCCGATGCCGGCCAGCGCGAACGGCAGCACCAGCAGCGCGATCGCCATCACCGCGAGGCCGGCCCAGGCGAGTCGCGGATCGCGACGGCGATTGAGGTTCAGGAGCGCGGTCATTGGACTGCCCTCCGCGCTACGCGCTGCGGGGCTGATTCGCACTTGGGGCGGCCCTGCGTGCTCATGGTCGAGGCGTCAGGCGCGGTCGGCGACGCGCTCGCCGAGGAGCCCGGACGGCCGGAACACCAGCACGGCGATCAGCACGAGGAACGCGAACACGTCCTGGTAGTTGGAGCCGAACAGCGCGAGGTTGGGATTGGTCTGGCACCGCTCGGCGATCGCGCCGAACCAGTGCGAAAGCTGGCAGAGGTTGGTGAGATCGCCGACATAGCCTGCGCCGAGCGCCTCGATGATGCCGAGCAGCAGCCCGCCCAGCATCGCGCCGGCCATGTTGCCGATGCCGCCCAGCACCGCCGCGGAGAACGCCTTGAGGCCGAGGATGAAGCCCATCTGGTAGTGGGCGACGCCGTAGTAGCTGCCGACCATGACGCCGGCGACCGCCGCGAGCCCGGCGCCGATCGCGAAAGTGATCGCGATGACGCGGTTGATGTCGATGCCCATCAGGCCCGCGACTGACTGGTTCTGTGCGGTTGCGCGCATCGCCACGCCGAGCTTGGTCCGGTAGATCAGCAGCATGAGCCCGGTCATCATCAAAGCCGACATCACGAGGATCGCGACCTGCACGTTGGTGATCGTCGCGCCGTTGGGGTGGCTCGTCAGCGAGTACGACACCGTGGTGATCACCTGCGGGTAGGGCAGCGGCGCGCGGCTCCAGATCAAGAGCGCGAGGTTCTGCAGGATGATTGACAGGCCGATCGCGGTGATCAGCGGGGCGAGCCGCGGCGCGCGCCGCAACGGCCGGTACGCGACGCGCTCGAGCAGGTAGCCGACGGTCATGCACACGGGGATCGCCGCCAGCGTCGCGATCGTGACGATCGCGAGCGGCGGCAGGTGCGTGGCCGCGAGCATCGAGATCACCGTGTAGGCGACCATCGCGCCGATCATCACCACCTCGCCGTGCGCGAAATTGATGAGCTGCACGATGCCGTACACCATCGTGTAGCCGAGCGCCACGATGGCATAGACGCTGCCGAGCGTCAGGCCGTTGACGAGCTGCTGCAGGAAGATGTCCAAGGGAAGCTTGGTCGAAGCCTGGTCGGCGGTTACCGGGCGGATTGTCGCCGCGAAGGCGCGCGCGCGGCAATGGGTCCGCGCAACCAAAAGAAAACGGCGCCCGCGAGGGGCGCCGTCGTCGTGCCGGGTATGCGGCCGGTTACTTCTTCGGCTCGGGCGCCGGTGCGGCCATCGCCGGCGCTGCGGGCGCCGGTGCGGCGCTCGCGTCCGCGACCTTCATGAAGTCGTCGAACGACTGCGCCTTGCCGCCCTTGACCACGGCGACCGGCACCACCTTGCCGTCCTTCAACGTGAAGATCGTCACCTCGGCGTTCTTGCGATCGCCCTTGTCGTCGAACTCGATGTGCCCGGTCGCGCCGTCGAAGCTGATCGACTGCAACGACGGCAGGTACTTCGCGGGATCGGTCGAGTCGGCCTTCTGCATCGCCGCGATCAAGAGGTTCGCCGCGTCGTAGGTGTACGGCGCGTATTGCTGGATCTCGCCGTACTTTGCATTGAACGCGGTGACGAACGACTTGCTCGCGGCCGCGACGGGGAGCCCCGCCTGCGAGCACACCATGCCCTCGGCCGCCGTGCCGGCGAGCTTCGACATCTCGGCGGTGCACGCGCCGTCGCCGAACGAGAACACGGCCTTGATGCCGAGCTCGCGCGCCTGCTTCAGCATCGGCCCGCCCGTGGCGTCCATGCCGCCGTAGAACACGGCGTCAGGGGCCGTGCCCTTCATCTTGGTGAGGATCGCCTTGAAATCGGTGGCCTTGTCGGTGGTCTTCTCGCGGGCGACCACCTTGATGCCGGCGGCCGTCAGCGTCTTCTCGACCTCGTTGGCGAGGCCCTCGCCGTAGGCCGTGGCGTCGTCGGCGATCGCGACCTTCTTGACCTTCAGCGACTCGAGGTACTGGGCGACGGCCGGGCCCTGCTGGTCGTCACGCGCGACGACGCGGAAGATGTTCTTGAAGCCCTGCTCGGTCAGCTTCGGGTTGGTCGCCGAGCCGGAGATCATCGGGATGCCGGCCTGGTTGTAGACCGCCGATGCCGGGATGGTCACGCCCGAGTTGAGGTGGCCGACGACGCCGGAGACCTTGGCGTCCGCGAACTTCTGCGCGATCGTCGGGCCGAGCTTCGGGTCGGCCTGGTCGTCCTCGCTCTCGACCACGAACTTGACGTCCTTGCCGCCGATCTTGGGATGCTTTTCGTTCGCCTGGTCGATCGCGAGGCGCACGCCGTTGTCGTTGTCCTTGCCGAGGTGGGCGATGCCGCCCGTCAGCGGGCCGGCGCTGCCGATGGTGACGGTGACGGCCGCGGGCGCGGCGGCCGTTGCCGGCGCCGCGGCGGGCGCCGCAGCCTGCTTGGGTTCTTCCTTGCCACAGCCGTAGGCGGTCACGAGCGCGGCGGCGACGAGCGACAGGCCGAGCTTTTGCGGGACGTTCATGCGGGAATTCTCCGGGGAGGATGGATTTGGCGGGCGCGCGATTTCTGAAGTGCGCCCGGCTGCCGTTCGGGCTAACATAAAATTATCGGATTCGGGTGCGCGGGCTGTCAATGACCGGCGGCGTCCCGCGCGCGGCAGCGGGGCGCGCCCGCGAGCGGTCGTTCATCGCCGCCGGCCGCGCCTCGTCGCAGCGCGATTGCGCCGCGCAGGGCCGCGAGGCAGCCTTGCGGCGGGCTCGGTGCAGGGCCGGGATGACGGGGTGCGCGCGTGAATCCGCGCCGCCGCGTCGCGGCATCCAAGATCCGGCGCTCACAACAGGGGCGGCGGGTGGGCCGGGCAGCGCCGTCAACCGGCGCCTGGCCGATGGGGGGAGTACATGAAGGGTTTCCTAACGCGCCGGCGCGTCGTCGGCGGTGTCATTGCGCTCTTGGTGGTGGCGGGGCTTGCCGGGCTCGTCGCCACGCGCGCGAGCCGCCAGGCCGCGGCCACCGCGCAAGCGGCGCCGGCCCCGAGGGCCATGGAATTCACCGCGGCCGACCTCGCCTACGCGACGCCGCGGCCGATGAGCCGCTTCCTGCCGGTCTCGGGCACGCTGCAGCCGCTCAACCAGGTCGTCGTCAAGGCCAAGGTGTCGGGCGAGGTGAAGGAGATCGCGGTCCGCGAGGGCGACAAGGTCGCGCTCGGGCAGGCGATCGCGCGCTTCGACACTGCCGACCTGGACGCCAAGGTCGCCGAGCGCCAGGGCGCGCTCGAAAGCGCGCGCGCGCAGTTGGCACTCGCCACCAAGACGCGCGCGATGAACGTCAAGCTGCTCGACCAGAAGTTCATCTCGCAAAACGCGTTCGACAGCTCCGAGTCGGGCTTCAACGTCGCCTCCGGCAACGTCAAGTCGGCCGAGGCGCAGGTGAGGCTCGCCGAGATCGCGCGCCGGGACGCGATCGTGCAGGCACCGCTTGCCGGGGTCGTCGCGAGGCGTCACGTGCAGCCGGGCGAGAAGGTGCCGTTCGACGCGCCGCTCGTGACGATCGTCGATCTCGCCGACCTCGAGATGCAGGCGATGGTGCCCGCCTCCGACGTGCCCGAGCTCAAGGTGGGGATGACGGTCGACCTCGGCGTCAACGGCTTCGGCGAGCGCCGCTTCGCGGGCCGCATCGACCGCATCAACCCGTCCACCGAGCCCGGCACGCGCGCGATATTGGTCTACGTGACGCTGCGCAACCCCGATGCGCTCCTGCGTGGCGGCATGTTCGCCGACGGCCGCATCGCGCTCGCCGCATCGGCGCCGGTGACGACACTGCCGGCCGCCGCGGTGCGCAACGACGCCGGCCTGACGTACGTGTGGGCGATCGACGCCGGCAAGCTCGTCAAGCGCGTGATCGTCGTCGGCCGCCGCGATGCCGACACCGGCGTCGTCGAGGTCAAGTCGGCGCTGCCGCCCAACCTGCCGGTGCTCGCCGCGCGCTTCGACAACCTGCGCGAGGGCGCGCCCGTGCTCGTCAAGTCGACGCTCGCGCCGTCGACGACGCGCCCCGGCTGACGCGACGGGGAGTACGCCATGTGGATCACGCGCACCTCGATCACCCAGCCCGTCTTCGCGACGATGGTGATGGTCGGCATCGCCGTGCTCGGCATCGCCTCCTACGAGCGGCTGCGCGTCGAGCAGATGCCCGACGTCAGCCTGCCGTACGTGGTCATCAACACGAATTACCCGGGTGCCGCGCCTGAGGCTGTCGAGACGGACGTGACGAAGCCGATCGAGTACGCGCTCAACACCGTCGCCGGCGTCAAGACCATCCGCAGCAACTCATGGGAAGGCCAGAGCCAGGTGTTCGCCGAGTTCCGGATGAGCACCGACATGAACCAGGCGATGCAGGACGTGCGCGACAAGGTGGCGCAGGTGCGCCCGCAGTTCCCCCGCGACGTCAAGGATCCGGCCGTGCTGCGCGCCGACACCGAGAACCAGCAGCCGGTGGTGTCGCTCGCCGTGATGTCGCCGACCACGGGGTTGCGCGAGCTCACGTCGCTCACCGACCAGACGATCGTGCGCGGCCTCGA
>JAICUU010000034.1 GCA_025935675.1 Burkholderiales bacterium
CGCCGAAGGGACTGATGGAGGCGTGGCGGATGACGCGGCCGATGATCGGCCGGCTGATGGACATGACGCCGAAGCGCCGCGACCGCGCGCCGTGCCAGGACGTCGTCCTCGAAGGCGCCGACGTCGATCTCGCGCGGTTGCCGATCCAGACGTGTTGGCCGGGCGATGCCGGTCCCTTGATCACGTGGGGCCTGACCGTCACGCGCGGCCCCGGCAAGACGCGGCAGAACCTCGGCATCTACCGCCAGCAGGTGATCGCGCGCGACAAGGTGATCCTGCGCTGGCTGTCGATGCGCGGCGGCGCGCTCGACTTCCGCGATCACGCGCGCGCGCATCCGGGCACGCCGTTCCCGGTGGCGGTCGCGCTCGGCGCCGATCCTGCGACGATCATCGCCGCGGTGACGCCGGTGCCGGATACGCTGTCCGAATACCAGTTCGCGGGCCTGTTGCGCGACGCGCGCGTCGAGATCGTGCGCTGCGTGTCCCACGATCTCGACGTGCCGGCGGCGGCAGAAATCGTCCTCGAGGGCTTCATCGAGCCCGACGCCGGCGATCCTTCGGGCTACGAGACCGCGATCGAGGGCCCGTTCGGCGACCACACCGGCTACTACAACGAGGCCGAGCGCTTTCCCGTGCTGACGATCAAGCGCATCACGATGCGTCGTGACCCGATCTATCACTCGACGTACACAGGCAAGCCACCTGACGAGCCGGCGATGCTCGGCGTCGCGCTCAACGAGGTGTTCGTGCCGCTCCTCGTGCGCCAGTTTCCCGAGATCGTCGACTTCTACCTGCCGCCCGAAGGCTGCAGCTACCGGCTCGCGGTCGTGTCGATGAAAAAGCAGTACGCCGGTCACGCCAAGCGCGTGATGTTCGGCGTGTGGAGCTTCCTGCGCCAGTTCATGTACACCAAGTTCATCGTCGTCACCGACGACGACATCGACGTGCGCGATTGGCAGCAGGTGGTGTGGGCGATCGCCACGCGCGTCGACCCCGCGCGCGACACCGTCGTCGTCGAGAACACGCCGATCGACTACCTCGACTTCGCGTCCCCGGTGTCGGGCCTGGGCAGCAAGATGGGCCTCGACGCGACCGGCAAGTGGCCGGGCGAGACCGCGCGCGAATGGGGCCGACCGATCGCGATGGATCCCGAGGTGGCGGCGCGTGTGGAGGCGCAGTGGAATGCGGTGTTCGGTACGCCGCGCGCCGATCCCTCGAAATAGGCATCCCCGCGTCGCGCGGAGATGTCGGCTACTTCCAGTTGCGGGCGATGCGGAACACCGCGAGGCCGACGGTCATGAGCTGAACGGCGCGGCTCACGCGACCGATGCCGAACATCGGGACGGCGACGCGCAGCGCGCGGCCCAGCCAGGTGTGCGCACCGGCGCGGCGAATCGGATCGGTTGGGGGCAGCACCGCCTTGCGCGCATCGAGCCACGCCGCCTCGATTCCGAGGCGCTCGAGCTCGGCGCGCTGGATGAGCGCCGCCTTCTCGGCCTCGAGACGCGGGTTCACCGAAGGGCCCTCGTCGCCTGGCACCACGCGGTCTTTTTGGATTGCGAGCTCACGGCACCCGCTGCCTCATGAAGCGCTGGCGGTCCTTCTCCAGCTCGGCGAGCGTCGCCGAGAACGGCGCCGGCGCATCGCGGCGGATGCGCGTCGCGCGCAGCAGCGAGATCGCGGCGACCGCAGCATAGAACACGAAAAGGCCGATGATCGCGCCTTCGCGGTGCGTGTCCCAGAAGTAGACGACGACGAACGTCGACGCGGCCATCAGCGCGAATCCGGCGGCGACGGCACCGACGAGGAGCAGCGCAACCTGCGCCTTGATGCGGTCGCGCTCCTCGGCGAGCTCGATGCCAGCCAGCGCGATCCGCGTGTGCACGAGCGACACCGCGTTCGCCGCGAGGCGCCCGAGCGAATCGCGCAGGCTCGGTGCGGTCGACGTGTCGCTCATCGCGGGGAAAGGGGAATGCGCGGGCTAGCGGCGCGTCATCAGCATGCCCACGACAAAACCGACGGCGGCGGCAGCGCCGACCGCCTGCCACGGGTTGTCATGGACGTAGTCGTCGGTCGCTCGCGCCGCGTCGCGGGCGCGGTCGACCGCGTCACCCTGCATCTCCTGCAGGCGCAGCTTCGCGGCGAGGAGCTTGGCCTCGACCTGCGCGCGCAGGTCGCGCGCACGATCGCCGGTCTCCTGCGATGCCTTCTTCAGCATGTCCTCCGCTTCGGACAGGACGGCGGCGAAATCGTCGACCAGCTGGTCGCGCGTGCGTTCGATGTCGATGGCCATTGGAATTCTCCCGTGGGGGGCTTGAAACGTGCCGAGCGGTGGGCAGATTATAGCGAGCCGGCGATGACCGGCCTTGTACGACGGCCGCGCGTCCCGTTGTCGGACAGCGGGCTACATTGTGCCCCAAAGCGCGCCGCCGCGCCTTGCGCCGCGAATGCCACAACGAAGGGAGAATACGATGGTCGACCCGGTCGAAGCCCCCGTACCCGTCCCGCCCGCCGTGCAGCCGCCGGTCAGTGCGGCGCTCATCGTCTATGCGCTCTACGCGCTGGCCGCGGCCGTCGCGGTCATCCCGCCGGGCTTCCACAGCGCGCCGCTGTGGAGCGTCGTCGGCGCGATCGGCCTCGTGATCGCCTACGTGAAGCTCGGCGAGGCGCGCGGATCGTGGGTCGAGACTCACCTGCGCTACCTGATCCGCACGTTCTGGTGGGGGCTCGTCATCGCCGTCATCTGCTGGCTGGTCGGATGGGTTTTCGCGGTCACGATCATCGGCATTCCGGTCGCGATCGCCTTGTGGATCGCCGCGCCGGTCTGGACGATCTACCGGATCATCCGCGGCTACCTCTGGTTCAAGGAAAGCAAGCCGGTGCCGGCGTGACCCCCGGCAGCGGGCGCCGGCACGGCGCGCCCGTCGCGCATCGCGTCAGCGGCCGCCGCGCGCCGCCATCGCCGCCGCGGCGTTGTCGTAGGTCCACTGCACGACGCTGTCGAGCGCGGGCTGCGCTCGCGCGGCGTGCGGGTCGTTGACGATCGCGACGACGATGAAACGCTGTCCCGCGGCGTCGATCACGTAGCCGGCGAGCGCGCGCACGCCTTCCAGCGAGCCGGTCTTGAGCAGCGCCTGCCCGGCGACGTCGCCGTTGCGAAAGCGCCGCTCGACGGTGCCGTCCATCGCCGCGACGGCAAGCGAGCTCGCGAACTCGTCGCGCGCCGGGCTCGCGTCGGCGGCGGCGAGCAGGCGCGCGAGCGAGCGCGCCGAGATGCGGTCGGTGCGCGACAGCCCCGAGCCGTTGCGGATCGAGAGCTCCGGCATCGGCATCTTCGCCTTGGCGAGCCAGCGCTTCACCGCGGCCGCCGCCTTCACGTAGGTCGCGGGCAGCGGCGCGGTGTGCGCCGCGAGCGCGAGAAAGAGCTCGCTTGCCATCACGTTGTTCGACAACTTGTTGACGTCGCGGACAATGTCGTAGAGCGGCGGCGACTCGAGCGTCGCGAAAGCTGCCGTGTGGGCGGGGGCGCGGCCCTCGCGGACCGCGCCGGCGAAACGCCCGCCGGCGGCGTCGAACGTCGCCGTGAAGATGCCCTGCACGTAATGCGGATGGTCGAGCAGCGCGACGTACCATTCGCGTACGCCGCAATCGGCCGGGTAGCGGCCGTCGAAGCGCGCGGCGGCGGTCGTGCCGCGGTCGATGAACGCCGCGCCGAGCCCGCCGCGCCAGTCGTCGCAGGGAGCCGACGTGTCGAGCGTCAGTGCGCTGCCGAGCGCGACGTTGGGAAGCGCAGGCTCCATCGTCACGTCGACGCCGGTGCCCGCGGCGTTCGGCGCGAACGCGAACTTGACGGCCTTGAAGTTGACGAGCAGCGCGTCGGCGCCGACGTTGTAGGGCTTGCGCGGCTCGCCGTCGAACGCAGCCGGGTCGTACGGCGGCAGCGCGAAGTCGTTGCGGTCGAGCACCAGGTCGCCGCGAATCTCGGCGAGGCCGCGCGCGCGGAGATCGGCGACGAAAGCCTGCCATTGCTCGATCGTGATCTTCGGGTCGCCGTGGCCCTTCAGCACGAGGTTGCCGTCGAGCGTGCCGTCGTGCAGCTTGCCGTCGAGGTAGGCGTCGGTGCGGAAGCGGTAGTCGCGGCCCAGCACCTCGAGCGCCGCGAAGGTGGTGACGAGCTTCATCACCGATGCGGGCGTCATCGGCCGCGTCGCCTGGTGCGTGAAGAGCGGCGCGCCCGCGCCGGTCGGCGCGACGACGATCGCCACGCTCGACATCGGCACGCCGGCGTCGAGGAACGCGCGCGTGATCGCGCGCGGCACCGCGGCGTCGACCGTGGCCGCGCACAGGCAAAGCGCGAGCGCGACGGCGCGGATCATGCGCGCTCGACGATCGCCGCCGTGCGCTCGCACAGCATCGCGAGCTCGTCGTCGGTGGCGATATAGGGCGGCATGAAATAGACGGTGTTGCCGATCGGGCGCAGCAGGAGTTCCCGCGCCAGCGCCTCGCCGAAGCACCAGCTCGCGAAGCCCTTGCGGTCGGTGTCCACCTCGAAAGCGAAGATCATGCCGCGGCTGCGGAAGTCGCGCACGCGACGCTGCGCGGCGAGCGGCGCCGCGATCGCGCGCCAGCGCGCCGAGCGCGCGCGGTTCTGCGCGATGACGTCATCGCGCTCGAAGAGGTCGAGCACGGCCAGCGCGGCACGGCAGGCGAGCGGATTACCGGTGTACGAGTGCGAATGCAGGAACGCGTGGCCGATGTCGTCCGAGCGGAACGCGTCATGGATCGCATCACGCGCGAGCACGCAGGACAGCGGCAGCACGCCGCCGGTGATGCCCTTGGAGAGGCACATCAGGTCGGGGACGATGCCCGCCGCCTCGCAGGCGAACAGCGTCCCGGTGCGCCCGAAGCCCGTCATGATTTCGTCGGCGACGAGGTGCACGTCGTGCGCGTCGCACAGCCCGCGCGCGCGCCGCAAATAGTCGGGATCGTAGAAGCGCATCCCCGCCGCGCCCTGCACCAGCGGCTCGACGATCAGCGCCGCCGTGTTGCCGGCGTGCGCGGCGAGGTGTCGCGCAAGTGCGTCGGCGGCGCGCGCCGCTGCGGCCGGCGGCGTTTCGCCCGGCCGCGGCACCGGCGACTCGACACGCGTTTGCGGTGTCAGCAGCGGCGCGTACGCGTCGCGAAACACCGGCACGTCGGTGACGGCCAGCGCGCCGAGCGTCTCGCCGTGGTAACTGCCCGCGAGATGGACGATGCCGCGCTTGTCCGGCCGCCCGTGGTTGCGCCAGGCGTGCACGCTCATCTTGAGCGCGATCTCGGTCGCCGAGGCGCCGTCGCTCGCGTAGAACGCGTGGCCGAGGCCCGCCGGCGCGAGTGCGGCGAGCCGCTCGGCAAGCACGACGGCGGGCGCGTGCGTCGCGCCCGCCAGCATCACGTGGTCGACCTCGCGCATCTGCGCGGCCACCGCCTCGACGATGCGCGGATGCGCGTGGCCGAAGAGATTCACCCACCACGACGATACCGCGTCGAAGTAGCGGCGGCCGTCGAAGTCGGTGAGCCACGCGCCCTCGGCGTGCGCGATCGGCACGAGCGGCAGCGCGTCGCCCGCCGGCAGCGGTGTGCACGGGTGCCAGACGGCCGCGCGGCTGCGCGCCAGCCATGCCGCGTTGCCGGTCAGGGTCTGTGCCTTCGCTGCGGTCAAGGCCTGCCCAGGAACACGTAGAAGCTCGATGCGCCGCCCGAGGCGCGGCCGTACGCGAAGTAGAACGGCCCGAGGTAGGTGTCGAGGCCGACGAACAGCGAGCCGGCCTTGCGCAGGTTGCCGAAGCTCACGTCGCTGCGCTCGGCCCACGCATTGCCCGCCTCGAGCGAGCCACCGAGGTAGACGCCGCGGCCGACCACCGATAGCGAGCCGACGCGCTGCGTGTAGACGACGCGGCCGAAGCCGAGGTATTGCCCGGCGAGCTGGTTATTGCGGAGGCCGGACAGGTTGAGAAAGCCGCCGAGCTGGTAGTCGTCGGAGAGGGCGATGTCGAACGCCGATTCCCACGCGAACCGCCCGGCGAGCTGGATCTGCGCGACGGACGAGAGCGGGAACGCCTGCACGAAATCGGCGCGCACGCGCGTGACGCTGTGCGTGCCGGTTCCAGTGCCGATGCCGACGTCGACCCGTTGCTGGCCGGCGAACGCCTCGAGCGTGCCCTTGAAGCCGGTGCGCGGGAAGTACGGGTCGTCGAGCCGGTCGTAGCGCGCGAGGAACGTCGCGCCATTCTCGTCGACCTTGAGCGTCGACAGGCCCTCGTTCGAGCCGACGTCGAGGTCGGCGCGGTAGTGTGCGAAGCGGTAGCCCAGCCGCACCTCGCCATAGCGCGACGCCGCGTAGCCGACGTCGAGACCGATGGGCTCGTAGAGCACGCTGTAGGTGGCGATGCGATCGTCGCCGTCGAAGAGGTCGATCGGCGCGCGGCGCACGCCGCCGTACGCGGAGACGAACACGGGAGAGGCGACGCCGAGCGGCTGGTAGAGCTCGGTCGCGTAGCTCCTGATCGTGCCGAGCTGGAAATCGTTGGTCCACTCGGCGCCCCAGGCGTTGAGCCAGCGGCGCTTGACGCCGGCGATCAGGTTGAGCTCGGTGTCGCCTTGCAGGTCCGACGCGAAATTGCCGCCGAGGCTCAGGTAGTTGGGGCCGAGCGAGTTCTCGCTGACGTCGATGTCGATGCCGTGCTCGCCGCGGATGTCGGTCAGGCGGTAGCTGATGCGGTCGAAGTCGCCGGTGCCGTAGAGCGAGGCGAGGTCGCTCGTTACGTGCGCGTCGTCGAATGGCTTGCCGACGAGGTTGGCAAGCGCGTCCTTGATCGATTGCGGGTTGACGATCGACGTGCCGGTCACGTTGACGCCGGAGATGGCGGCGGTGATCGCCGCCGGCGGCCGGTGGCGCTCGGCTTGCCACGCCGCGTATTGCGAGGGCGTCAGCGCCAGCGACGCGAGCTTCGGCGCGGCCGCGCGCGCCGCGGCTTCGCCGAGCGCGATCAGCTTCGCCGAGTTGTCGAAGTCGAGGAACGTGAGGTCGCCGAGATCGGGCTCGATCAGCACGTCGCGCGGGCCGAGCCTCGCGAGCTGCTCGCGGACGTTCTGCTCGGTGAGGATGTTGAGCGACTGCGACGCGAAGCCGACGATCGAAGAGAGCTGCTCCCTGGTCATCAGCGGCGTGCCGATGTTGACCGCGATGACGACATCCGCGCCCATCGCCTGCACGACGTCGACGGGCAGGTTGTTGACGAGGCCGCCGTCGCCGTAGATGCGGCCGTCGAGCTCCAGCGGCGCGAACAGTCCCGGCACCGACATGCTCGCGCGCATCGCCTGGTAGAGCGGCCCCGAGCGGAACACCACCTGCCGGCCGGTGACCATGTCGGTGGCGACGGCGCGGAACGCGATCGGCAGGTCGTCGAACGACGGCAGCGCGTCCTCGCGCTGCGTCATCGCGTGCAGCCACAGCTCGAGGTTCGCGCCGGCGATCGCGCCCTTGAACACCTGCAGCTTGCCGTCGCGATAGCCGAGCTCGAAGGGCAGCGCGTAGCGCTCGTCGTATTGCTTGCGCCGCAGCGTCAGGTCCTGGCGCGGCGGGTTGTCGGAGAACATCGACTTCCAGTCGATCTTCTTCACCTCGGCCTCGAGCGCGCTCGCATCGTAGCCCGACGCGTAGAGCCCGCCGACGATCGAGCCCATGCTGGTCGCGCTGATGAAATCGATGGGGATGCGCATCTGCTCCAGCACCTTGAGCACGCCGATGTGCGTCAGCCCGCGCGCGCCGCCGCCCGACAGCACGACGCCGATCCGCGGCCGGCCGATCGACGCGGGCTGCGCGGTCGGCTCGCTTTGCGCGAGCGCGGGGACGGCCATGACGGCGGCGATGGCGACCACGGCAATGCGCGCCGCGAGGGCGCGCGCCGGGGCGCGGAGCGCCGTCACGTGAGCCGCGTGCGCAGGCGCTCGACCGCGGCGACCAGCGCGCGCGCGATGCCGGGCTCGCGTACCGAGTGTCCGGCGTCGGGCACGATCACGAGCTCGGCCTCCGGCCACGCCATCGCCAGCGCGTCGGCCGAGACCGGCGGGCAGACGACGTCGTAGCGCCCCTGCACGATCGTCGCTGGAAGATGCCGGATGCGGTGCAGGTTGCCGAGCAGCTCATCCTCGACGAGGAACGCGCGGTGCACGAAGTAATGCGCCTCGATGCGCGCGATCGCGAGCGACGCATGCTCCGTGGGCGGCGCCTGCGGGTCGGCCTGCGGCATCAGCGACGAGCAGGCGATCTCGTAGCGGTCCCACGCGCCCGCCGCCGGCAGGTGCACGGCGGGATCGGGCGAGGTGAGGCGCAGGTGGTACGACGCGAGGACGTCGTCGCGCTCGTCCTCCGGCAGGAACTCGACGAACGCGCGCCAGGCCTCGGGGAAGAAGTGCCGCGCGCCGTACATGAACCAATCGATCTCCGCGGCGCTCGCGAGGAAGATGCCGCGCAGCACGAGCCCGCGGCAACGCGCCGGATGCGCCTCGGCGTACGCGAGCGACAGCGTCGATCCCCACGACCCGCCGAACAGCGCCCAGCGCTCGATGCCGAGGTGCGCGCGCAGCCGCTCCATGTCGGACACGAGGTGCCACGTGGTGTTGTCGACGAGGTCGGCGTAAGGCGTCGAGCGCCCCGCGCCGCGCTGGTCGAACAGCACGATCCGCCAGAACGAAGGATCGAAGAAGCGGCGGTGATGCGGCAGGAAGCCGCCGCCCGGGCCACCGTGCACGAACACGATCGGCACGCCGGACGGGTTGCCGCATTCCTCCCAGTACAGCGCATGGCGCGCGTCGACGGGGAGCCGCCCCGACGCGTGCGGCTCCGGCAGCGGCCACAGGGCGTCGTCGCGGGCGAGGTGCCGGGTTGCGTCGTTCATCGGTCGAATCGTTGCTCCGACGCCGCCAAGCATAAACAATTTGCGCGCGGAGCGCGCGCGGCGGCCCCTCGATGCGCGGCCACCGGCACGATCGCATTCATGCGCATCGTCATCCCCGCGAATGCGGGGATCCAGCCGTGGCGCATCCGTTGGATGTGGTCGCGTGCCTTGGCGGCGCGTTACGACTGGATTCCCGCATTCGCGGGAATGACGATCAACGCCGCCGCGGACGTGCCGCGACGACCTTCTGCTTCTGCGAGCCCAGCCCGTCGATGCCGAGCGTGACGACGTCGCCGGCCTTGAGGTACTGCGGCGGCTTCATGCCGAGGCCGACGCCCGGGGGCGTGCCGGTGGTGACGACGTCGCCGGGCAGCAGCGTCATGTAGCGCGACACGTCGGCGACCAGCGCGGCGACGCCGAAGATCATCGTGCTGGTGTTGCCGGTCTGGCGGCGCACGCCGTTGACGTCGAGCCACATGCCGAGCTTCTGCGGGTCCTTGATCTCGTCCTTGGTCACGAGCCAGGGACCGATCGGGCCGAACGTGTCGCAGCCCTTGCCCTTGCTCCACTGCGACGCGCCGTGCTTCAGCTGGAACTCGCGCTCGGAGACGTCGTTGACGATGCAATAGCCGGCGACGTAGCGCATCGCGTCCTTCTGCGGCACCGAGCGCGCGGTGCGGCCGATGACGAACGCGAGCTCGACCTCCCAGTCGGTCTGCGTCGAACCCTCCGGCATCACGATGTTGTCGTTGGGACCGGAGATCGACGTCTCGGCCTTGAAGAACACCACCGGCCGCTCGGGGATCGGCACGCCCGACTCGCGCGCGTGGTCCTCGAAGTTGAGGCCGATCGCGACGAACTTGGGCGGCGTCGCCACGCAGGGGCCGAGCCGCGGACGGCCCTTGACCAGCGGCAGCTTCGCCGGGTCGAGTCTTGCGAGCCTGGCGAGCGACGCCGGCGCGAGCGTCGTGCCGTCGATATCCTTCACCTTGCGCGACAGGTCGCGCAGCCGGCCGTCGGCGTCGATCATGCCGGGCTTCTCGCGGCCCGCCGGGCCGTAGCGTACGAGCTTCATTCGTCATTCTCCTTCGCGGGTTCGAACAGGCGTCAGATGGTCATGCCGCCGTCGACCGGGAATACCTGGCCGGTGGCGAACAGCGACTCGTCCGACGCGAGATAGACGACGATGGGCGCGATCTCCTCGGCGGTTGCGAGGCGACCCATCGGCTGGCGCGCGATGAACATCTTGCGCGCGGCCACCGGATCGTCGAATGCGTTGATGCGCGCGGCGAGCGACGGCGTGTCGACGGTGCCCGGCGCGATCGCGTTGCAGCGCACGCCTCTTTGCACGTAGTCCGCCGCGACCGACTTGGTGAGGCCGATCACCGCCGCCTTGCTGGTGCCGTAGGCGAAGCGGTTGGGCAGTCCCTTGATCGAGCCCGACACCGACGCCATGTTGATGATCGACGCCGGGGTGCCGGCACGCGCGAAGCGCTCGAGCATCTTCGGCAGCGCGGCGCGGATTGCCACGTACATCGCGCGCACGTTGAGGCTGAAGCTCGCGTCCCAGTCCTTAGGCGCGCAATCGAGGATGCTGCCGTGATGCACATAGCCGGCGCAGTTGAAGAGGGCGTCGAGCGGCGGCAGCCCGGCGATCGTCGCCGCCACCGCGGCGTCGTCGAGCACGTCGAGGCGCCGCGCGGTGACGTTGCCCACGCCCGCATACGCCGCGAGCAGGCGCTCGTCGACGTCGGTCGCGTGCACGGTGGCGCCTTCGCGCGCCATCGCCAGCGCCGCGGCGCGACCGATGCCTTGTCCCGCCGCGGTGACGAGCACCGTCTTGCCTTCCAAGCGTCCTGCCATCGATCCCTCGCCGTCTGCCGTCGCGCGGCGTGTAATTTCGCGCGACCGTGCAAGTGTACGCGGCCGCGCCGGGGACTGGTATTACCACTTGACCGGTTGGTGGCCCGCGGTCAGACTGGGCGGATGCGGGCGCGGCGCCGGCCCGCCGGACCTCCGCGAGCCTGTGCCATGCCGCTGTCGAGCATCGAGCCGCGCCGTCTCTACCGCCAGATCGCCGACCAGATCCGCGAGCTCGTCGTGCGCGGCGAGTTCGTGCCCGGCGCGCGGCTGCCGCCGGAGCGCGATCTCGCGAAGCAGCTCGGCGTGTCGCGGCCGTCGGTGCGCGAGGCGCTGATCGCGCTGGAGGTCGAGGGCCTCGTCGACGTGCGCATCGGCTCCGGCATCTACGTGAAAAGCGCGGGCAACGGCCACATGGCGCATGCCAACGGCGACGCCTCGGCGGGACCGTTCGAGCTCCTGCGCGCGCGCCACCTGATCGAGAGCGAGTGCGCGGCGCTTGCGGCCAAGTCGGCGGACAAGGCGCAGGTGGCCGCGATCGACGCGGCGCTCGACGACATGGAGCGCGAGCTCGCCGGCGGCGACATGCCCCTCGTCGGTGACCGCCTGTTCCACCTGCGCATCGCCGAGGCGACCGGCAACGGCGCGCTGGTGCACGTCGTGAAGATGCTGTGGGAGGAGCGCACCGGGCCGCTGTACAAGCAGCTCGAGCACCACTACGACTCGCCGAAGCTCTGGCGCGCGGCGATCGCCGAGCACCGCGCGGTGGCGAAGGCGATCGCCGCGCGCGACGTCGAGGGCGCGCGCGCGACGATGCGCCGCCACCTCGACCAGGCGTACCGGCGCTTCAGCAAAGGCTGGGATGCGGGGAACTGAGACGCCGCGACGAAGTAACCTACGACAACCGCGAGCCGCGAACCGCGATCGCGCCGACACCGGAATGCAAGCATGCTGACCAAGGCCGCACTGACCATCCGCCTCCATCCCGACGACGACGTCGTCATCGCCCGCGCGCAGCTCGTCGGGGGCACGCGCCTCATCGACGAGGACGTCACCGTCGTGGGCCTCGTGCCGCCCGGCCACAAGGTCGCGACGCACGCGATCGCCAAGGGCCGCCCCGTCAAGCGCTACAACCAGGTGATCGGCTTCGCGAGCCGCGATATCGGCCCCGGCGAGCATGTCCACCTCAACAATCTCGCGATGGGCACGTTCGACCGCGACTACGCGTTCGGCGCCGACGTCAGGCCGGTCGACTACGCGGCGACGCCGGCGACCTTCCAGGGCATCGTGCGCGACGACGGCCGTGTCGCGACGCGCAACTACATCGGCATCCTGTCGACGGTCAACTGCTCGGCGACGGTCGCGCGCGGCATCGCCGGCCACTTCACGCGCGAGCGCCTCGCGGCGTTCGGCAACGTCGACGGCATCGTCGCGCTGACGCACGGCTCGGGCTGCGGGATGGACACGCAGGGCGAGGGCATGCAGATCCTGCGCCGCACGCTCGGCGGCTACGCGAAGCACGCCAATTTCGCCGGCGTGCTGATCGTCGGCCTGGGTTGCGAGGCCAACCAGATCTCGTCGCTGCTCGGCGCCCAGGCGCTCAGCGAAGGGCCGCTCCTGCGCACTTTCAGCATCCAGGACACCGGCGGCACGTCGAAGACCATCGCGCACGGCATCGCGCTCATCGAGGAGATGCTGCCGCACGCCAACCGCGTGACGCGCACGACGGTGCCGGCATCCAACATCACGATCGGACTGCAATGCGGGGGCTCCGACGGGTACTCGGGCATCACCGCCAACCCCGCGCTCGGCGCGGCGGTCGATCTGCTCGTGCGCCACGGCGGTACCGCGATCCTCTCCGAGACGCCGGAAATCTACGGCGCCGAGCACCTCCTGACGCGCCGCGCCGTGTCGCGCGAGGTCGGCGAGAAGCTCGTGTCGCGCATCCGCTGGTGGGAGGACTACACGGCGCGCGAGAAGGGCGAGATGAACAACAACCCGTCGCCCGGCAACAAGGCGGGCGGCCTCACGACGATCCTCGAGAAATCGCTCGGCGCCGTCGCCAAGGGCGGCACCACCAACCTCAACGCCGTGTACGAATACGCCGAGCCCGTCACCGCGAAAGGGTTCGTGTACATGGACACGCCGGGCTACGACCCGGTGTCGGCAACCGGCCAGGTCGCGGGCGGCGCCAATCTCATCTGCTTCACCACCGGGCGCGGCTCCGCGTACGGCTGCGCCCCCGCGCCGTCGCTCAAGCTCGCGACCAACACGCCGTTGTGGGTGCGCCAGGAGGAGGACATCGACTTGAACTGCGGCGAGATCGCCGACGGCACGGCGAGCGTCGAAGAGGTCGCGCAGCGGCTGTTCGCGCTGATCCTCGCGACGTGCTCGGGGGAGCGCACCAAAAGCGAGCTGCACGGCTACGGGCAGAACGAATTCATTCCGTGGTATCTCGGTGCGGTGATGTGACGCGCGGCGTCGATTGACTTCGCGCAAGCCCGCCCTTAGGCTGCAACCAACCGCCGCAACAACAACGTCAAGCGGCATCCGTCGACTGAAATCTCAGGAGGGAATCGACATGAAGGTCTGGCAAAGGCTCGGCTTGGCCGCGCTCGCGAGCGTCGCGCTCGCGGCGTCCGGCGTGGCGATGGCGCAGGAGACGCTCACGGTGTGGTGGACCAAGGGCTTCTACAAGAGCGAGGACGACGCGCTCTACGCGGCGATCAAGAAGTACGAGCAGAAGAGCGGCGTGAAGGTCGAGCTCTCGCAGTACGCGGTGCAGGACACCATCCCCAAGACGGTCGCGGCGCTCGACGCCGGCACGCCGCCCGACGTGGCGTTCTCCGACGTGTACGACTTCCAGGTCACCGGCAAGTGGGCGTTCGACGGCAAGCTCGAGGACATCTCCGACGTGATCAACCCGATCAAGTCGCGCTTCCTGCCGAACACGGTCGAGACCACGTACCTCTACAACGACAAGGCCAAGAAGAAGGCGTACTACGCGTTTCCGCTGAAGCAGCAGACGATGCACATCGAGTACTGGATCGACATGCTGAACCAGGCGGGCTTCAAGGAATCCGACATTCCCACCGGCTGGCACGAGTACTGGAGCTTCTGGTGCGACAAGGTGCAGCCGGGCCTGCGCAAGGCGAGCGGCAAGCGCCTCTACGGCACCGGCTTCCCGATGGGCGTCGACTCGAGCGACTCGTTCTATTCGTTCCTGACGTTCATGGACGCCTACAACGTCAAGCTCGTCGACGACAACGGCAAGCTCCTCGTCGACGATCCCAAGGTGAAGAAGGGCCTCGAAGGCGCGCTGAAGGACTACACCGACCCGTACCTCAAGGGCTGCACGCCGCCGTCGTCGACGTCGTGGAAGGACCCCGACAACAACGTCGCGTTCCACAACAAGACGACGGTGATGACGCACAACGCGACGATCTCGATCGCGGCCAAGTGGCTCGACGACGCCAACAACGCGTCGCTGCCGGCGGCCGACCGCGAGCAGGCGAAGAAGAACTACGAGGAGCTCATCCGCACCGCCGGCTTCCCGAAGAAGCCCGACGGCTCGCCGATGGTGTACCGCGCCGCGGTCAAGACCGGTGTGGTGTTCGCCGACGCGAAGCACAAGCAGCGCGCCAAGGAGTTCGTCGCGTTCCTGATGGAGGAGGACAACCTGACGCCGTACGTCGAGGGCGCGCTCGGCCGCTGGTACCCGGTCACCAAGGCTGCCGCCGAATCGCCGTTCTGGAAGGCGGACCGCCATCGCCTGTCGGTGTACAACCAGTTCCACGCCGGCACGGTGACGTTCGAATTCACCAAGAACTACAAGTTCACGATCCTCAACAACGAGAACGTCTGGGCCAAGGCGATGAATCGCGTGGTCAGCGAGAAGGTGCCGGTGAGCAAGGCGGTGGACGAGATGATCGCCCGCATCAAGGAAGTCGCGGGCTGACCGTCAACCAAGGAGCCGGGGGCGCCGCGCGCCCCCGGTCTCCACTGGACGTTACCCCCCCATGTCCACCATTGCGCTGCCGCAGTCGGAGCCCACCGTGCCGACGGGGCCGGCGCGCAAGGGCATGACGACGTGGCAACGCTGGGGGCTCGTACTGCTCGCGCCCTACGCGGCGGTGTTCGTCGTCTTCGTCGTGTACCCGGTGGTGTACGGGTTGTGGCTCGCGCGCCACCCGCAAAGCTACGTCAACCTCGTCAACGACCCGATCTTCTTCGGGTCGGTCGTCAACACGCTGATCTTCCTCGTCGTCGCCATCAACCTCAAGATGGCGGTGGCGCTCGCGCTGTCGGGATTCTTCGTGCGCGCGAACGCGTGGATCCGCTGGCTGTCGGTGCTGTTCATCCTGCCGTGGGCGGTGCCGTCGATCCCGACGATCCTGTCGCTGCGCTTCATGCTCAACCCCGAATGGGGGATCGTCAACCAGACGATCTTCAAGCTGACCGGCGCCGACGGACCCAACTGGCTCAACGACCGCTGGCTCGCGCTGTCGATGGCGATGGCAGTGCACGTGTGGAAGAGCCTGCCGTTCTGGACGATGATCCTGATCGCCGGGCGCCTGTCGATCCCCGCCGAGCATTACGAGGCGGCCGGTGTCGACGGCGCACGCACGCTGCAGAAGTTTCGCTACATCACGTGGCCGGCGCTGCGCGGCCTCTACCTCACGTCGCTGATCCTGTCGATGATCTGGACGCTCGGCGACTTCAACAGCGTCTACCTCTTGACCGGCGGCGGCCCCGCCGACCTGACGCACGTGCTGGCGACGCTCGGCATCCGCTACCTGCGGCTCGACCAGGTCGACCTGTCGATGGCGACGATCGTCTGCGCGCTGCCGCTGGTGCTGCCGCTCGTCTACTTCATGATGAAGCGGCTGTCGAAATGAGCGGCGGCTCACGGTGACTGCGCGCAAGGCACTGCAGGAGGCGCGGCTCATCCTGATCGGCATCCCGGTCGCGCTGTGGACGCTGGTGCCGATCTACCACATGTTCCTGTTCGCGCTGTCGAGCAAGGACGACGCGTTCTCGGGGCGCCTGTGGCCCGCGCACCCGACGCTCAACAACTTCCGCATCGTGTTCGAGGAGAAGCACTACTTCCTCAACCATTTCTGGAGGCAGCTCGGCAACTCTCTCGTCATCGCCATCGCCGTCGGCGTGATCACGCTGGCGATCGCCGCCGCGGCAGCGTTCGCGATCAGCCGCCTGAAGGCGCGCGGCGGTCGCCTCTTGATGAACTGCGCGCTGTTCACGTATTTCATCCCCGCGGCGTTCCTCGCGGTGCCGATGTACAAGGCGATGGGCGTGTACGGCATCCTCAACACGCAGTGGGCGCTGATCCTCGCGATGATCACGCTCGCGTCGCCCTACGCGATCTGGGTGCTGAAGCAGGCATCGGACAAGCTGCCGTTCGAGCTCGACGAGGCGGCGCGCATCGACGGCGCGTCGCCGCTGCAGCTCTTCCGGCTCGTCTACGTGCCGCTGATGGTGCCGTCGCTGGTGGCGATCGGCACCTACGCGCTGCTGCTCGCGTGGAACGAGTACCTGTACGCGTTCCTGCTTTTGTCCAACGACAAGGACATCACGCTCGCGGTGGCGCTCGGGCACTTCCTGTCGGCCGACGATTCGCCGTGGGAGATCCTGATGGCGACGGGCCTCGTCTACGCGCTGCCGCCGGCGGCGATCTACTACGTGTTCCGCCGTTATATGGTGAGCGGCTTGACCGCGGGCGCGGTCAAGGCCTGACGAGGGTGAGCGGCTTGACCGCGGGCGCGGTCAAGGCCTGACGAGGGTGAGCGGCTTGACCGCGGGCGCCGTCAAGTCCTGAGGACGCCGCAGCGCAGCAGGAAGCAGCCGTACGGCCGGTTGTCGCCGGCCTGCACGATGGCGAAGCCCGCCTTCGCCGCCTCGTAGAACGCGAAGCGCTCGATGCCCGGCATCGGCGCCGCGCGGCCGCGCGCGCGGTCGACTGCCGCCTGCACCTCGCGCTGCACGTCGGTCCATTCGTCCGGATGCCCGGTCGCCGCCATGCGTCGCGCAGCGTCGTCGCCGTGGTCGAGCGGCAGCACCGACAGGATCGCCTCGGCGATGCGCGGCAGCGCGATGCCCGGCATGCGCACGAGGCGGCCGCTCGCGGTGGCGTGCGCCACGCGCTCGGCGGGATGGTTCGAGTCGACCAGCGCGATGTCGTCGCCGTGGCCCATCGCGGCCAGCACCCACAGGAGCTCGGGGGTCAGCAGCGGGTCGATGCCCTTCAGCATGGAAAGAACCTTTCAGCGAGTCGCGCGGTCGCGCAAAAGATAGGTGCGCGCGGCGTTGCTGCCGAGGATCGCCGCGCGCTCCGGCGCCGCGAGGTCCGCGAGCAGCGCAAGCGTCGCCGCACGCCATCGATCATAGCCGCCCGCGAGACCGACCACCGGCCAGTCGCTGCCCCACAGCACGCGCGACGGTGAAAACGCGTCGAGCACATGCGCGATGAACGGCCGCAGCGTATCGACGTTCCAGTCCGGCGCGGCCTCGGTGACGAGTCCCGACAGCTTGCAGGCAACGCTTGGCGCGGCGGCGAGGTCGGCGAGCGCGCCGCGCCACGGGTCGAGTCCGCGCGCGCCGTCGCGGATCGGCGGCTTCGCCGCGTGGTCGATGACGACCGCGAGCGCGGGATGGCGTGTGACGACCTTCGCGAGGCGCGGCAGGTGGCGCGGCAGCACCAGCGCGTCGAACACGAGGCGGTGCGTGACCATGGCGTCGAACGCCGGCGCGAGCGCGGGCGCGGCGAGCCAGTCGTCGTCGGCGATGTCCTGCACCATCGGCCGCAGGCCCACGAGGAGAGGGTCAGCGGCGAGGCGGTCGATGACGTCCGGTGCGTCGCGCGCGGCGAAATCGACCCAGCCGACGACGCCCGCGACGAACGGCGTCGCGCGCGCAATGTCGAGCAGGAAGCGCGTCTCGGCGACGGTCGGCGCGGCCTGCACGACGATCGTGCGCGCGATGCCATGGCCCGCGAGGATCGGCGCGAGGTCCGCGGGCAGGAAGTCGCGGTGGATCGGTGCGAGCGCCGGCGTGAGCCAGCCGTAGTCGCCGCGCGCGAGCCGCCAGAAATGCTGGTGCGCGTCGATCGATTCGGTCTCGGCGGCGCCGACGTCGGGGGCTCGTGCGGCCTCGTGTGCACGAATGTTCACGCGATCGTCACTCGATGCACGGGCGCGCCTCGTGTCGCCGCGCCTCGCAACGTTCGCATCGCCGTCACGCCGGCAACGGCGCGTCGGCGCGCATGAGACCCGCGGCGACGAGGTCGCGCCACAGCGCCGCCGGCACGGGATCGGCGAGCGCGCGCAGGTTGCGCTCGACCTCGTCGGCGCTCACCGCCCCGATCACCACCGACGAAACGGTGGGATGCGCGAGCGGGAAGTGCAGCGCGGCCACCGGCAGCGGCACGCCGTGCGCGTCGCACACCGCCGCGATCCGTGCGACGCGCTCGATGACCGCCGGCGGCGCGGCGCGGTAGTTGTACTTCGCGCCCTCGGCGGGCCCGCTCGCGAGGATGCCCGAGTTGAACACGCCGCCCAGCAGCACGCCGACGCCCTTCGCCGCGGCAAGCGGCAGGAAGTCGTCGAGCGCGCCCTGCTCGAGCAGCGTGTAGCGGCCGGCGAGCAGCACGCAGTCGAAGTCGCCGGCACGCAGGAAGCGCGCGGCGACGTCGGCCTCGTTGACGCCGACGCCGATGGCGCGCACCGCGCCCTCGTGCCGCAGGTCGTCGAGCGCGCGGTACGCGCCGTCCATCGCCTCGGCGAAGCGCGCATCGACGGTGGCACTGCCGTGCGTGTGGACATCGACATCGTGGATCAGCGCGATCTCGACGCGGTCGGTGGCGAGCCGCAGCAGCGACTGGTCGAGCGCGCGCAGCGCGCCGTCGTACGAATAGTCGAACGCCGCGCGATGCGCGAGCCCGCCCACGTAGCCGCTGCCGGCGTCGCGGCGCGCGCGCGGGTCCATCACGCGTCCCACCTTGGTCGACACGACGACGGCGTCGCGATCGAAGTGCCGCAGCGCCGCGCCGAGGCGATGCTCGGCGAGGCCGTGCCCGTACAGCGGCGCGACGTCGAAGAGCCGGATGCCGGCGCCGTATGCGGCGGCCAGCGCGCCTTGCGCGGTGCGCTCGTCGAGGCGCGCGTAGAGCTCGCCGAGCGGCGCGCAGCCGAAGCCCAGGGTGGTCACCGCGAGGCCGGTGCGGCCGAGCGGGCGTCGTGCGAGCGTGGTGGTCATCGAGTCAGCGCTTCGGAGCCGCAATCTAGACGTTTCGCGCCGCCGGCACAACGCGCGCCGCCCCGGCAGGCGCATCCTTTGGTAGCATCGCGAAGGGCGCATCCGCCAGCGTCCGCCCGTCCACGACTCCCGTTCCCGCGACCATGGCCTCAGTCTCGTTCAACGCCGTCGAAAAGAACTTCGGCGCCACCAAGGTGATCCACGGCATCTCGTTCGACATCGCCGACGGCGAGTTCCTGGTGCTGGTGGGACCGTCGGGCTGCGGCAAGTCGACGCTGCTGCGGATGCTCGCCGGCCTCGAGGAGATCAGCGGCGGCGTGGTCGCGATCGACGGCAAGAAGGTCAACGACGTCGACTCGAAGGACCGCGACATCGCGATGGTGTTCCAGAGCTACGCGCTCTACCCGCACATGAGCGTGCGCGACAACATGGGCTTCAGCCTGAAGCTGCGCAAGGCCGACCCCAAGCTCACCACCGAGCGCGTCGCGCGCGCCGCCAAGATCCTCAACCTCGAGCCGTATCTCGACCGCTACCCGCGCGAGCTGTCCGGCGGCCAGCGCCAGCGCGTGGCGATGGGCCGCGCGATCGTCCGCGATCCCAAGGTGTTCCTGTTCGACGAGCCGCTGTCGAACCTCGACGCCAAGCTCCGCGTCGCGATGCGCGCCGAGATCAAGGCGCTGCACCAGCGGCTCAAGACGACGACCGTCTACGTCACGCACGACCAGATCGAGGCGATGACGATGGCCGATCGCATCGTCGTGATGCACGACGGCGTCATCGAGCAGATCGGCACGCCGCTCGAGCTCTACGACCACCCCGACAACCTGTTCGTCGCGCAGTTCATCGGCTCGCCGGCGATGAACGTCGTCAGCGGCACGCTGCGGCGCAACGCGGGCGGCGCATTCGTCGAGGCAGCCGGCGGCATCCGCTGGCCGCTCGCCGCGGCCGGCAACGGCAAGGATGGGGAGGCGGTCGTCTACGGCATCCGTCCGGAGCACCTGTCGCTGGCCGACACCGATGGCGCGCACGCGGTGACGGCGGAGGTCACCGTCGTCGAGCCGACCGGCGCCGAGACCGAGCTCCACCTGCGCGCGGGCGAAGCCGAGATCGTCGTGGTGGCCTCGGGCCGCACCAACGCGAAACCGGGCGACCGGATCGGCGTCATCCCCGACCTGTCGCTCGTCCATCTATTCGACCAGGCGAGCGGCCGGCGGCTTTGAGCCGCGCCGCCCGTACCGGCAGCGCGTGCGCGCGCGCCGTGCGAAAGCACGCGCCGCGCCCGTCGCCGGCGACCGAGGCAATCATCCAATGACGAAACCGAAGAAGCCCGCGGCCACGGCCGCCAAGCGCGTGCTGCGCTCGACCGAATGGTTCGGCCGCCACGACCGCGATGCGCTGGTGCATCGCTCGTGGATGAAGAACCAGGGACTGCCGCACGATCTCTTCGACGGCCGCCCGGTGATCGGCATCTGCAACACGTGGTCGGAGGTGACGCCGTGCAACGCGCACTTCCGCGACCTCGCCGAGCACATCAAGGCCGGCGTGCTCGAGGCGGGCGGCTTTCCCCTCGAGTTCCCGGTGATGAGCCTCGGCGAGCCGGTGATGCGGCCGACGACGATGCTGTTCCGCAACCAGGTGGCGATGGACGTCGAGGAATCGATCCGCGCCAACCCGTTCGACGGCGTCGTGCTGATGATGGGCTGCGACAAGACCACGCCGGCGCTCTTGATGGGCGCGGCGTCGTGCGACCTGCCGACGATCGGCGTGTCCGGCGGGCCGATGCTGAACGGCAAGTTCCGCGGCCACGACATCGGCTCGGGCACGCACGTGTGGAAGTTCACCGAGGCGCTCAAGACCGGCGAGATGTCGCTCGACGACCTCACCGAGGCCGAGGCCTGCATGTCGCGCTCGGCCGGCCACTGCATGACGATGGGCACCGCGTCGACGATGGCGTCGATGGTCGAGGCGCTCGGCATGGGGCTGCCGACCAACGCCGCGATCCCGGCCGTCGACTCGCGCCGCAAGGTGCTGTGCCGGATGGCCGGACGGCGCATCGTCGACA
>JAICUU010000319.1 GCA_025935675.1 Burkholderiales bacterium
CTGTACGAGCAGGTCTTCCGTGCGTGGTCGCTCCTGCACGGCCACCCCTACCACCGGGCGTAGCGGCCCTTCACCCCCAAAGGCGGTCCATTTGGCCGTTGTAGGCCACGAGACCGTACAATCGGGCCTTCGCGACCGGAATCGGACGACGTGGCCACGAACCGCATTCATCTCGCGTCACGCAGCGCGCGCCGCCAGGCGCTGCTCCGCCAGATCCACGTCGAGTTCGACGTGCTGCTCCTGCGCACGGCGCCCGGACGCGAGCCCGACGTCCTCGAGGAGGCGCGCGACGGCGAGCCGCCGCGCCACTACGTCGAGCGCATCGCGCGCACCAAGGCGAGCGCGGGCTGGGAAGCCGTCGGCCGCCGCAAGCTCGCGCCGAATCCGGTGCTTGGCGCCGACACCGAGGTGGTGATCGACGGCGTCGTGCTCGGCAAGCCGCGCGACGCCGCGCACGCGACCGAGATGCTGACGCGCCTCGCGGGCCGCGCGCACGAGGTCGTGACCGGCGTCGCGCTGCGCGACGGCGACGACGTCGCGTTCGCGATGTCGGTGTCGCGCGTCAAGCTCGCGCCGCTCACCCGCGACGAGATCGCGCGCTACGTCGGCACCGGCGAGCCGCTCGACAAGGCCGGCGCGTACGCGGTTCAGGGTCTCGCCGCCGCGTTCGTCGAGCGCATCGACGGCAGCTACTCGGGCGTCGTCGGCCTGCCGCTCGCGGAGACCGCGTCGCTGCTGGCGCGCGCCGGGCGTGGCGTACTCTGACGACGCCACGGTGAAGGGCCTGCCCGCGCCGCTGTTCGCCGCCGACGCGCGGCTCGACCTCGCGAGCGAGATCCTGATCAACGTCACGCCGCAGGAGACGCGCGTGGCGGTGCTCGAGCAGGCCGTCGTGCAGGAGCTCCACGTCGAGCGATCGAGCGCGCGCGGCCTCGTCGGCAACATCTATCTCGGCCGCGTCGCGCGCGTGTTGCCCGGGATGCAGAGCGCGTTCGTCGAGATCGGCCTCGAGCGCGCGGCGTTCCTGCACATCGCCGACATCTGGGAGCATCGCCAGAACGGCCACGGCGGCGACCAGCGGCCGATCGAGCGCATCCTGCACGAGGGCCAGGCGCTGCTGGTGCAGGTGATCAAGGACCCGATCGGCACCAAGGGCGCGCGCCTGTCCACGCAGGTGAGCCTCGCCGGCCGGCTCCTCGTCTACCTGCCGCAGGACTCGCACATCGGCATCTCGCAGCGCATCGAGGACGAGGCCGAGCGCGAGCAGCTGCGCGGCCGGCTGACGGCGTTGCTGCCGGAGGGCGCGGCGGGCGGCTTCATCATCCGCACGATGGCGGAAGCGGCGTCGGAGCGCGAGATGCGCACCGACATCGACTACCTCACCAAGCTGTGGCACGACCTGACCGAGCGCGCCGCGACGGTGCCCGCGCCCGCCCTCCTCTACCAGGACCTCTACCTCGCGCAACGCGTGCTGCGCGACATGGTCAACGAGGAGACGACGCGCATCCAGGTCGACTCGCGCGAGACGTTCGCGCGAATGCGCGGCTTCGCCGAGCAGTACACGCCGGCGATCGCCGAGCGCATCGTCCACTACGCCGGCGAGCGGCCGCTGTTCGACTTGGCGTCCGTCGAGGAGGAGATCGAGAAGGCGCTGGCGCGCCGCGTCGACCTCAAATCGGGCGGCTACCTGATCGTCGACCAGACCGAGGCGCTCACCACGATCGACGTCAACACCGGCGGCTTCGTCGGCGGCCGCAGCTTCGACGACACGATCTTCAAGACCAACCTCGAGGCGGCGCAGGTCATCGCGCGGCAATTGCGGCTGCGCAACCTGGGCGGCATCATCATCATCGATTTCATCGACATGGAGAACGCCGACCACCGCGCCGCGGTGCTCGCCGAGCTCAACCGCGCGCTGGAGCGCGACCGCACGCGGCTCACCGTCAACGGCTTCACGCAGCTCGGCCTGGTGGAGATGACGCGCAAGCGCACGCGCGAGTCGCTGGCGCACGTGCTGTGCGAGCCCTGCCCCGTGTGCCACGGCCGGGGCGAGCTCAAGACCGCGCAGACGATCTGCTACGAGGTCCTGCGCGAGATCGTCCGCGAGGCGAAGCAGTTCAATGCCGGCGAGTTCCGCATCCTCGCCTCGCAGTCGGTGATCGACATGTTCCTCGACGAGGAGTCCCAGAGCCTTGCACAGCTCGGCGATTTCATCGGCAAACCGATCTCTTTGCAGGTCGAATCGATGTATTCGCAGGAACAGTACGACATCGTCCTGCTCTAACCAGTCCCGCGCGGCCCTTTTCCGCGCCCGATTTCTTCCGATGGCACCCCTACTGACCCGCGCACTTGCGGCGCTCGGCCGCCTCGTCGGCTGGCCGTCGCGCCAGGGCCGCTTCCTGCACGGCGAGGCCTCCTCGCGGCGCGGGCGCGTGGCTTTGGCGCCCTTCGTCGCCTCGCGGCGACAATACCTGCTGTACGTCCCGCGCGGCTACACGCGCTGGCGAAAGAGTCCGCTCATCGTGCTGTGCCACGGCTGCCAGCAGACGCCGGAGGACTTCGCGCAGGGCTCGCGCATCGCCGCGTTCGCCGACGCGCGCCGCGCGCTGGTGCTCTTGCCGCGCCAGCGCGCCAATGCCAACGCGTGGTGCTGCTGGAACTGGTTCGACCCCGCGACCGCGGCCGGCGACGGCGAGGCCGCGATCGTCGAGGCGATGACGCAGAAGATCGCGTCGCGCTACAGCGTCGACGCCAGGCGCATCACCGCCGCCGGGATGTCGGCCGGCGGCGGCCTCGCGGCGATTCTCGGCTTGCGCCACGCCAACGTGTTTCGGGCGGTTGTCGCGCACTCGGGCATTGCCTGCGGCGCGGCGGGTACGCCGCTCGCGGCGCGCCGCGTCCTCGCCGAAGGGCCGCAGGACGATGTCGCCGCGATCGGCCGCGCCGCGCCGGATCGCGGGCGGCGCGTGCCGCTGCTGGTGATCCAGGGCCTTGCCGATGGCGTCGTCGCGCCCCGCAACGCCAAGGCGCTGGTC
>JAICUU010000143.1 GCA_025935675.1 Burkholderiales bacterium
ACGAGCGCGCCGCCGAGGGTGTTGAGCCCATAGATCGGGTTCGAGCCCGGCACCAGCATCACTTTCGCGATGGCCGCCTCAGGCACGAGGTCCCAGTTGACGATGTCGCCGAACGGCGCGTTGAAGCGCACGCCGTCGAGGAATACCGATACGCCCTGTGGCGAGCCGATCAGCGACGATGCCGTGTAGCCGCGATACGCGAGGTCGCGCTGGAACGGGCTGCCCTGGATATCGCTCGCGTTGGTCCCCGTGAGGCCGCGCAGCAGGTACTCGGCGAGCGAGCCGTTCTCGCCGTCGCGCAGGTCGCCGCCGTTGCCGGTCTGCACCGTGTACGGCAATGCGTCGCGCGCGACGCCGATGCCGGGCAGCGGTGCGACGCCAACGACGTTGATCGTCGGCAGCGTCGTTGGGGTCGAAGAGGCCGATTGCGCGTCGTCGGCGCTCGAGGCGGCCGCCATCGAGGCCGCGATCGCGGCACAAACGCCGGTGCGAAGCCTCGCGCCGATCGCGCGACCGCGCGCCAGCGCCGTACTCGGCCCGTCGCGACACATTGCCGACACCGCCATGGACATCGGGCGCCATTCAATTCGACGCGCGATGATGCCATCGACGGCAGGTCACGACGAGCGCAGCGCAGCGCCAATCGCGCGAAGCCGCCGGACGGCGCCTTGCAACGCCACGCAGCGGCGGGCCCGGATCGCCGGGTCGCTGCGCTCGCAGAATCCCGCTAGGCGGCCGGCCGGATGTTCTGGTTCACCCTGAACAGGTTGCCCGGGTCGTACTTCTTCTTGATCGTGGCGAGGCGCGCGTAATTGTCACCGTAGGTCGCCTTCACGCGCGCATCGCCCTCGTCGTCCATCATGAAGTTGGAGTATCCGCCGCCGAGGCCGAAGGGTCGCACCGCCTCCCAGTAGCTCTTGGTCCACTGCGTGATCGCCGGCGCCTGCTTCGGATCGGGATGGATGCCGGCGATGACCATCGACCATGCCGCGTCGCGCGCGCCCCATGCCGTGTCGCTCTTGCCGACACGTTGCGCGGCGCCGTCGACCGGATAGAGATGCATCAGCGACAGGTCGCTCGGCACCTTGGCGGCCTGCTCGAGGTGGGCGTCGATGGCCTTGTCGCTGAGCTCCTTGACGAAGTTGCCGCGCCAGTACCATTGCATGCCCTTCGGATAGACGCCGTCGAACATGCCCTGCAGCGCCGGGAACGGCATCATGCCGGTCCAGTCGAGCGCGGGCGGCGGCAGCTTGCCCAGCAGCGGCGCGAGCGCCTTCCTTGCGTCGGCCTCCGGCCCGTCGTAGCAGACGACGAGCAGGCAGATCGCATGTCCCCAAGTAGCTTCGGGGAACGGCGAATTCGCCGGCACGAGCTTCAACCCGAGCACCAGCCCGAGCGACTCGGGCGCGTTCGGCAAGAAGTCGCGGTAGGCGCGCATGATGGCTTTCGCGTCGCTTTGCGGCCACGCCATCGGGCCGGCGAACACCATCGAAACCGGATGCGCCTGGAACAGGAAGCTCGTCACGACGCCGAAATTGCCGCCTCCGCCGCGTAGCGCCCAGAAAAGGTCCGCGTTCTGTGTCTTGCTGGCAGTGACGAAGCGGCCATCGGCCAGCACCACGTCGGCTTCGATGAGGTTGTCGATCGTGAGGCCGTATTTGCGCGTCAGGTGCCCCGAGCCGCCCCCGAGCGTCAACCCGGCGATGCCGGTCGTGGACACGATGCCGAACGGCACCGCGAGCCCGAACGCATGCGTCGCGTGATCGACGTCGCCCGACGTGCAGCCGGGCCCCGCGCGCACCGTCGACGTGGCCGGATCGACACGCACGCCCTTCATCGTGGAAAGGTCGATCACCAGCCCGTCGTCGACGCTGCCGAAGCCGGGACCGCTGTGACCACCACCGCGGATCGCGATCGGCAGCTTCTGCTCGCGGCCGAAATTCACGGCGGACATGACGTCGGCGGCGTCGGCACAGCGCGCGATCATAAGCGGACGCTTGTCGATCATCGCGTTGTAGAGCTTGCGGGCCTCTTCGTAGCCGGGATGTTTCCGGTCGATCAGCGTGCCGCGAAGGCTGCGACCGAATTGCGTGACGGTGTCGTCGTTCATGGGTTCCCCCGTGCGGCCGAACGGGGCGTCGATTCGCCCCGGATCGCTTGCTATCATGCAACCGCGGCGAGACCGACTCCAGTTCTGGAACTGAATTTCCCCGGTACAGGAACTGAACCGGTTGCCGGCCGCCTCGGCGGGTGTGGGCCAGCCTGCACCGCGGGCACTTTCGGGTTCGCCATGACGCAAGGCAGCTACAGGCAATTCTGTCCGGTGGCGATGGCCGCGGAGGTCCTCTGCACCCGCTGGACCGTGGTGCTGCTGCGCGAGCTGGTGGCGGGCTCGACGCGCTTCAACGACCTTCGCCGCGGCTTGCCGCGGATGTCGCCGGCGCTGTTGTCGAAGCGCCTGCGCTCCCTCGAGAAGGCGGGCATCGTCCGACGCGTCGCGTCACGGCGAGAGCCCGGCATCTTCGAGTACCAACTGACGGTCGCCGGCCAGGATCTCAAGCCGGTGGTCGAGTCGATCGGCCTGTGGGGCCAGCGCTGGATCGAATCGGAGCCCTCGCTCCGGAACCTCGACCCGTCGCTGCTGATGTGGGACATGCGGCGCAATTTCGATCCGGCGCCGCTGCCCGATCGGCGCTGCGTGATCCAGTTCCTGTACCCGGAGCTCCCGGCCGTGCATCGCCGGTGGTGGCTGGTCATCGAGCCCGATGCCGACATCGACCTGTGCCTCGTCGATCCCGGCTTCGACGTCGACCTTTACGTGACGACCGACCTGCGCACGATGACGTCGATCTGGATGGGATTGACGACCGTGAGTCATGCGACATCGGATGGCAAGCTCGCCCTCACCGGCGATCACGGCCTCGCGCGGCGGATGCAAGCCTGGCTTGGGCTCAGCCCGTTCGCGGCCGAGAAGAAGCTCGTGCACGCGTAGGCGCGCCGTGGCGCCCGTCATTAGCGCCGGCTTGCTCGTGATGTGCGAGCCGGGCGAGATCCTGCTCGGGCACGCCACCCACTCGCGCTGGTGGGACATTCCCAAGGGGCTGTGCGAGCCGGGCGAGCCTCCGCGCGAAGCCGCGATACGGGAATGCCGTGAGGAATTCGGCCTTCGCGTCGCCACGGGCGCGATCGTCAAGGTGGGCCACTTCCCCTACCGGCGCGGGAAGGAACTCGAGCTCTTCGCCGTGCTGATCGCGCGCATCGATCCGTCGTTGCTGTGGTGTGCGAGCACGTTCGTCGATCGGCTCGGCAAGGCACGGCCGGAGATCGCCGGTTATCGATGGGCGCCGTACGACCGCATCGGCGAGCTTTGCGCGCCGGCGATGGCGAAGGTGCTGCTCGAGCCGCAGCGCTTGGCGTCGATGATGGCGGCCCTCCACGATCAGGGTGGGACCGCTCCAGCCTGGATCGAGCCGAAGCCGCCGGCGCGCCCGTCGCCACCCCGTTGACGCGGCATGCGCGCAACGGCTTTGGCGTCTGCCATCGTCCAGTTCGTGCGCCGTCGTTGACAAACGTTGCGGCGGACGCCTATGTTCGCGTCCGGCCACGTTGGGCAAACGAAATGGGGAGATCGCTTGTGAACGCAGTCCTGCACTTTCTGCATGCGCGTGCGCGCATCGTCATGGCCGCACTTGCGCTCGCCACTCTCGCGGGCGCACCGCTCGCGGCGCAGGCCCAGGCGCTCGCGGAGTGGAATCCGTCCGGCACCGTGCAAAGCAGCACGCCGCTCGCGCCCTCCTCCGTCGCGGCGAATGTCTCCGCCGGCACGCTGGCGCTGGGTCCCGAGATCAGCGATCCCGGCCCCTTCGCCAATGCCTTCATGGGCACCAACTGGCCGAGCACCGCATTCAATGCCGGCGCCTACATGTCGTTCTCGACCACCGGCAACCTGACCTACACGGCGGTGGTGTTCTCGCTGTACAACAACTTCGACGGTACCGGCAACTGGGAGCTGCGCTCGAGCGCCGATTCATTCGCGTCCGCGCTCGCCGCGGGCACCTTCTCGACGATTTCCGGCGCCGGCCAATTCATCTCCGCCGACGTCAGCGCGCTCGGGACGATCAACGGTACCGTCCAGTTCCGCCTCTATACGTACAACAACGCCGGCACCACGAACCCGCTGCAACGCGGCATTCGCGGCACCGGCGGCGGCGGCAGCGGGCTGGCGGTCCTCGGCGTGGCGAATGGCGGTGGGCCGCCGGTGATCGCGCCCGGAATTCCGGTTCCTGCGCTCGGCGTTCCGATGCTTTGGGCCCTCATGGCGCTGGTCGGATTGGCCGCGGTCCTCGGAAGGCGCCGGAGCGCAGGCTAGCCCCCGGCGAGCGTCCCGGGACGCCCGACTGCCCAGCTTGGCCGTTCCCTTGGCAGGCGCCGGCGAGGCGTTGGCCGATGCTGCCCGCGCCCGCACCTCGACCCTAGCGTCCTGATCCACGCATCGAGCCTCGCTCGGTGCCGTGCGGTCCAAGCGCGATGTTGCACCGCAACATCGCGCCGACTCGAGGTCGAGTTGTCGGGCTACGATCAGGACCACCCGCGGTCGTATGGCCCTCTCACCGCAGCAACGACCCGTCCGGCCGTCCCGGCCCCGAACAGCCTCGTCGCTCCGGCTCGTCCACCGCTTGAACGCCGCTGGACCGCACCTATCTCCAGGTCGCCAGTGTCATCAACGAGGAGGAGTGCCATGTTCGGAAATCTATTCGGCAGTTTCGATACGAGGCTCTTCGACGACGTCCGGAGGCTCGAGAGCGAGATGGAACAGCTGTTCGGCCGGGCGGATCCGCCGGCCGGGATCCGGGCCATGCGCCGGGGCACGTTCCCGCCGATCAACGTCGGCGTGACGCCCGAGCGCGTGGACATCTATCTGTTCGCCGCCGGGCTCGATCCGAAGGGCCTCGATATCTCCATCCAGCAGAACCTGCTCGCCGTGTCCGGAGAGCGCCCCCTACCGCTCGATGAAGCGGCCGACTACTACCGGCAGGAGCGCTTCGTGGGCGAGTTCCGGCGCGTGATCACGCTGCCCGATGACGCGGACCCGGATCGGGTCGACGCGACATACCGGGACGGCGTGCTTCACATCACGGTCCAGCGCAGCGAAGCCGTGCGGCCGCGGCAAATCACGGTGAATTGACGAGGAGACGACCATGACAGCAACGCAGGAAGTGGCACAGCGCGAGTCGAAGGACGTGCAGTCGAAGTCGCGCGAGCAGGAGATCGTGCTCGCCCCGGCGGTCAATATCTTCGAGAACAACCATGGAATCACGGTGCAGGCCGAGATGCCGGGCGTGTCGAAGGATCGGCTCAACGTTCAGGCCGACCGCAACAGCCTGCTCATCGAGGGCGACATCGCGATCGACATGCCGGCGGGTATCCAGGCGCTGTACGCCGACGTGCAGGGGACGAAGTACCGGCGGAGCTTCGTCTTGAGCGGCGAGCTCGAAATCGACCAGATCGAGGCGCAGCTCAAGGACGGTCAGCTGACCGTGCGCATACCGAAGCGAGCCAAGTACCGGCCACGCAAGGTCGAAGTGCAAAGCGCTTGACCTCGGTGTCCGGCCGGCCGCGCAGCGGCCGGCCGGATTTCCGCGCACCGTCGACGCCCGTCGACGCCCGATCACGCCCGACGACGCCCGACGACGGCCGCGTGACGTCGCGACACGGCAGGATCGCGGCGAGGGCCTCCGCTCGTGCAGAGGGGACGGATGACTGAGCGCTGGCCGCGCACTTCGTCGCGCGCATTGAAAGCGGGCAAATCGTCATGGAGCCCATCAAGAACGTCATCGAACGCGCTTGGGAAAACCTCACGGAAGGCTGGCGGGAGTTGCTGACTCGCAGCAGTGGCGCGCTCACGCGGTTTCGCTCCGAAGGCGCCGCCGAACGGGCATCGCCCGACGAATTCGCGCGCTGGAGCCTGTTGGCGGCCGAAACCTGGGAGACCGCGAAGTCCGTCGTCATCCGCGTGGACGCGCTCTCGGCCTGACGGATTGGGGGCAGGCGCCGCGGCCTTCAGCGACATCGCGGGCGAGCCCATAATGCTGCATGTTGGCGACGAGGGCAGCGAGGCAATAGCACGATGGATCGCACGCAAAAGATCGATGAGGGGCTGAACGCCCTTGCGCGCCATCTGGCAGGGCGGCGCGAGGCATTGTTGCGCGCCTGGACCACGGCCGTCGCGGAAGACGCGGAGCTCACGACCGCCTCGTCGTTGCCGCGCCGCCAATTCGACGATCACATTCCCGAGATCCTCGAAGCGTTCGAGCAACGGCTGCAAGCATGGCCGTCTGCCGATTCAGCAAGCGCGCAAGCGTCGCGCCGGGAGGATGAGAGCGCGCATGGCCTGCAGCGCTGGCAACAGGGCTACCAGTTGCGTGAAGTCACGCTGGAATGGGGCCACCTTCACCTGTGCGTCGCCAACGAGCTCGAACGATACGCTTCCGAGCGGCAAGCCACCGATCTCGCAGCGGTGGCGATCGCACGGCACATCCTCATCCGGCTCATTCACGAAGGCCTGGCCGAAAGCGCCGCGCAATATTTTCGCCTGCGCCAGATCGAAGCGGCCGGACATGTGCGCGAAGTCGAGCAGGCTCTAGCGCAATTACGCGAACTCGAGCGCGCCCGCGCGGAGCTGTGGCGGCAGGCGGCGCACGATCTGCGGGGAAATCTGCATGTCGTCGTGAATGCCACAAGCGGGCTCGCGCGGCCTGCCGCGCCGGCCGAAAACCGCGAACGCTGGCAGCGCCTTCTCGAGCGCAGCGTCTCGTCGCTGCACGAGATGCTGGAAGACGTGATGAATCTCGCGCGCTTGCACGCGGGCCACGAAGTGCCCGAGATCCGGGAATTCGATGTCGCCAGGGCGCTCGCGGAGGTCTGCGAGATGTTGCGGCCCGTCGCGGCTGAGCGCGGCCTGTTTCTCGAGGCGGAGGGCCCGCAAACACTGGTGGTTGAAGGCGACGCCGCAAAGACGCGCCGGATCGCGCAGAATCTGCTGCTCAACGCGCTCAAATACACCGAGCATGGCGGCGTAACGCTCAGCTGGGGGGACAGCCGGGCGGGCGATGCGGATCGATGGATGCTTTGTGTGCGCGATACCGGACCGGGATTTCATGCCGGCGCCGACGCGCCGCTGGCAGGCGCGCTGGAAGCGGCGACAGCGGAATCGCGGCACGTCGGGGCGCGCGCCGACGCGCGAGCCCCCGTGAGCTCACCGCCGCGAGTCGACACGGAAGCGTTGCTCGATTCCCCTCCGGTTCACCAGGATCGCGGCGAAGGGATCGGCCTTTCGATCGTCAAGCGCTTGTGCGAATTGCTCGATGCGGGGATCGAGCTCGAGTCCCGCCCGAACGAAGGGACGACCTTCCGTATCGCATTTCCGCGGCGGTTTCGGAACGTGACGCCGCGTGATTGATGGTGCTGGGGATGAAATACCCCGCTGAACTCTATCGACCGTCACCAGGACCTTACCGCGGACTCGACGTGCTCGAGTATTACCTCTGTGATCGGTATAGAGCGTTACCTGTGTGTCCGGAATGGACCATGCAGTCACTGGCGGAGACGGAGGGATTCGAACCCTCGATACAGGTTTTAGCCCGTATGCTCCCTTAGCAGGGGAGTGCCTTCGACCACTCGGCCACGTCTCCGGTATGGCGTGCCGCCGATCGAAGCAACCGGCGGAAATCGATCTGGCGTGCTTCACAGCCGCGGCGTAATTCTACGCGATCGCCCCCACGCCGCCCCTCCTCTCCCGCCCTGCGGGATGTCCTCACCCGACCCTCTCCCGCTTCGCGGAGAGGGGGGAATATCAGGCGGGCGACTTGTCGAGCTCGAACGCCTTGTGCAGCACGCGCACGGCGAGCTCGACATACTTCTCGTCGATGACGACGGCGATCTTGATCTCGGAGGTCGAGATCATCTGGATGTTGATGCGCTCGTCGGCCAGCGCCTTGAACATCCTCGAGGCCAGGCCGACGTGCGAGCGCATGCCGATGCCCACCGCCGACACCTTGGCGATGCGGTTGTCGCCGATGATCTCGCGCGCCTCGAAGGTCTTGCCCTTCTCGCGATTCAGCACCTCCATCGCCCGCGCGAACTCGTTGCGGTGCACGGTGAACGAGAAGTCGGTATGCCCCGACGCGCCGATGTTCTGCACGATCATGTCGACATCGATGTTGGCGGCGGCGATCGGGCCGCAGATCGCGTAGGCGATGCCGGGGCGATCCTCGACGCCCATCACCGAGATCTTGGCCTCGTCGCGGTTGAACGCGATGCCGGAGATGATCGCCTGTTCCATGGTGTCGTCTTCCTCGAAGGTGATGAGCGTGCCCGGCGCCGTCGAATCGGCATCGTCGAACGACGACAGCACGCGCAGCTTGACGAGATACTTGCCGGCGAACTCGACCGAGCGGATCTGCAGCACCTTCGATCCCTGGCTCGCGAGCTCGAGCATCTCCTCGAACGTGATCTTGTCGAGGCGCTTCGCCTCGGGGACAATCCGCGGATCGGCGGTGTAGACGCCGTCGACGTCGGTATAGATCTGGCACTCGTCCGCCTTGAGCGCCGCGGCGAGCGCGACGCCCGACGT
>JAICUU010000077.1 GCA_025935675.1 Burkholderiales bacterium
ACGCCGGAGGGCGACAAGCTCTCGAAGCGCCACGGCGCGCGCGGCGTGCTGCAATATCGCGACGACGGCTACCTGCCCGAGGCTGTCGTCAATTACCTCGCGCGCCTCGGCTGGTCGCACGGCGATGCCGAGGTGTTCGGCGTCGACGAATTCGTGCAGTGGTTCGACCTCGCGGGCCTGCATTCGGCGCCGGCGCGCTTCGACCCCGACAAGTTGAAGTGGCTCAACCACGAGCACCTCAAACGCCTCGACGATGCGACGCTGGGCGCGCGCCTACGCCCGTTCCTCGAGGGCGCCGGGCTCGACGTCGCCAAGGGGCCACCGGCGGCGGCCGTGGCGGGGCTGCTGCGCGAGCGTGCGGCGACGCTCGCCGAGATGGCGGAGCAGGCGGTGTATTTCTACCGTGCACCCGCGTCGAGTGCGGAGATCGCCGCGCAGGTGACGGCGAAAAACCGCGCGGCGCTCGAGGACGTGGCGCTTCGCCTGCGCGAGGCCGCCTGGACGCGCGAGGCGATCGGTGCCGCGCTGAAGGCGGTCGCCGCCGAGCACAAGCTCAAGGCGGGCGAGGTGATGATGCCGGTGCGCTGGCTCGTCAGCGGCACGTCGCACACGCCCGCGATCGACGCGGTGCTGGAAGTCATCGGCCGCGACGAGGTCGTTGCGCGCCTCGACCGCGGCTTGCGCCCGGCCTGAGGCCAGCTCATCCGTCATCCCCGCGGATGCGGGGATCCAGCTCTGACGAATCGGTGGAGGCGGCGACGTGGCCTTTCACGGCGCCAAGGCTGGATTCCCGCGTGCGCGGGAATGACGAGGTCAACGATGCCGCGTTTCCACGGGTTCACGCATCCGGCGCCACTTCGCCGAGCACCAGGCGCGCACCGCGCTCGCCGATCATCAACGACGCAGCATTTGTATTCGCCGACGTGACGGTCGGCATCACACTCGCGTCGATGACGCGCAACCCCTCCACGCTGTGTACGCGCAAGTCCGGCGCGACGACCGCATCGCCATCGGTCCCGATCCGGCAGGTGCCGACGCAATGGAACACCGTGCCGCCCTGTCGCCGCGCGAAATCGAGCAGCGCGGCGTCGCCGTCGCACCCGGGTCCCGGCAGCACTTCGGCGCCGACGAGCTCGCGCATTGGCGATTGCGCCTGGATGTCGCGCAGGAGCCGCATGCCGGCGACGATCGCGCGACGGTCGCGCCCTTCGCTGAGGTAATTCGTCTCGATCCGCGGCGCCGCGCGCGGGTCTGCGCTGGCGATGTCGACGCGGCCGCGCGATTCGGGATGGCATTGCCAGACCGCCGCGGTGAATCCCGAGTAGCGGTGGAGCGGCGTGCCCGGCTTGTCGACCGACAGCGGCATCACGTTGAACTGCACGTCGGGCCGGCCGCGGACGGCTTCGGGTGTGCAGGCGGCGCCACCGACCTGGCCCGCGCCGACGGTCAGCGGGCCCGCGTTCGCGAACAGCCAGCGCGCGCCCATCGCCGCGAGCTTCAGCGGATTGCGCACGTCGTCGTTGAGCGAGCGCCGCTCGCGCATCCGCAGGATCGTGCGCGCCTGGTAGTGGTCCTGCAGGTTGCCGCCGACGCCCGGCAGGTCGGCGACGATGTCGATGCCATGGCGGCGGAGCAGGGAGGCAGGCCCGATGCCGGACAGCTGCAGGAGCTGCGGCGACTGCAGCGCGCCCGCGGCGAGGATCACCTCGCGTGCCGCGGTCGCGTGGCGGCTCGTCGCGCCCTCGAGCCACTCGACGCCGCACGCACGCCGGCCGTCGAAGCGGATGCGCGAGACAAGCGCGCCGGTGCGAAGCGTCAGGTTGGGTCGCGCAAGCGCCGGACGCAGGAACGCGCGCGACGCGCTTTCGCGCCAGCCGCCGTGGATCGACAGGTTGTAGGCACCGACGCCGAGCGTCGATGCGCCGTTGAAATCGGGATTGCGCGGAAGTCCCGCCGCGACGGCGGCGTCGACCCACGCATCGCACCACGGATGCTCGTTGCGAAGACGCGACACGTGGAGCTCGCCTTCGCCGCCACGCCACTCGCTCGCGCCGCCCTCGAAAGCCTCGAAGCGGCGGAAATCCGCCAGTACGTCGGCAAACGCCCAGCCGGAGGCGCCGGCGCGCGCCCAGTCGTCGAAATCCTCGTGCTGGCCGCGGATGAAGATGAGGCCGTTGATCGACGACGAGCCGCCGACGATGCGGCCGCGTGGCCACACGACGTTGCGCCCGGCCGTGCCCTCGCAGGGCTCGGTGTCGAAGAGCCGCGCGTAGCGCGGGTCGTAGATCGTGCGGAAATAGCCGACGGGCAGGCGCACCCAGAAGCCGCGGTCAGGTCCACCCGCCTCGAGCAGCAGCACGCGTACCGCCGGATCGGCCGACAGCCGGTTGGCGAGCACCGAGCCCGCCGAACCGGCGCCGACGATCACGTAGTCGTAGGCATCGGCCTCCGCCATTCGCGTCAGGCCTTGATCGTCTTCGTGTAGAGAGACGGGTCGAAGTACTTCGACGCCGGCACCGCGTTCTGGATGTTGCCGAAGCGCACGAAGAAGTCGGTGACCTGCTGCAGCCAGCCGGTGACCGTGCCGTCGGCGTACATCTTGTGCCATTGCGCCGCCGTGAACATTTTCTGGCAGCGGTACTGCTCCTCGAGGTCGGCGAGCGGCACCTCGGCGTAGCGCTTCGATTGCAGCGCGCCGAGCGCTTCCTTCGGCTGCGCGATCATGTAGTCGTTGGCTTCGGCCCAGCCGCGGATGATGTTGGCGCACGTCGCCTGGTTCTTCGCGTAGAAGTCGTCGCGAGCCGCCCAGCCGCCGACGATCGCCGCCTTCGGGTAATACGCCGACGCGTCGACCAGCATCTTGGCGCCCGGCACCTTCTCCTTGACGGTGATGTTGAAGGGCACCCACAGCGCGACCGCCGGCACGGCGCCGGAGATGAACGACGTCACGGCTTCCGACATCCGCTGGTTGACGATCTCGACGTCGCCCGGATGGTCGAGCCCGTTCGCGCGGAGCGCGTTGTCGAGGAACACGTGCGCGGTGGTGCCCGTGGTCGTCGAGATCTTCTTGCCCTTCAAATCGGCGAAGCTCTTGATGCCCTGGTCGGCGCGCACCCAGAGCTGCGCGGTGGCGAACTCGACGTCGTTGACGAGGAACATCTTGCCCTGGCCGCGCGCCGGGAAATTGGAGATGACGGCGCCGGTTGCGAGCATGTCGATGCTGCCGCCGATCATCGCCTGGAAGAGCTCGAGGCCGGTCGTGAACTTGGCGAGCTCGAACTCGATGCCGTGCTTCGCGAAGTTGCCGCGGTCGATGCCGGTCCAGATCTGGCCGTCGACGGCGAGCGTGTGCAGGTAGCCGAGCTTGACCTTGGTGCGCGACTGCGCGATCGCCGGGGCGGCGAGCGCGGCGCCGGCAAGCGCGGCGGACTTGAGGATGGTGCGACGGGTGACGTTCATGGCGGATCTCCTCCTTTCGTGGAAGGGCTCGTTTGCCGCGCCTGCGCGGCGTATTCCAGCATCACGAGCTCGCGCACGTGCGAGCGCAGCTCGTTGAACAACGACGATTCGTGCAGCGCCTCGTGGCGCGGGTACGGGAACGGGACGTCGACGATCTCGCGGATGCGTGTCGGCCGCGCGCTCATCACCACGATCCGCGACGCGAGGTAGATCGCCTCCTCGACGGAGTGCGTGATCAGCATCACCGTCTTGCCCTCGGCGGCGAGGACGTCGAGCAGGAGATTCTGCATCGCGCCGCGCGTCTGCGCGTCGAGCGCGCCGAACGGCTCGTCCATCAGCAGGAACTCGGGCCGCACGGCGTAGGCGCGCGCGAGCGCCAGGCGCTGGCGCATGCCCCCCGACAGCGTCTTCGGCCAGGCATCCGCGAACTCGGCGAGGCCCATCAGGCGCATGTAGCGCTCGACGATCTGGCGGCGCTCGGCGTCGGGCACGCGGTTGGCGCGCAGCGTCAGGCCGAACGCGATGTTGTCGCGCACGCTCAACCACGGGAACACGCCGTACTCCTGGAACATGACGCCGCGGTCAGGTCCCGGTCCCGGCACCGGGCGGCCGTCGAGCAGCACGTGCCCGGCGGTCGGCTTCACGAACCCGGCGACGATGTTCATCATCGTCGTCTTGCCGCAGCCGGACGGGCCGATCACCGCGACGAACTCGCGGTCGCGGATCTCATAGCTCACGTCGTCGACGACGCGCATCGTGCCGTGCGGCGTCGCGAACTCGACGCTGACGTGCTCGAAAGCGATGCGCGTACGCGCCGGCGCGGCGGCGGCGGCGCTCGTCATGCGATGCGCTCCTGCCAGGCCACGAGGCGCCGCGACAGCGCGCGCAGCACGAGGTCCATCGCGAGCGCGATGAGGCCGATGCAGATGATGCCGACGTAGATGATGTCGAGCTGGAAGAACGACGATGCGTTCTGGATCAGCGCGCCCAGGCCCTGCTGCGCGGCGATCAGCTCGGAGGCCACCAGCGTCGCCCAGGCGACGCCGAGCGCGACGCGCAGTGCGGTGAGCATGTGCGGCACCGTCAAAGGCACGATCACCTTGCGGAAGATCTCGCCGTCGCTCGCGCCGAGCGTGCGCGACACGCGCACGTACAACGGGCTGATTTGCGCGATCCCCTCGTACATGACGATGACGCCGGCGAAGAACGACGCGTAGAACAGGATGACGATCTTGGCCGGCTCGCCGATGCCGAAGTAGACGATGACGAGCGGGATCAGCGCGATCGGCGGCAGCGCGCGGAAGAAGTTGAGGAGCGGATCGACGAACGTGCGCACGGTGCGGTACCAGCCCAGCACGAAGCCCACGGGCACCGCCGCGGCGATGCCGAGCGCGACGCCGGCGAACACGCGGCCGGTCGAGATCAGTATGTCGAAGCCCAGCGTGCCATGCGCGAGCAGCTGCCAGAAGCGCACCGCAACCTGAGCGGGCGAGGGCACCAACGCCGGATTGATGAGGCCCGAGGCGGCCACGGCCCACCACAGGGTGACGACGACGAGCCACGGCGTGGCGATGAGGGCGGCTCGGTGCAGCATCGATGCGAGGCGGGAAGGGAAACGGGAAAGGGCAGCTGCGTTCGCGCGCTTCCGCACGCCCGGCTTCAAAGGTACTATAGATGGAACCTTATGCACAAGCCTTCCCTGTGACGCGCGACGATACGCTGTTCGGCGACAGCCCGGTGCCGCGCTATGCGCAGCTCGCCGGGCTGTTTCGCCGGCGCATCGAGCGGGGGGTCTGGCCGCCCGGCGCGCAGTTGCCCACGCTCGAGCGCCTGACCGCGGAGTTCGGCGTCGCGCGCGTCACCGTGCGCCAGGCGGTCCAGCGACTCGTGCAGGAGGGCCTCGTGTCGGCGCAGCGCGGCCGCGGCACGTTCGTCACCGCGCATCCGGGACGCGGGTCGGAGCTCAGGCTCGCGACGTCGCTCGCGTCGCTCGCCGACATGTACCGCGACGACGAGCCCAAGCTCACGCTCATCGAGGAAACCCACGCGATGCCGCGGCTCGACGCCGCCGACGGCACGCCGGCGCCACGCTACCGGCACCTGAAGCGCGTGCACACTCGAGACGGCGTCGCGTACTGCGTGATCTCGATCTACCTTGACGAGCGCGTGTTCCGGCAGGCGCCGCAGCGCTTCCGCCGGCACACGGTGATCCCGGTCCTGCTCGACCTGCCGCGCGTGACGATCGCGCGGGCGTGGCAGACGCTGTCGATCGGCGCCGCCGACGTCGAGGTTGCGCGGCTCGTCGGCATGGTGGTCAACGCGCCGGTCGCCGAAGTGAGGCGCGTCTGCCGCGACGGCGACGGCGTCGTCATCTACCTGGGCGAAGTCACCTACCGCGGCGACTACATCCATCTCGAGATGGACCTCAAGCCGTGACGACGCGCGCCCGGCGATGAGCACGCCCGCGCTGCGGGCGCTGACGGCGCACGTGTTCCGCGCGCCGCTCGAGCGGCCCGTCGTGACGTCGTTCGGCGCGATGCACGACCGGCCGATGCTGATCGTGCGCGCCGAGGACCGCGACGGCGCCGTGGGCTTCGGCGAGGTGTGGTGCAACTTCCCGGCGGTCGGCGCCGAGCATCGCGCGCGGATAATCGAGACGGTGCTCGCGCCGCTGTGCGTCGGCCACGCGTTCGACGATCCTGCGCGGGCCTTCGCGCGGCTGACGGAAGCCACGGCCGTGCTGGCGCTGCAGTCGGGCGAGCCGGGCCCGTTCGCGCAGGCGATCGCCGGCGTGGACATCGCGCTGTGGGACCTGGCCGCGCGGCGCGCCGGCGTGCCGTTGTGGAAGCTCTTGGGCGGCACGTCGGCACGCATCCGCGTCTATGCGAGCGGCCTCAATCCCGACGCGCCCGAGCGGCTCGCAGCGCGCTGTTTCGCCGCCGGCCATCGCGCGTTCAAGTTGAAGGTCGGCTTCGGCCGGGAGCGCGATCTCGCGAATCTCGCGTCGATGCGCGAAGCGGTGGGCGAGGGGGACCTGATGGCCGACGCCAACCAGGCATGGACGTCGGCAGAGGCCGCGGCGCATGCGACCGCCATCGCGCCGTTTCGCCTGCGCTGGCTCGAGGAGCCGCTCCGCTGCGACCGCCCGTGGCCGGAATGGCAGGCGCTCGCGCGTACGGCGCCGATGCCGCTCGCGGCCGGCGAGAACATCGCGGGCGACGCGGCGTTCGACGCGGCGATCGCCTCGCGCGCGCTCGGCGTCGTGCAGCCCGACCTCGGCAAATGGGGCGGCTTCAGCGCGGTGGTCGGCGTCGCGAGGCGCACGCTTGCGAGCGGCGCGCGCTTCTGCCCGCACTGGCTCGGTGGCGGGGTCGGCCTCCTCGCGTCGGCGCAACTCCTCGCAGCGGTCGGTGGCGACGGTCTCCTCGAGGTCGACGCCAACCCGAACCCGCTGCGCGAGATGACCTGTGGCGCGCTGGCGTCGATCGACGACGGCAGCGCAGACCTGGGCGATGCGCCCGGGCTGGGCGCGGTGCCCGACTTCGCTGCGCTCGCGCGCTTCGTGGTCCCCTGATGCGCGTTTGCAACGCCGCCGGCGCGTGCGCGGCGCGGCGACACCGCGACGAATCGCGGCGATTCCGGTAAAATGGCAATTTCCAAGAGAGACCTTGGGCCATGACGAAGTTCGTCTTCGTGACCGGCGGCGTCGTTTCCTCGCTCGGGAAAGGCATCGCCGCCGCGTCTCTCGCCGCGCTGCTCGCGTCGCGCGGCGTCCGCGTCACCAACCTCAAGCTCGATCCGTACATCAACGTCGATCCCGGCACGATGTCGCCGTTCCAGCACGGCGAGGTGTTCGTGACCGAGGACGGCGCCGAGACCGACCTGGACCTCGGTCATTACGAGCGCTTCACCGACGTGCGGATGGGGAAGCGCAACAACTTCACCACCGGCCAGATCTACGAGAGCGTCATCCGCAAGGAGCGCCGCGGCGACTACCTCGGCGGCACCGTGCAGGTGATCCCGCACATCACCGACGAGATCAAGAGCTGGATCGCCGCGGGCGCCGGCGATGCCGAAGTCGCGGTGGTCGAGGTCGGCGGCACGGTCGGCGACATCGAGTCGCTGCCGTTCCTCGAGGCGATCCGGCAGATGGGCATCACGCAGGGCCGCGACAACGTCTGCTTCATCCACCTGACGCTGTTGCCGTACATCCCGACCGCCGGCGAGATGAAGACCAAGCCGACGCAGCACTCGGTCAAGGAGCTGCGCGAGATCGGCATCCAGCCCGACGTCGTGCTGTGCCGCGCCGACCGGCCGGTGCCGGAAAGCGACCGGCGCAAGATCGCGCTCTTCACCAACGTGCCGTTCGAGGCGGTGATCCCGGCGCTCGACAAGGACTCGATCTACAAGATTCCCGCCGCGCTGCACCGCGCGGGCCTCGACGACATCGTCTGCCGGAAGCTGGCGCTCGATCCGCCGCCCGCCGACCTCGCGATGTGGGACAAGCTCACGCACGCGCTCGACCATCCGCAGCGCGAGGTCGACATCGCGATGGTCGGCAAGTACGTCGACCTGACCGAGTCGTACAAGTCGCTGTCCGAAGCGCTGGTGCACGCCGGCATCCACACGCAGTCGAAGGTGCGCATCCACTACGTCGACTCCGAGACGATCGAGCGCGACGGCCTCGACATGCTCGCCGACATGGACGCGATCCTCGTGCCGGGCGGCTTCGGCAAGCGCGGCGTCGAGGGCAAGATCGCGGCGATCCGCCATGCGCGCGAGAACGACGTGCCCTATCTCGGCATCTGCCTCGGCATGCAGCTCGCGGTGATCGAGACGGCGCGCCACAAGGCGGGGCTCGACCGCGCCAACAGCACCGAGTTCGATCCCGCGACTCCGCATCCCGTCGTCGCGCTGATCACCGAGTGGCAGGACCACGACGGCACGATCCAGAAGCGCGATGCGCTATCCGACATGGGCGGCACGATGCGCCTCGGCGCACAGCCGTGCGAGGTCGTGCCGGGATCGCTGGCGCATCGCATCTACGGCAGCACGGTGGTCTCGGAGCGCCATCGCCACCGCTACGAGGTCAACAATCATTACCTGCCGCGCATCGAGGCGGCGGGCATGGCGGTTGGCGCGCGTGCGCGCAGCGCCAACGCCGGCGACTTGTGCGAAATGATCGAGCTGCCCGGCCACCGCTGGTTCTTCGGCTGCCAGTTCCACCCGGAGTTCACGTCGAACCCCCGGCGCGGCCATCCGCTGTTCGTGAGCTTCGTGCGCGCGGCGCTCGAGTCGCGCGCGCTGCGCACGCGTGGCGCCGGCATCGCCAGCGGCGAGCTCGTCGCGACGATTTGAGGCGTCGATGAAGCTGTGCGGATTCGACGTCGGCCTCGACCGGCCGATGTTCCTGATCGCCGGTCCCTGCGTCGTCGAGTCGATGCAGCTGCAGCTCGACGCCGCGGGCTCGCTCAAGGAAACCTGCGCGGCGCTCGGCGTGCCTTTCATCTTCAAGTCGTCGTACGACAAGGCCAACCGCAGTTCGCATGCGAGCTTTCGCGGGCCCGGCATCGACGAGGGATTGCACGTGCTGGCCGAGGTCAAGCGCCAGCTCGGCGTGCCGGTGCTGACCGACGTGCACGCGATCGACGAGATCGGCGCCGCCGCGAACGTCGTCGACGTGCTGCAGACGCCCGCCTTCCTGTGCCGCCAGACCGACTTCATCCAGGCGGTGGCGAGCGCCGGCCGGCCGGTCAACATCAAGAAGGGCCAGTTCCTCGCGCCCGAGGACATGGCGCAGGTCGTCGGCAAGGCGAAGGCGGCGAGCGGCGCCGACAACGTCATGGTGTGCGAGCGCGGCGCCTCGTTCGGCTATCACAACCTCGTGTCCGACATGCGCGCGCTCGCGATCATGCGCGCGACCGGCTGCCCCGTGGTGTTCGACGCGACGCATTCGGTGCAGCTGCCCGGCGGCAAGGGCACGTCGTCGGATGGCCAGCGCGAGTTCGTGCCGGTGCTCGCGCGCGCGGCGGTCGCCGCGGGCGTCGCCGGCGTGTTCATGGAGACGCATCCCGATCCTGCGAAGGCGCTGTCCGACGGGCCCAACGCGTGGCCGCTCGGCCGGATGCGCGAGCTCCTCGAGACGCTGGTGGAGCTCGACCACGCGGTGAAGCGTCGCCCGCTGCCCGAGACATCGCTGATGCCCAGTTGATCCACGACGCGTGGCGCGCCGTCGTCGGCGCGCTGACCGCATCGCATTCGGACAATTCCCTGACACCGATCCCCGACAACCGAGAAAAATGAGCGCCATCGTCGACGTCATCGCCCGCGAGATCCTCGATTCCCGCGGCAATCCCACCATCGAAGCGGATGTCGTGCTCGAGTCCGGCGCGTCCGGCCGTGCCGCCGTGCCGTCCGGCGCGTCGACCGGCTCGAAGGAGGCGCTCGAGTTGCGCGACGGCGACAAGTCGCGCTATCTCGGCAAGGGCGTGCGCAAGGCGGTCGACAACGTCAACACCGAGATTTGCGAGGCGATCCTCGGCCTCGACGCCACCGAGCAGAGCCTGATCGACAAGACGATCATCGCGCTCGACGGCACCGACAACAAGGGCCGCCTCGGCGCGAACGCGCTGCTGGCGGTGTCGTGCGCGGTCGCCAAGGCCGCCGCCGAGGAGACGTCGCTGCCGCTGTACCGCTACATCGGCGGCGCGGGGCCGATGCAGCTGCCGGTGCCGCTGATGAACGTCATCAACGGCGGCGCGCATGCGTCCAACAAGCTCGACCTGCAGGAATTCATGATCGTGCCGATCGGGGCGCCGACGTTCGGCGAGGCGCTGCGCTACGGCGCCGAGGTGTTCCATACGCTGAAGAAGCTGCTCACCGACCGCAAGCTGCCGACGACGGTTGGCGACGAGGGCGGCTTCGCCCCGGATCTTGCGAGCAACGAGGCGGCGCTGCAGCTCCTCGTCGAGGCGATCGACAAGGCGGGCTATACGCCGGGCACCGACATCGCGCTCGGCATGGATTGCGCCGCCAGCGAGTATTTCGTCGATGGCGCGTACCGGCTCGAGGGCGAGGGCCGCGTGCTGACCTCCGCGCAGATGGTCGACGTGCTGGCGGCGTGGTGCGACAAATACCCGATCGTCAGCATCGAGGACGGCATGTCCGAGCACGACTGGGACGGCTGGAAGAAGCTCACCGAGCGGCTCGGCCGCGACGTGCAGCTCGTCGGCGACGACATCTTCGTCACCAACACCGCGATCCTCAAGGAGGGGATCGCGAAGGGCATCGCCAATTCGGTGCTGATCAAGATCAACCAGATCGGCACACTGACCGAGACGTTCGCGGCGATCGCGATGGCCAATCGCGCGCGCTACACGGCGGTGGTCTCGCACCGCTCGGGCGAGACCGAGGACAGCATGATCGCCGACATCGCCGTGGGCACCAACGCCGGGCAGATCAAGACGGGATCGCTGTCGCGCTCCGATCGCGTCGCCAAGTACAACCAGCTCTTGCGCATCGAGGAAGACCTGGGCGACGCGGCGAGCTACCCCGGCCGCAGCGCGTTCTTCAACCTCGCCTGACACTCCCTTGCGCTGGCTGGCCGTCGTCTTCGTCGTGCTGATCGCCGCGCTCCAGTATCCGCTGTGGTTCGGCAAGGGTGGCTGGCTTGCCGCCGGCGCGCTCGACCGGCAGGTCGCCGCGCAACGCGCCGCGAACGAGAAGCTCAAGCTGCGCAACGACACGCTCGAGGCCGACGTACGCGACCTCAAGACCGGCTCCGAGGCGATCGAGGAGCGCGCGCGCGCGGAGCTCGGCATGATCAAGCACGACGAGGTGCTGTTCCAGCTGCAGCCCTCGGGCGTGGGCGCCAGACCGTCGGTGAAACCCGCTGCGCCGGCCGAGGGCGCTGCGCCTTCGCCATCCGCCGCACCCTCCCAGCCGGCCGCTGCGCCTTCGCCATCCGCCGCTTCCGCCCCACCGCACCCTCCGTACGAATCCTCGCCCTCCGCTGCAGCCGCTTCCGCGACGAAGCCGCCACCGCCGGCACGGCCGTGATTCGCGTCAGCTCACCCAACAACCCGCGGGTGCGCGAGGCGCTGCGGTTGATGGCGTCGTCGCACGAGCGGCGCCGCACCGCTCGCTGCGTGCTCGAGGGCGCGCATCTCGTCCTGGTCTACCGCGCGACGTTCGGACTACCGGACACGATCATCGCCACCGACGAGGCACTCGCGCGCGACGAGGTGCGCGCGCGCGGCGCCGGCGACGCGGACGCGCGCACGATCGTCGTGCCGGCGTCGCTGCTGGCCGAGCATTCGGCGATGCCGGCCGACATCGGCGTGCTCGCCGTCGTGCCGGCGCCGCGCGCGCTCGCGCCGCGCGACGATGCGGGGTTAACGCTTTTGCTCGAGGACGTGCAGGATCCCGGCAATGTCGGCTCGATCGTGCGCACCGCGGCGGCGGCCGGCGTCGATCAGGTGCTGCTGTCGAAGACCTGTGCATTCGCGTGGTCGCCGAAGGTGCTGCGCGCGGGGCAGGGCGCGCATTTCCTGACGCGCGTCGTCGAGGACGTCGACCTCGTTGCGTGGGCGGCGCGCTTTCGCGCCACGGGCGGCGCGGTCGCCGCGCTGGTCGTCGACGGCGGCGCGTCGCTCTACGACGCCAGGTTGCCGGCGCGACTCGCACTCGCGATCGGTAACGAAGGTGCTGGACTCTCCGCGGCACTTGTCGATGCCGCGGACCTGCAAGTGACGATCCCCATGGCCGCGGGCAACGAATCGCTCAATGCCGCGGCGGCCGCAGCCGTCGCGTTGTTCGACGTCGTGCGGCGGCGCGTCGCGACGAAGTCCCGGCGCTGAGCGCCGTCAGGGAAGCGTGTCGGCGAGCGCGGCGATGGCGTCGCGCCGCGGCAGCGCTGCCTGCGCGCCGGTTGCAGTGCACGCGAGCGCGCCGGCGGCAACCGCCTCGCGCATCGCGCGCGGCACATCGGCGCCGCGGTCGAGCGCCGCGGCCAGCGCGCCGGTGAACGCGTCACCGGCGCCGACGGAGTCGACGACGTCGACGCGTGGCGATGTCACACGGCCCGTCTTGCCGCGATGTGCATAGCGCGCGCCTTCGCTGCCCAGCGTGACGACCACGAGGCGAACGCCGCCGCCGAGCGCCTCGCAGAGCGCGGGCTCGCCGTCGAGGCCGAGCCCGGCGGCGACCTGCCGCGCCTCATTCTGGTTGACGACGAGCACGTCGAGCGCATCGACGAGCTCACGCGGCAACGATGCCGCGGGCGCGGCGTTGAGCAACACCCGTGCGCCACGTTGGCGAGCGCGCGCCGCAAGCGTGATGACTTCGGCCAGCGGCACCTCGAGCTGCATGACGAGCGTCGTGCGATTCGTCAGCATGCCATCGTCGACCTGCGCGGCATTTGTCGCGGCGTTGGCGCCCGGCACGACGCCGATCGTGTTCTCGCCTGCGGCGTCGACCTCTATCAGCGCGATGCCGGTTGGATGTGGCGCGATGCCGACGTTGCGGACATCGACGCCCGCGTCTGACAACGGCGAGATCGCGCTTTGTGCAAGCGCATCGCTGCCGACGTGGCCAATCATCGCCACGTCGGCGCCGGCACGGCGTGCGGCCAGCGCCTGGTTGGCGCCCTTGCCACCGCCCAGCATTCGCCAGTCGCGTGCCGGGACTGTTTCGCCGGGTGCCGGCAGCCGTGCCATTCGCACGACGATGTCGACGTTCAACGAGCCGAAGACGACGATCATTGCAGCGCCCTCACCCTGACCCTCTCCCGCAGGCGTGGGGGGGGATCGGACGCGGCACCCTCATCCCGACCTTCTCCCGCAGGCGGGAGAATCGGCGGCGGCGTCAGCCACCCTTGACGCCGCCATGGGTGATGCCCGCCACGATCTCCTTCTGGATGAAGATCGTCAGCACGAGCACCGGCAGCGTGACGACGATCGCAGCGGCCGCGAGCGGGCCCCAGGCGAGCTGCTCGAAGGTCAGCACGTTGTACACGGCGGCCGGCAGCGTGCGCGTGGCGCGGCTGCCGAGCACCGCGCCGAAGATGAAGTTGTTCCACGAGAAGATGAACGCGAGGATCGTGCCGACGACAACGCCGGGGCGCGCCAGCGGCAGCGCCACGTAACGGAACGTCGTCCATACGCTCCCGCCGTCGATCAGCGCCGCCTCCTCGAGCTCGCGCGGCAGCGTCTCGAAGTAGCCGGCCATGATGTAGACGACGATCGGCACGGTGATGACCAGGTGCGTGACGACGAGCGCCGTGCGCGTGTTGTTGAGGCCGAGGAACTGGAACAGCGTGAACAGCGGAATCAGGAACGACAGCGCCGGCGTCATCCGCGCGATCAGGATCAGCACCGTGGTGCGGTGCGCGGCGAGCCGCGCGATGCCATAGCCGGCCGGCACGCCGACCGCCAGCGCGATCAGCGTCGCGAAGCCCGACACGATCAGGCTGTTGAGGAAGTACAGCCCCATCGAATTGTCGGCGAACACGTGCGCGAAGTTGGCGAGCGTCGGCGGGCGCGGAAAGAACACCGGCGGATAGGCGAGGTTGTCGAGCTCGTTCTTGAGCGACAGCGACAGCATCCACAGGAAGACCAGGATCGCCGGCGACACGATAACGGCGACGGCGAAGGCGAATGCCGCCTTCCGCGCAATCCGGCGCACGCGCGACACCGCGGCACGTGCCGCGGGGATGCGCGAAGGGGCGAGCGCGGCGGCGTCGGCCATCACCCGGTCCACTTGAGCCGCTGCCTAACGTGCAGCAGCAACAGCGCCAGCGCGACGATGATCGCGAAGAACACGACGACCATCGCCGACGCCTTGCCCATGTTGTAGAACGCGAACGCCTGCAGGTAGAGGTAGATGTTGATCGTCTCCGACGCCGTGCCCGGCCCGCCCTGGCTGATGACGAAGATCGTGTCGAA
>JAICUU010000389.1 GCA_025935675.1 Burkholderiales bacterium
AACAGCTTCGTCATCGCGGAGCTTACGGGCGAGGTCGCGGTCGATCACAGCTCCGCGGGCAACATCGGCGGCATCTACGACATCGGCGCACGGCGCTGGTCCGGCGAGATGCTCGACATGCTCGGCATTGCGCGCCACCTGATGCCGGAGCGCCTCGTGTAGTCGAGCGACGTCGTCGGCCGGCTGCGCGAGCCACAGGCGCGCGCGCTCGGCCTGCGCGCGGGATTGCCCGTGGTGGCAGGCGGCGTCGATGCGGCGGTGGCCACGCTCGCGGCCGGCGCGTGCAAGCCGGGCAATCACGTCGCGATGATCGGCACCAGCATGTGCTGGGGCACGATCCGCCCGCGCGTCGACGCGCGGCACGGCCTGATCGCGATGCCGCACGTGCTGAACGGCCTCACCGATCTCTACGTGTTCGGCGGCGCGATCACCGCCGGCGCCTGCGTCACCTGGTTTCGCGACAATTTCTGCGAAGGCGAGCTCGCCGCCGCGGCCGCGCGCGGCGTCGATCCGCACGAGCTGCTCGAGGCGCCGGCCGAAGCGCTCGCTCCCGGCGCGCAGGGACTCGTGTTCCTGCCCTACCTGATGGGCGAGCGCAGCCCGATCTGGGATGCCGCCGCGAGCGGCGCGTTCGTCGGCCTGGGCCTTCATCACGGCCGCGCGCATCTTTATCGCGCGGTGCTGGAAGGCGTCGCGTACGCGTTGCAGCACAACATCGAGACCGGCACCCGGGACGGATCGCCGCTCGATGAAACCCTGACTGTCGTCGGCGGGGCAAGCCGCTCGGCGCTGTGGACGCAGATCATCGCCGACGTCACCCGCCGGCCGGTGCAGACGATCCGCGACGACGTCGAGGCCTCGCTCGGCGCGGCGATGCTCGCCGCGCTCGGCGTCGGCATCGCCACGCCGGATGACATCGCGACGACGTGGGTCGACCTCGTCGAGCGCGCGCAGCCGCGGCCCGAGGCGAGCGCGCGTTATCGCGAGCTCTTCGCGCAATACGTGGCGCTCTATCCGGCGCTGAAGCCGTTCATGCACGCGTTGCGCGACGAAGCCGGCTGAGCGAGCGTCATCGTCATTCCCGCGGATGCGGGAATCGGGCCGCGACGACGCCGATGCAGGTTCCGCCGCGGAGCCATTCGTCATTCCCGCGCATGTGGGAATCCAGCATCGACGCGGCAATGGGCCGCGTGGTGCAACCGTCGAGGCGCCAAGGCTGGATCCCCGCCTTCGCGGGGATGACGGCGGTGAGATTGACGCGGCAATGGGCCGCGTGGTGCAACCGTCGAGGCGCCAAGGCTGGATCCCCGCCTTCGCGGGGATGACGGCGGTCAGCCCGGCGCGACGGCTACGCGTCGTCCGGAAATTCCACGCCCGTCGCCTGCGCCCGCAGCCGCGGATCGCGCGACTTGACCCGCACCGGCCGTCCTTCGAGCGCCTCGAAACAACGCGCGAGCGTCTCGTCCTCGAGCCGCTGCATCGCCTCGGCCGTGTAGAACGTGAGGTGCGGCCACAGGATCACGTTGTCCATCGCGTAGAGCGGCGCCAGCGGATGGCCGGCCTTGGCGAGCGGCTCGCGGCTGTAGACGTCGAGCGCGGCGCCGCCGAGGTGTCCCGACTGGAGCGCAGCGAGCAGCGCCGCCTCGTCGACGATCGCGCCACGCGACACGTTGACTAGGAATGCGCCGCGCTTCATCGCGCGAAGCTCGCCGGCGCCGAGCAGGTGATGCGTGTCGCGGTTCAGCACGCAATGCACCGACACGACGTCGCATTGCGCGAGCATCGCGCG
>JAICUU010000059.1 GCA_025935675.1 Burkholderiales bacterium
AGCTTCGGCCGCTCGCCCTTGTCGTGCGCACTGCCGTAGATGGCGACCTTGCCTTCGGCAAGCAGGTAGAGGCAGTCGGCATGCTCGCCGATGCGCGAGATGACGTCGCCGTTGACGTAGTAGTCGGGCACGAGGTCGTCGGCCAGTGCAAGCCGCTCGGGCTCGGTGAATCCCGCGAACAGCGGTACGCCCGCGAGCACGCCGAGGCGGCGGCCGCGCTCGCGCGTCGACAGGGCATCCGCCGACAGGCGGTTCGGCCGCACCAGCACGCGGTGCGGATAGGCGAAGCGCATGCCGGCGCGCTCCAGCGCGGCGTAGATGTGCACGCGCAGCCGCGAATCGGTGCTGCGGTCGCGCGTGAGGTCGACGATCCAGTACACCAGCATGTATTCGATGCCGCTGTCGCCGAAGCCCGTGCAGATGCAAACGGGCGCCGGGCTCGGCGCCACGTTCTCGCCTTCGACGCGCTGCAGCGCGTGCTCGACGACGGCGATGACGCGCGACGGCGGCACGTCGAAGCTCACCTCGAACAGAACGTCGCGGCGGCAGGCGATGCGCTCGTCGCCGCGGCGGCCCAGCACCAGCACCTTCTGGGTGACGAGCTGCGAATTGGGCACGATCACGGTCTCGCCGGAATTGGTGGCGATCGACATGTAGCGCCAGCGGATGCTGACGATCTGGCCGAAGACGTTGTCGATGCGCACCCAGTCGCCGATCCGGCAGGTATTGTCGAGCTGCAGCGAGATGCCGCCCCACAGGTTGCCGAGCGTCTGCTGCAGCGAGAAGCCGAGCGCGCCGCCGACGACCGCCGACGGGATCGCGATCGCCGTCAGGTCGACGCCGTCGGCGCTGATCCGCACCAGCAGGTAGACGATCAGCACCACCGCCATCACGAGGTCGGCGAGGATGCGCGGCACCGCCATCTGCGCGAGCAGCACCTGGAACACGAACGTGAGCGCGACGCGGAAGAACCCGAGCGCCACCAGGAACAGCAGGAACTCGCGGGCGATCAGCGCCACGCGACCGCCGCCCGACGGCATCAGCGCTTCCATCAGGATCACGCCGATCTCGGCGGCGAGCATCAGCACGATCATCACCGCGGCGCCGCGGCGCAGGTCGCGGCGCAGCGCCATCGTGATCGCGGCCAGCACGATGCCCGCGGCCATGTACAGGAGCGCGTCGAAGGCGGTTTCGGTCAGGGTCATGGCGGGCGTCGGCCAGCCGGCCGGTGGGCCGTCGGGTCGACGGCGATTATAGGGGCGCGCGAGGGTCGCCGCGTAGAATCGCGGTTTTGACGGCGACCCTTCCATGACTTCCCGCACCGGCGGCGAGATCCTCGTGCAAAGCCTGTGCGCGCAGGACGCCACCCTCGCCTTCGGCGTGCCCGGCGAGAGCTACCTCGCGGTGCTCGATGCGCTGCACGACGTCGCCGACCGGCTGCGCTTCATCGTCTGCCGCAACGAAGGCGGCGCTGCGTACGCGGCCGAGGCGTACGGCAAGCTCACCGGCCGGCCCGGCATCGCCTTCGTCACGCGCGGGCCGGGCGCCTCGAACGCCGCCATCGGCATCCACACGGCGCAGCAGGACTCGACGCCGCTCATCGTGTTCGTCGGCCAGGTCGGCGGCGATTTCGTCGAGCGCGAGGCGTTCCAGGAGGTCGATTACCGGCGAATGTACGGCAGCATCGCCAAATGGGTCGCGTCGATCGACCGCGTCGAGCGCATTCCCGAGTACGTCGCGCATGCGTATCGCACCGCGATGTCGGGCCGGCCCGGGCCCGTGGTGCTGGCACTCCCCGAGGACATGCTGACGGCGCGCGCGGACTGTGCGATCGTGCCGCGCGTCGACGCGGTGCCTGCCAGCGTCGATCCGCGCGCGCTTGCGGGAGTCCATGCGCTCCTCGCGAACGCGCGCGCGCCGCTCGCGATCGTCGGCGGCAGCCGCTGGGATGGTCGCGCGCAGGAGGCGATGCAGCGGCTCGCCGCCGCGTGGCGGCTGCCGGTGGCGGCGGCGTTCCGCCATCAGGACCTGTTCGACAATCGCGATCCGCACTACGCGGGCGACCTGGGCCTCGGCGTCAATCCGAAGCTCGCGGCGCGCGTGCGCGACGCGGACGTGCTCCTGGTCGTCGGCGAGCGCCTCGGCGAGAACGTCACCGGCGGCTACACGCTGATCGCGGCGCCGCTGCCGAGGCAGGCGCTCGTGCACGTGCACCCGGGGCCCGAGGAGCTCGGCCGCGTGTTCCAGCCAGCCCATGCGATCTGCGCGACGCCGGGCGCGTTCATGGACGCCTTCGCGCAATGGCCGGCGCCCGAAGCGCCGGCGTGGGGCGATTCGGCGGCCGCGGCGCACGCGGAGTATGCGACGTGGCAGAAGCATCGCGGCGTGCCGGGCTCGGTCGACCTGTGGAAGATCGTCCTCGACCTCGATGCCGCGCTGCCCGGCGACGCGATCGTCACCAACGGCGCCGGCAACTACGCGACGTGGATGCACCGGCTGCACCGCTACCGCGGCTTTCGCACGCAGCTCGCGCCATACGTCGGCGCGATGGGCTACGGCGTGCCCGCGGCGATCGCCGCCAAGCTCGTGCATCCCGGCCGCGTCGTCGTCTCGTGGAACGGCGACGGCTGCTTCCAGATGAACGGCCAGGAGCTCGCAACCGCCGTGCAGTACGGCCTCGCGATCGTGTTCGTCGTCATCGACAACGGCATGTACGGCACGATCCGGATGCACCAGGAGCGCGAGTACCCGGCGCGCGTGTCGGGGACGTCGATCCGCAATCCCGATTTCGCGGCGCTTGCGCGCGCGTACGGCGCGCACGGCGAGACCGTCGTCGCCACCGCCGAATTCGCCCCCGCCTTCGCGCGTGCGCGCGACGCGGGCAAGCCGGCGCTCATCCACGTCAAGGTGGATCCACAGGCGCTGACGATGGGCGCGTCGCTCGACGCGCTGCGTGCCGAGGGCGAGGCCCGGCGGCGACGCTGAAACCCCCGAAGCCGGTGGCCTCAGCCGCCGACGATGACGAGGTCGACCTCGGCGGCCTCGTGGCGCAGCGGGATCAGCGCCTGGTAGGCGCTCGACGAATGCCAGCGCCGCGCCGATTCGACGTCTGGAAACGATAGCACCACGGTGTCCGTGTGGCGATGCGTGCCGTCGAGGACGTCGGTCACGTGGCCGCGCAGCAGCACCGCGCCGCCGAACGGCGCGATCGTCGCGGGTACGCGCTCGCGGTAGCGCTGCCACTTGTCCGCGTCCTTGACGCTGACGTGGCCGATCGCCCAGGCGCGTGCCGGGTCAGGCATCCGAATGCGCTTGCCGTTGCGGGACGCGCGCAGGCGCAGAAGCGCCGCCGGCAGGCGCCCTGCCGCGGGCGAATGTGTCGTGGTACGACATGATCGACATCGACTGTACGGCGCACAGGCGCCGCCGTCAAACTATAATCGCCGCATGAAGCATGCGCCGACGGACGACGACGTCAGGACGCTCGCGTCGTTTCGCTACGCGCTGCGCACCTTCCAGTTCTGGAGCGAGCAGGCGACGCGCGCGCTGGGCCTTACCACGCAGCAATACCAGGCGCTCCTCGCGATCCGCGGCCACGACGACGTGCGCCCGTTCACGGTCAAGTCGCTCGCGCAGTTCCTGCTGATCAAGCACAACAGCGCGGTCGAGCTGGTCGACCGGATCGTCGAGCTGGGCTTCGTCGAGCGCCGTCACACCGACATCGATCGTCGTCGCGTCGTCATCGAGATCACGCCGCAAGGCCGCCAGGTGCTGAAGCGCCTGGTGGCCGTTCATCGCCGCGAGCTCGCGCGCGTCGCGCCGGAATTCCTCCACTATTTCCGCCAGTTCGCGCGCGACGCCGCCGCGAACGAATGACGCTCAGCCGATCGTCATCAGGCTGGCGTTGCCGCCCGCCGCCGCGGTGTTGACCGACACCGAGCGCTCGACGTCGAGCCGATCGCGCGGGTAGGCGCCGGGATCGCGCCTGCCCGGCGCGGCGGCGACGATGCCCACGATCACGCCATCGCGCGCGGCGAGCCGCCGGCTCCATGCCGCGACCGCGTCAAGATCCGCAGCGATGAGCGCGAGGTCGATGGCGTCGCGATCGGCATCCACGCGTGCGATCGCGCCGCGCACGTCGGGCGGCAGCGCGGCCAAAAGCGTGCGCGAGACCGGATCGTCGAGCCACGCCGGCTGCGCGCCGGTGGCAAGGACCACGGCGAGTTGCAACAGGCGGTCGCCTTCGGCCTCTGAAACGCAGAGGATCCGCCGCCGCGGCGCGAGCGACCAGGTGTCGCGCTGCCCGGTCGGCCCGCGCAGCACGGCGGCAGCGGGCGGCGCCGCCGCAACGAGCGCATCGCACGCGGCCACCAGCGCCGCATCGTCGCCATGCGACGCGATGTAGTTGCGAAGGCTGCGAAGCAACCCGTCATCGGGTGCGTGGCCGGCGGCCGGCGCTGCGGCAGCGTCGCGCGGCAGCGCCGGCGTGCGGAGCGCGTCGAGCTGCACCAGCCGGCGCACGTAGCATGGGCCGCCAGCCTTCGGCCCGGTGCCCGACAGCCCTTCCCCGCCGAACGGCTGCACGCCGACGACGGCGCCGATCATGTTGCGGTTGACGTAGACGTTGCCGACCCGCGCACGCGCGACGATGCGCTCGATCGTCTCGTCGATCCGCGAGTGCACGCCGAGCGTGAGGCCGTAGCCGGTCGCATTGATCGCGTCGACCAGCGCGTCGAGCGCGTCGCGCCGCCAGCGCACGACGTGCAGCACCGGGCCGAACACCTCGCGCGTGAGCTCGCCGATGCCGCCGATCTCGACCAGCGTCGGCGCGACGAACGTCCCATGCGCGGCAACGGCCGGATCGAGCGGCGCCTGGTGGATGCGACGGCCGGCGGCGCGCATCGCCGCGATGTGGCGATCGATCGCATCGCGCGCGTCGGCATCGATCAGCGGGCCGACGTCGGTCGCGAGCGCCACCGGCGAGCCCACGCGAAGCTCGTCCATCGCGCCGCGCAGCATCGCGAGCAACGGCTCCGCCACGTCGTCCTGGACGCACAGCACGCGCAGCGCCGAGCAGCGCTGGCCGGCGCTGTCGAATGCCGACACGACCGCGTCGGCGACGACCTGCTCGGCGAGCGCCGTGGAATCGACGATCATCGCGTTCTGGCCGCCGGTCTCGGCGATCAGCGTGGGCAGGCGCCCCGCTTCGTCGACGCGGCCGGCGAGCGCGCGCGTGAGCGATCGCGCGACGTCGTTCGAGCCGGTGAAGAGCACGCCGCGCACGCGCGGATCGGCGACGATCGCGGCACCGACCGTCTCGCCGGGCCCCGGCACGAACTGCAGCGCCGCGCGCGGCACGCCGGCGTCGTGCAGCAGCGCGACGGCGTGCGCGGCGACGAGCGGCGTCTGCTCGGCGGGCTTGGCGATCACGCCGTTGCCGGCGGCGAGCGCCGCGGCGACCTGCCCGGTGAAGATGGCCAGCGGGAAGTTCCACGGGCTGATCGCGACGACGACGCCGAGCGGCGCCGCGGCGGCGACGTCGTCGGCACGCGCCGCATTCGCGTAGTAGCGCAGGAAGTCGACGGCCTCGCGCACTTCGCCGACCGCGTTGGCGTACGTCTTCCCCGCCTCGCGCACGATCACGCCGACCAGCGCGTCGGTCGCGGCTTCGAAGCCTGTGGCAGCACGCTCGAGCAATGCCGCGCGCTCGGCGGCCGGCATGCGCCCCCATCGCTTCGCGCCCGCGGTCGCGGCGTCGAGCGCGGCGGCGACGTCGCGGCGATCGGCGTCGTGGACGGTGCCCACGACGTCGCGGCGATCGGCTGGGTTGCGCGCCTCCCGAGGGTGCTCGCGCGGGCGCGCGTCGCCGTCGATGACCGGCGCGGCACGGTCGATGGCGGGCGTGCGCGCCAACGAATCGGCGAGCGCGTGCAGCCGATGCTCGTCGTTGAGGTCGACGCCCGCCGCGTTGACGCGCGCCGGCGCGTACAGGTCGCGCGGCAGCGGAATGCGCGGGTGCGGCGCGCCGATCCCGCCCGGCTGCTCGGCCTCCTGCAGCACGGTAGCGACCGGATCGGCGATCAGTGCCTCGAGCGGGATGCGCGGGTCGGCGACGCGATTGACGAACGACGTGTTGGCGCCGTTCTCGAGCAGCCGCCGCACGAGGTACGCGAGCAGCGTCTCGTGCGTGCCGACCGGCGCATAGATCCGGCACGGCCGCGCGAGCCCGCCGTCGCCTTGCGGCGCGACCACGCGCTCGTAGAGCGCCTCGCCCATGCCGTGCAGGCACTGGAATTCGTACTGGCCGCGACGGAAATCGGTGCCGGCCATCGCGACGATCGCGCCCAGCGTCTGCGCGTTGTGCGTCGCGAATTGCGGATAGATCGCCGCGGGGTGCGCGAGAAGCTTGCGCGCGCAGGCGAGATACGCGACGTCGGTGTGGACCTTGCGCGTGTACACGGGATAATCGGCGAGGCCGTCGACCTGCGCACGCTTGATCTCGCTGTCCCAGTAAGCGCCCTTGACGAGGCGCACCATCAGGCGTCGGCGCGTTCGGACCGCGAGCGCGACCAGCGCATCGATGACGAACGGGCAGCGCTTCTGGTAGGCCTGCACGACGAAGCCGATGCCGTCGAAGCCGGCGAGCGCGGGCTCGGCGCACAGCCGCTCGAGGAGGTCGAGCGAGATCTCGAGCCGGTCCGCCTCCTCCGCGTCGATGTTGAGGCCGATGCGGTGGCGCTGCGCGCGGCGCGCGAGCGCGACGAGGCGCGGATAGAGCTCGTCCATCACGCGATCGCGCTGGGCGCGGGTATAGCGCGGATGCAGCGCGGACAGCTTGATCGAGATGCCGGGAGCTTCGTGCAGGCCGCGTCCCGCGGCCGCGGCGCCGATCGCGTCGATCGCGGATTCGTAGGCGGCGAGATAGCGCGCGGCATCCGCGGCGGTGAGCGCCGCCTCGCCGAGCATGTCGTATGAATGGCGGAAGCCCTGCGCCTCGCGCTTGCGCGCCCGCGCGAGCGCCTCGCCGATCGTCTCGCCGGCGACGAACTGCTCGCCCATCATCCGCATCACGAGGTCGACGCCGCGGCGCACCAGCGGCTCCCCACCCTTCGCGAGGACGCGCGCGAGCGCGCTCGCGAGGCCGTGCTCGGCGTGCGTCGCGACGAGCTTGCCGGTGAGGATCAGGCCCCACGTCGCGGCGTTGACGAACAGCGACGGGCTCTGCCCGACGTGCGATCGCCAGTTGGCGTCGGCGATCTTGTCGCGAATCAGCCTATCGCGCGTCGCCATGTCGGGGATGCGCAACAGCGCCTCGGCGAGGCACATCAGCGCGACGCCTTCCTGCGACGACAACGCGAACTCCTGGATCAGCCCCTGGACGAGGCCCTGCTGGCCGCCTTCGGCGCGCAATTCGCCGGCGAGCCGCGCCGCGATCGCCTGCGCCACACGCGATTCGTCGGGCGAAAGGCGCGCGTGGTCGACGAGCGCGCGCACGCAATCGGGCTCGGCGCGGCGCGTTGCGGCGGTGATCGCGTCGCGCGCTGCGTCCTGCGGCCGAAGCTCCGCGGCGAGCGCCGCGAACGGGTGCGTCGACGGCGGGGGATCGCTCATGGCAGGCGCGATTCTACGCGCGGGGTGCACGCGCACCGCGGCTCGGCGGGCGGATGCTATGGTGCAGGTCGATGCAAGCTTCGCGCACGACTGGTCCGACCGCGACAGCGCTACCGGACGGTCATACACACCACGCATGCCGCGGGCCGCTGGCGTGAGCGCGGGACTGGCGGCAACGATGCCCGCCGGCGCATGCGATTGCCACATGCACGTCTACGCCCGTGGCTATCCGCTGCGCCCCGGCTGGACTGCGGCGGTACCCGACGCCCCGCTCGCCGCCTATCGCCGCGTGCAGCGCGCGCTCGGCCTTGCGCGCACGATCGTCGTGCAGGCCAACGCCTACGGATTCGACAACACGTGCGTCGAGAATGCGCTGCACGAGCTCGGCGCATCGGCGCGCGGCGTCGCGACCGTGCGCCCCGACGTCGCCGACGCGGAGCTCGCGCGGCTCCATGCGGCGGGCTTTCGCGGCGCGCGCGGCCATCTGCTGCCGGGCGCGCAACTCACATGGCGCGACGTGGCGACAATCGCCGCACGCATCGCGCCGCTCGGCTGGCACGTGCAGCTCCAGTTCGACGGCCGCGAATTGCCCGAGCGACTCGCGCTGATCGCGTCGTTGCCGACCGACGTCGTGCTCGATCACAACGGCAAGTTCCTCGAGCCCGTGGCCGCGTCGCATCCATCGTTCGCGGCGTTGATGAGGCTCCTCGAGCGCGGGCGCACGTGGGTCAAGCTTTCCGCGCCGTACGAGACGTCGCGCGCCGGTCCGCCGCGCTACGACGACGTCTCCGCGCTCGCGACGGCGCTCGCGCGCACGTATCCCGAGCGCTGCCTGTGGGGAACGAACTGGCCGCATCCGGGCACCGCAGCACCACCGTCCGAATCGGCGTTGCTCGCGCTTTTCGGCGAGTGGGCGCCCGACGCGGCGACGCGCGCACGCATCCTCGTCGACAATCCCGCGCGGCTGTACGAATTCTGAATCAGCGCGCACGCTGACGTTCGCTCAGCGCGTGCGCGCTCGCCTGCGGCGCTTGCGGCGCCGGTGCGTTCGCCTCAGCCCCGCGCCGGCAGCATCCCCGGATAGAGCCGGTCGAGCGCCTGCCAGACGACGCCGTGCATGAGTCGCGCGCACTCGCGCTCGAGCGCGGCGCTTGCCGTCGGATCCTTGCGCTGCGACCAGGCACGTGCGATGTCCGCGGCGTGCGCGGCGACGATCTCGCCGGCGAGCGTCGACCAGAACGGCGGGCACTCGCGCTCGCGCCATTCGCCGCCGCCGCGGCCGTGATGCGCGACGGCGAGGTAGCGCAAAAGCAAAGCGGCGACGAGGCCGCCGAGGAACGCTTCGCTCCATTGCAACGACGGCGCACCGGTGCCGCGCGCGAGGTTCATGCCGCGCGCGACGCCCGCGCCGCCGAGCGCGCCGAGCAGCGCGCCGGCGACGAGCCCCGCGCCGAACGACAAGCCGCCGGTCGCAAGGTCGGTCGCGAGCCCCGAGACCGCGCCGGACAGCGCGCCGCCGACGAGCGCGGCACGCCCCTCGCTCATCGGCGCGATGCGCACGACACCCGCGGCAACGGTCGCGTCGATGTCCGGCGCCGCCCGTCCATCCAGCCCGTCCTGCGCGAGCAGGCGCTCGGTCGCGGTGCGCAGCGTCTCGTCGAGTCGCGCACGCATGGCTGCCGACGCCTTCGCCGCCGGCCCGCCTTGCGCGTCGCCGATGCCGAGCTTCCGTCCGATCGCGCGGAAGGCGCCCTCGCCGTCGTTCGCCGGCAACACCTCGCGATCGACGGCCGCGGCGGCGAGCGGCGCGGCGAGGATCGCCATCGCCTCGTCGAACTGCGCGAGCCGGCGCGTCTCCCAAGCAGACGCCAGCCGCACCATCGCCGCGTGCCGCGAGCCTTCCAGCGCATCGGCGACGAGGTCGAAGAGCGCGATCTCCTGCACCCAGCAGCGCGTGAATGCGTCGAGCGTCGCCACCGCGCGCACCACCGCGCGATCGCCGATCGCGTCGCGCCATGCCGCCTCTCCGGCCGCCGCCTCGTCCTGCGGGCGCGGCGCCCCCGTCTGGTTGACGAGGACGATCGCGGGCTTGCCGATCCAGTCGAGGATGTCGAGCTCCGCCGCGAGATAGCCGGCGCGCGACGGCGGCTCGGCCGCGCTGACGAGGTAGAGCACGACGTCGGTGCGCCCGGCGACGGTGCGCAGCGCCGCCTGCGACAGGTAGAACGCGCGGTCGCGAAAGCGATCCCACACCGCGGACAGGAACCAGCCGATCGGTTGCCGCTGCGTGGCGAGCCTGCGCGCGAGCCGCGCGCTGTCGCCGAACCCCGGCGTATCCCACAGCACCAGCGCGTCGCCGTGGGCAGTCTCGAGCAGCGGATACGCGGCCGATGCGTCGGTGACGTGCTGCGCGTCGCGCACGACGCCGACGTCGCGCCCGAGCAGCGTGCGCGCGAGCGTCGTCTTGCCGGCGTTGGTGTGCGAGATCAGCGTCAGCGCAATGGTCTCGCCTGCGCCGGCCGTCGTCCCGCCGGCGGCGTCATCCATGGCGCGCGAGCGCCGCTTCGATGGCGTTCTCGGCCGCGGCGAGATCGGGATCCGCGAAAGCGGCGACGACGAGCGGGACGCGTGCGTCCTCGGCAAGTCGCTGCCACGCGGCGCGCCGCTCGGCGATCCGCGACGGCTGGTCCGCCCAGTGCGACGCCCACGCGGACTCGTCGACGCAGGCGAGCGCGCCGTCGAGATGCGCCAGCGCCGCGAGCGCGGCGCCCTGCACCTCGCGCTCGGGCGTCGCGCTCGCGTCGAACAGCACGAGCGTCGTCGCCGCGGGATCGAGCGACGCGGCGACGTCGTCGCCATACGCCACGGGCGCCGTCACCGTCAGCGCCGCCGTGCCGCCGAACACGCGCGCGACCACCGCTTCGAGGCCCGCGACCACCGCGCCCGCCGGCGCATGCCCGTACGGCACGACGCGCACGCGGGCGACACCACCGCGCAACCCGCGCAGCAGCCGCGCGAAATACGGATCGTCGACGGGCATTACGACGCGCGCGGCGCGATGGCGCTCGAAGAGCCACGCAGCGAGCGCGAGCACGAGGCGCGGCACGACGATCACCAGCGCGACGGTGCCCGCCATCCGGTGAATCCACGCCGCGGCGTTGACGCCGGCCGGCGCGCGCATCGCCTCGATCGCGTCGACGCCCGGCACCGCGAGGCCGGTCAGCCACGCGCCGGGCGCATAGGCGATTGCCACGATCCTGTGCACGGTGGCCGCGTCGATGAACGTGCTCTGCCAGCTGGCGAGGTACTCGAGGCCGAGGCCGCGCACGTACAGGCCGGCGACGACGCCCAGCGCGAGCGCGGCCGCGGCGACGTGAAGAATCCGCATCGCGCGCGCGGCGTACAACGGTGCCGCGCGCTCCGACCAGTCGGCGACGAGCGCGACGAATGCGCGCCGCGTGGCCGCGGGGCCGCGCGCGCGTGCCGACGTGCCGCCGGTCGCGAGGAACGCGAGCCAGCGCCGCAGCGGCCCCTCCGCGCGCGGCTCGCCATAGTGGACGACGTACGACGCGACGAGCACCGCGTAGACCGCGATGTTCCACGCGAGCAGGATGAGCACCGGCGGCGCGAGGATGTTGATGCGCTGCGTGCGATCGACCTGGTCGACGAACACGCCGATCGCGAACGCGATCGCCACGATTACCGTGCCGATCCACGATCGCCAGCGCAGCGCGCGCACCGCGCGCGCGAAGCCAGGCTCGCGCGTGCCGATGCGCTCGAGCGCGAGCGCGGCGCGGCGCGCGAGGAATGCATCCGTCGGCGCATCGGCGCCGACCACCTCGGCCGCCGCGCGCGATGCCCATGCGCGATCGTCGTCGCTCCAGAAATCACGCCCCCCGTCCGCGACTTCCGCCGCACGGACCGCCGCGACCTCCAGCGCCGAGGTTTCATTCATGCCGCGGGCATTCTACCCGCGCGAGCGTTGAATCCCGAGCTTCTGGTCGCGCGCGATCGCCCGCATCAACGGTGGCCGGTCGAGGCGATCCCGGGGTCGTCGCCGCCGGGCGCTTTCGCAGGTTCCTCGTGCCGCGTGCGCCGGCTGACGGCCCGCGCATACGCGCGCGGCGTCTGCGGCTTGATGAACACCGCGATGATCTCGGGGTGCGACTCGCGCAGTCGCTGCTCGATGTCGACGACGTGCGTCTCGATGTCGGTGGCGGTCTCGTCGTCGGCGAACTCGAGGCTCAGCGCGACGATGATCTGGTTGGGCGAGAGCTGCACGGTGACGATGCCGTTGACGCGCGCGCCCGGCGTCACCGCTTCGGCGATGCGGCGTGTCGACGCCACCAGCGTCCGCGACGCGGGCTCGCCGATGAGGAGGCTCTTGCTCTCGCGCGCGAGCAGCAGCGACACGACACCCAGCACGACGCCGATCAGGATCGACGCGATGCCGTCGGCCTCGGGCCAGCCGAACTGCGCGGCGACGAGGATGCCCGCCGCAGCGATCACGATGCCGACGAGCGCCGCGCTGTCCTCGAACAGCACGATGAAGGTCGCAGGATCCTTGCTGCGGCGAAACGCCTCGTAGAAGCCGAGCGTGCCCTTCGAGGCGACGAAGCGGCGCAGCGAGAGGTACCAGGAGATGCCGTCGAACAGGAACGCCGCCGCGAGCACGGCGTAGCTGACGAGCGGGCTCTCGACCGGCTCGGGGGCCATCACTTGCAGCGAGCCCTTGACGATCGCGACGCCGGCACCCAGCGCAAAGATGATCAGCGCCACGACGAAGCTCCAGAAGTAGAGCTCGCGGCCGTAGCCGAACGGGTGGTTGTCGTCGGGCGGCCGCTTGGCGCGATACGTGCCGTACAGCAGCAGCACCTCGTTCGACGTGTCGACGAACGAGTGCACGCATTCGCTCAGCATCGCCGCGCTGCCGGTGATCGCCGCGGCGATGCCCTTGGTGACCGCGATCACGAGGTTCATCGCGAGCGCGGTCCACACGACCGCGCCCGACGAGGGCTTTGACATGGCTTGCGCTCGCGTGCCGACGCTCGAATCGCGAGCATAGGCGCGGCGGTGGCCGCCGGCCTTGCACGGGCGGGCGGCGCGATGCCGCGAACCGCGCGTCAGCCGCCGCGGCCGGGCTTCACCGTGCGGTAGCTCGTGGCCTGCGACGGCTCGGTCGCGTGCCGCGCCTTCCAGTCGGTGCACGAGTGGTCGCGCGCAGCGATTCCCTTCTCGATCGCGTCGGCGTCCTTGACGAGCCCCTGCTGCCGCGTGGCGAACGCCTGGCCGCACGATGCGTCGACGTCGTCCGGATAGAGCGCGAGCGCCTGGTCGTAGGCGGCGTGCGCGTCGGCGTACTGTCCGAGGCGCGTGGCGATGTCGCCGATGCGGTTGAGGCTCGCGACGTCGCGCCCGTCGAGCGCGACCGCCTGGCGGTAATCGCGCAACGCGTCGTCGAAGCGGTCGAGTGCGACGTTCACGCTGGCCAGGTGCCGCCATACGCCGGCATCGGTGGGCGCGACCTGCGAGGCGTGCGTCGCCGCGTCCAGCGCTTCCGCGTATTGCTGGAGCTTGAGGTAGCCGTCGCTGAGCTGCAGCCACGCCGCGGGGTTCGCCGGCTCGCGGCGTGTCCATTCGGTGCACAGGAGGACGACGACGTTCCAGTTGCCGACGTCGCGGACCTTGGCGATGCGCGCGACGAGACCATCGTCCGGCGGCGCCGTGTCGGACTTGACGGCAGCTGGCGTCGCCGGATGCGCGGCGGCGGCGGCCGCCGGCTTGGGCGCAGCTGTCACGGTCGGCGCGATGGCGTCGGAGCCCTCGGAAAATATCCAAAAGCCGCCACCGATCAGGAGCAGCACGACCGACGCCGTCGCGGCGAGCACCGCGGGCGAGCGGAAATCGACCTTGAAGGCGGCGCGGCGCGGCAATACCTCCGCTTGCGCGGCCTTCCGTGCCGCTGGGCGCGCCGCCTCGCGAGGGGCCATCGCTGCCGCAGCCGGGGCCGTCGCCGGTGGCCCCTTGGCCTCGCGCTGCTCGAGCTTGAGCGCCGTCGCGCGCATGCGGATGTAGGCGTCGCGCGTCGCCGCCTCGTCGCCCTTGCACTGGGCGAGGATCGATTCCCAGAGGGGGCGCTCGAGCCACCCGGCTTCGACCTCGCGCGCCGCGGCCGTCAGGAAGCGGCCGAGGTCCTCGCGCTTGGACGCCGGCGCAGCCGGCGCCGCGGGCATCGCCGCGGGCGCCGCAGCCGGCGACGGTTCGGGCCGCGAGGTGCTCGCGGTCGTGGGCTCGAGCGACAGCGGCTCGAGTTCGAGGGTGAGTTTGGGCTCCATGCCGGCCACGGAGCAAGCCGCATTCCAGCTCGGGGCGCCGTTCGGCGGTTCGATGGTTGACAACCCGTCAACTACAACCCCGCCATGGGCTGCGCACTATTCGAGCCGGTCACTCCCGCATAGGCGCGCGAATGACGACCATCACCCGCGGGGCTCGCGAGCCCCGGTGAAGACGCGATCAGCGGCCGATGACCATCAGCACCACGTCGGCGACGCCGATCGCGGCCAGGATGACGATGCCCCAGACGATGAGGTCGATCGTTGCTTCGCGCTGCGCATCGTGGGCAAGCGATTGCAGGATGTACTCGTTCACGCGCCGGGCGTTGATGGCGTTCATGGCCGCTCCCGTGCCGTTGTCCTGGATTCAATCTAGGCGCAGGGGCCGCGAGGCTCCATCGGCCAACCGGCCTACCCGCCGTAGGCGCTGGCGGCGACCCCGGGGGCGAATGCGTCCGACGCCCGGCGCCCTACTCGATCGCGTAGAGCCGGCCGTCCGCAGCACCCACGTACACGACGCCGTCCGCGACGAGTGGCGTCGAGAAGATCGAGCCGACGGAGAACTGCCGGTCCGCCGCGACCATCGGCGCCTCGCGCCAGGCCGACGTGTACAGCAGCGGCGTGTTGAAGCTGCGATCGGCGGTCAGGATCCAGCCGTCGTTGCGCTTCGATGCATCCGTTTCGAAGCTCCATAGCAGCGTGCCGCTCGCGAAGTCGCGCGCCTGCAGCGTGCCGTTCAGCACGCCGGTCAGCACGACGTCTCCCGCGACCGTCGGCGACGCGAACATGTACGCCTTGTCGGTGACCTGGACCACGGGCTTGCCCGTGTTCGCATCGAGCACGACGTACTGCGCCGAATCGGATGTCGCGAAGATGACCTTGCCCCGTGCGACGGCCGGCGCGCCGACGACCCAGCTGCCGGCGTTGTCGAAGCGCCAGCGCTCCTTCCCCGTCGCGGCGTCGATCGCGTACAGGTTCGAGTCGCGACAGCCGGTGTAGACGACGCCGTCGACGATCGCCGGCGACGACTGGAAGCCGACCTGGTTGTGGATGTCCGGGTCCTCGCCGCCGTGGAAGCGCCATTTTTGCGCGCCGGTCGCGGCGTCGAGCGCATAGAGGTAGCTGTCCCAGCTGCCGATGACGATCGTGCCATCGGCGTACGCGGGCGACGCGTGCACGACGTCGCCGGTCGCGAACTTCCAGGCGAGCGCGCCGGTTGTGGCGTCGAGCGCATAGACGTTGCCGTCGCCGCTGCCGACAAAGACGCGGCCGTCGACGACGAGCGGGCTCGACAGGTAGACGTCGAACGGATCGGCGATCGTCTGCGTCTTCGGCAGGAAGCCGTGCAGGTTCTTCGCCTCGAAGCGGCGCTCGCCGGCAGTCGCGAACTTCCAGCGCGGCAACCCGCTGCGCGCGTCGATCGCGTGGATCTTGCCGTCGTAGCTCGCGACGTAGACGACGCCCGCCGCGACGGCCGGCGTCGACGGCACCGGACCGGCCGTCTTGTATTGCCAGCGCTGGCGGCCATCGGCGGCGGCGATGGCGTAGAGGTTGCCGTCGTCGCTGCCGACGTAGATCGTGCCCTGGTCGATGACTGGCGACGACACGATCCGCCCGCCGGTCGCGAACGCCCACTTGACGCGGTGAAACGCACGCGGCGCCTTTGCATCGGTCGCGCCGGTGTGCGCGGCGTTGCCGCGGAACATCGCTTGCGAGCGGGCATCGCCGCTGCATGCCGAAAGCGTCGCGATCGCGGCAAGCGCAAGCGCGGGAATCGCGGTTCTCATGTCGAGCCTCCGGCGCGCGTGAGGACGAGCGGCAGCTCGATCGATCCCATCGCGATCGTGCCGCGTATCTCGCGGCTGTCGGCCGTCACGTGACCTTCGAACGACACCTGCGTCGCCGCCGACTCCAGGCGGAGGAAGTCGCCCGCCTCCGTGACGAGATCAACGGGAATGTCGGTGGTCTTCTTGCCCACCACCGTGAACGTCGCGGTGCCGACGCCGTCGCCGCCTCGTGCGAGCGTGATCGTCACGTTGCGCGGATAGCCGCCGAGGTCGAACGCGCCGACCCATTTCGCGGCGAGCGCGGGTGCGAGTGGCGTGCTGCGCGGGCGCGCGTCGACCTGCGCAGCGCCGGTGCGGCGCAACGACAGCCTCGCGACGTGGCCGCCCTCCTTGAACTCGCCGGTCGCGGCGCCGTGCCCGTCGAAGCGCAGCGCGAACGCGGTCATGCCGAACGATGGCGCGCCGAGCGCATCGCCCAGATCGAACGTGATGCCCTCGCCTGCCTCGGCGAGATGCGCGAGCGGCAGTCCCTTGACGCCGAGCTCGGGCACGATGATCGAGCCGGTCCAATGGCCGCTCGCGTCACGTGCGAGATC
>JAICUU010000037.1 GCA_025935675.1 Burkholderiales bacterium
GGTCGGGCTGATCTCGATCTACCCGACGATCGCCTTCGCGCGGATGCGGCCGGCGTTGCGGCGCGGCGAAGTGCCCACGATCGACGCCGCGAAGCTGAAGCGCATCCGCCTCGTCATCCACGTCGAGGCGACGCTCGTCGTCGCCATCATCCTGTGTGCGTCGCTGATGGCGCACGGGATCGGCTACGTCGGCCCGTAGGCCCGGGCCACCCTTCACCCAGGCTCGCCTCGCGCCCGCAACGTCGAGGCCACCGGCTCGGTGAACGTGCGCGATTCGCGCAGGATCAGCCTGCGCGACGCGGCGAACGCGAAATTGGCGCGGGCCTCGTCGTCGCCACGCAGCCGCGCGCGATAGGCCTCGTACGCGGCGAGGCTCTCGCAGGCGATCAATCCCCAGGCGACGTCGTTGGTGCCTTCGTGCGGCAGGAAATAGCCGACGAGGCCGCCGCCGCAGCGCGGGATGATGCGCGCCCAGTTGTCGGCGTAGGTCGCGAACCCGTCGCGCTGGAAGGGATCGATCTCGTAGCGGATGAAGCAGGTGATCATCGGGGTCGCTCCTCGTGTCGGCGACGCGCGCGACCCGCAGGGCGCGGGTGCGCGATGCGCGGGCCAATGCGCGCGCGGCCGTCGGAGACGAGCTTAGCGCCTTGCGCCACGTCGATGCTTCGGCTAACATCGAAGCATGCTCGACGGACCCGGCATCGCCCGCATCGCCGCGCTGATCGGCGATCCGGCCCGCGCGCAGGCGCTGACCGCGCTGCTCGGCGGACAGGCGCTCACCGCCGCCGAGCTGGCCGAGGAGGCCGGCGTGACGCCGCAGACGATCAGCGCACACCTCGGGAAGCTCGTCGACGCGGAGCTCCTCGTCGTCGAGCAGCAGGGCCGCCACCGCTACTTCCGGCTCGCCGGCCACGAGGTCGCGCATGCGCTCGAAAGCCTGATGCAGGTCGCGGCGCGACGCGGTCCCTTGCGCGTGCGGCCGGGCCCGCGCGAGCCGGCGCTGAGGCGCGCGCGCGTCTGCTACGACCATCTCGCCGGCGATGCCGGCGTCGCGGTCTACGACGGCCTCGTCGCGCGGCGCGCGCTCGACGAGCGCGACGGCGACGTCGCGCTCACCGACAGCGGCCGTCGCCTGTTCGACGCGCTGGGCATCGACATCGACGTGCTCGCGCTCCACCGCCGCCCGCTCTGCCGCGCCTGCCTCGACTGGAGCGTGCGCCGCCACCATCTCGCCGGCGCGCTCGGCGCGGCATTGTTCGCGCGGATGCTCGCGCAAGGCTGGGCGCGGCGCATCAAGGGCTCGCGCGCTGTCGACATCACGCCGCCCGGGGCGCGCGCGCTCGCGGCGCACTTCTCTGCGAGGTAGGGCGATGCCGCCAGCACGGCTGCCGCGCCGAATCCGGAAGCGATCATGACGACACGTTGCGAGCATTTCGACGGCATCACGCCGATCGCGCCGCACACGCGCGGCTGCGAGGAGTGCATGGCGCTCGGCGAGCCATGGACGGCGCTACGGGTGTGCGTCACGTGCGGGCATGTCGGCTGCTGCGAGGATTCGCGGCATGCCCATGCCCTCGCCCATTTCAACGCCACCGGGCATCCGTTGATCGTGCCGCTCGAGGCCGACGGCCGCTGGAGCTGGTGTTACGTCCACCACCGCTATTACGATGCGCTGCCCGGCATCCTGCTGCGGCGGCGCTCGGTGCTGAGGCGGCTAAAGGATCGCCTGCGCCGGCGCTAGCCCGACGCGCGCGCCCGGCGTGGCCATCGCCGCCGCCGCGGCGTCGCCATGGTGGAAGTGATCGAGCAGGAAATCGATGAACGCGCGCACTTTCGGCGACAGATGCCGGTTGCGCAGGTACACCGCCCAGATCGCGAGCGGCGACGTCGCGCAGTCGGTGAGCACCGCCTCCAGCGCGCCGCGCGCGAGATCCGCGCCGACGAGATAGGTCGGCAACAGCGCGATGCCGAGGCCCGCGAGCGCGGCCTGGCGGATCGCGTTCTGGTTCGATAGCCGCACGCGACCGTCAACCGGCACGCGCACCTCGACGCCCGCTTCCTCGAAGCACCACGGCCGCAGCTCGCCGTGCGGCGCGAACACGAGGCAATCGTGCACTGCGAGCTCGCGTGGCGCCCGCGGCACGCCGGCGCGACGGAGGTAATCGGGGCTCGCGCAGACGCTGCGACCGATCGGCGCGAGCCTGCGCGCGGCGAGGCCGCCGCTCGGCTCGTCCTCGATGACGATCGCGACGTCGAAGCCTTCCTCGGCGAGGCCCGTCGGGTCGTCGTCCAGCGTCAGGTCGACCTTGAGCTCCGGGTACGCGGCGAGCAGCCTCGGCAGCGCGGGCGTCAGGTGGTGCACGCCGAAATCGACGGGCGCATGCACGCGCAGCATGCCGCGCGGCGCCGCCTGGAAATGCATCGCGACCGACTCCGCCTCCTCGGCGGCTTTCAGCATGTCGCGGCAGCGCGCGAAGAACGCGTCGCCGATCTCGGTCAGCGTCACCGAGCGCGTCGTGCGGTGGAGCAGGCACACGCCGAGCTCGTGCTCGATCTGCGAGATGTGCTTGCTGATCGCGGACTTCGACACGCCGAGCCGGCGTGCCGCGGCGGACAGGCTGCGCGCCTCGGCGGCGCGCACGAAAATTTCCATCGCGACGAGATTCACGCGCGTTGTCGAAGCGTGGAAAACACAGTTATTCCGAACATCCCGTTGCGTATCGCGAACGCGCGTTGCAAGTTGTCGTCGAATCACTACAACCGGCCGTCTTCGACACCTGTACGGGCATGCGCTGCTGGCGTGTCGATCGAGTATAGCGCCGGCATCTTTCCGATTCGATGCAGCAAGCGGGAGGTTTGCATGTCGCGGCAACAACTTCGGCGCGCGATTCGCACTCGACGTGTAGTTATTACAAACGGGCCGCAGTGCGCCGCCGCGATGCGGAACGCGGCATGAAGTTCGCCCCCGATCGCCGTCGCGTGCTCAAGGCGGCGCTCGTGCCGGCCGTGGGTGTCGCGCCGATCGCATTCGTGCGCGACGTCCTCGCAGATGCCCCGCAGCCATCGGCGCCACGCGTCTACCTGAATGAGGCGGAATTCGCGTTCGTCGAGGCCGCGGTGGCGCGGCTCATTCCCAACGACGCGCTCGGCCCCGGTGCCAAGGAAGCAGGCGTCGCCGAATTCATCGACCACCAGCTCGCGGGACCCTATGGGCGCGCCGAGACCTGGTACATGCAGGGCCCGTGGAAGAAAGGCTCCGACACGCAGGGCTACCAGCTCAAGCTCACGCCCGCCGCGCTGTATCGCTCGGCCATTGCCGACATCGACGCGCATGTGCACGAAGCGAGCCAGGGCAAGGCGTTCGTCGACCTAGACGCCGCCGCACAGGACGCGCTGCTGCATGAGCTCGAGGACGGCAAGGTCGAATTGGCCCACGCGCCCGCGAAGACGTTCTTCAAGATCCTGTTGCAGAACACGACGGAAGGCTTCCTCGCCGATCCGATGTACCACGGCAACCGCGACTTCATCGGCTGGAAGCTGATTGGCTTCCCCGGTCCCCGCTACAACTACGTCGCGGAGATCGAGCAGCACGGCAAGCGCTACGGCCAGCCGACGGTGGGCCTGCTCGGTCGCGACGGCCGCCGCGTGATGAAGGACGCGTGACATGGCGACGCGGCTGCCCAAGGTCGATTGCGTGCTCGTCGGGTTCGGCTGGACGGCGAGCATCCTCGCCCACGAGCTGACCGAAGCCGGGCTGCAGGTGCTCGCGCTCGAGCGCGGCGGCTTTCGCGACACGGTTCCGGACTTCTCGACGACGTTCATCCAGGACGAGCTGCGCTACGCGGTGCGCAACGGGCTCTTCGAGGAGCCTGAGCGCGAGACGCTGACGTTCCGCAACAAGACATCCGAGACCGCGCTGCCGATGCGGCAGCTGGGCTCGTTCCGCCCGGCGTCGGGCGCTGGCGGCGCCGGCGTGCACTGGAACGGCCAGCACTGGCGCTTCCTGCCGACCGACTTCCTGCAGCGCTCGCACATCGAGCAGCGCTACGGCCGCAAGTTCATTCCAGACGACATGACGATCCAGGACTGGGGCGTCACGTACGAGGACCTCGAGCCGCATTTCGACGCTTTCGAATACCTGTGCGGCACGTCGGGACGCGCCGGCAACCTGGGCGGGCAGAAGCAGGACGGCGGCAACCCGTTCGAGGCCGCGCGCCGCCGCGACTATCCCAATCCGCCGCTCAAGCGCGGGCTCGCGCAGGTGAAGTTCGACGAGGCGGCCAAGGCGGTCGGCTTCCATCCGTTCCCCTGCCCGGCGTCGAACACTTCGCGTGCCTACAAGAACCCGCTCGGCGTCGAGATGGGCGCGTGCACGTATTGCGGCTACTGCGAATGGTTCGGCTGCGGCAACTTCTCGAAGTCGAGCCCGCAGACCACGATCTTTCCGGTGCTGATCGGCAAGGACGGCTTCGAGTACCGCGTGCGCTGCGAGGTGACGCGCGTCGACCTCGACAAATCGAAGACGCACGCCACCGGCGTCACCTACGTCGACGCGCAGGGCCGCGAGTTCGAGCAGCCCGCCGACCTCGTCATCCTGTGCGCGTTCCCGACCCACAACGTCCACCTGCTGCTGGTCTCGGGCATCGGCAAGCCGTACGACCCGCAGGCGAACGCCGGCGTCACCGGCCGCAACTACGCGTACCAGATCACGTCGAGCGTCGACGTGTTCGTCGACGAGCTCGTCAACCCGTTCATGGGCGCCGGCGCGCTCGGGCAGGCGGTCGACGACTTCAACGGCGACAACTTCGACCATGGCCCCGAGAACTTCATCGGCGGCGGCTACCTCGCCGCGTGGACGACCGGCGGCCGGCCGATCCTGCAGAGCCACGTGCCGGACGGCACGCCGACGTGGGGCAGCGGCTGGAAGAAGGCGATGGCCGACAACTACCTGAAGTCGCTCAGCATCGCCACGCACGGCAGCGTCATGAGCTACCGCGACGCGTACCTCGATCTCGACCCGACGTACCGCGACGTCTACGGCAATCCGCTGTTGCGCCTCACGTTCGATTACCACGACAACGAGATCCGGATGTCGAAGTTCCTGACGGACAAGGCGGAGATGATCGCGAAGGCGATGAAGCCGCGGGCGATGCACGCCAAGCCGCGAAAAGCGCCCTACTCGATCGTGCCTTACCAGACGACGCACAACACCGGCGGCGCGATCATGGGCACCGATCCGCGCACCAGCGTCGTCAACCGCTACCTGCAGTCGTGGGACGTGCCGAACGTGTTCGTGATGGGCGCCTCGGCGTTCCCGCAGAACGCCGGCTACAACCCGACCGGCACCGTCGGCGCGCTCACGTATTGGGCGGCCGAGGCCATCCGCAAGCAGTATCTCGCGAAGCCGGGCCCGCTGATGTCGAAGGCCTGACGCGATGGACGTGCGCACGCTCGCGACCTGTGCGGCGCTCGGTGCGGTCGCCGCGTGCGCCGGCGCCGCGGTGCCGACGCCGGTGCCGTCCGAGAGCTCGCACGCGGCGATCGCTCGCGGCCGCAACCTCGTGCGCGCCGGCGACTGCGCGGCCTGCCACACCGCCGAGCATGGCAAGCCGTTCGCCGGTGGCCGCGCGGTGCCCACACCATTCGGGACGATCTACTCGACGAACATCACGCCCGACGACGCGACCGGCATCGGCACGTGGTCGGCCGACGACTTCTACCGTGCGATGCACGAGGGCATCGCACGCGACGGCCATCACCTGTATCCCGCGTTTCCCTACCCGTGGTACACGAAGGTGACGCGCACCGACAGCGACGCGATCAAGGCCTACCTCGACACGCTCGCTCCCGTGGACGAGCCGCCGCGCGAGAACGCGCTGCCGTGGCCGCTGACGTTGCGCAGCGGCATCGCGGCCTGGAACGCGGCGTTCTTCCACGAGGGCACCTACGCTTACAACGCACAAAAGTCCGCGCAGTGGAACGAGGGCGCGTACCTGGTGGAGGGCCTCGGCCACTGCGGCGCCTGCCACACGCCGAAGAACTTCGCCGGCGCGGTGAAGCGCCGCGACGCGCTCGAAGGGGGCTACGGCGAGAACTGGTACGCGACGAGCCTCGCCAACGACGTGCGCGACGGCATCGGCGCATGGACCGAGCAGGACATCGTCGACTTCCTGAGGCGCGGCGCCAACGCGCATGCGACGGCGTTCGGGCCGATGGCGGAGGTCGTGACGCACTCGACGTCGCATCTCACCGATACGCAGCTCCACGCGATCGCCGTCTATCTCAAGGACTCGCCGCCTCGCGAGGCGAGCGCCGCGTCGGCGCCGGGCCGGGACGTCGCCACGCACGGCGCCGGCCTCTATCTCGACGACTGCGCGGGGTGCCACATGGCGCAGGGCGAAGGGCTGGCGGGCGTATTCCCCGCGCTCAAGGGTAATGGCGTCGTGCAGGCGAACGACGCGGAAACTCTCGTGCACCTCATCCTGACCGGCGAGAGCGCGGCGTCGACGCAGGCGAATCCCAATCGTTTCGCGATGCCGGCGTTCGACTGGAAGCTCTCCGACCAGGACATCGCCGACGTCGCGAGCTACGTGCGCAGCGCGTGGGGCAATTCGGCAGCACCGGTGTCGGCGGGCACCGTGAAGGACGTGCGCGCGAAGGTCGAGCATATCGTCGAGCAGTAGTCGCGCGTGCCGGCGGCGGGCCGCGTCGCGGTGCATTGAACGAAAGATGCCGGTGTGGCGCAGGTCTTCTCCTCCCGTTTCACGCTGTTGCTGCGCCTTGGTGCGATCGCGGCGCTGGCGATCCTGGCAGCCGCGCTCGTCACGTATCGCGTCAACGCGCGCGGCGACGCCGTCGAGGGCGCTCCGGTCGACCAGCCGGTGCCGTTCAGCCACAAGCACCACGTCGGCGACGACGGCATCGACTGTCGCTACTGCCACGTCGCGGTCGAGACGTCGGCGTTCGCCGGCATCCCGCCCCTCGAGACCTGCATGACCTGCCATTCGCAGCTCTTCACCGACCAGCCACCGCTCGCACCGCTGCTGGCGGCGTACCGCGGCCGCGCCACGCTCGCGTGGAATCGCGTGCACGACCTGCCGGACTTCGTCTACTTCGACCATTCGATCCACATCGCCAAGGGCGTGGGCTGCTCGACCTGCCACGGCGCGGTCGACACGATGCCGCTCACGTGGCGCGTCGCGTCGCTCGACATGCAATGGTGCATCGCCTGTCACCGCGATCCCGCGCCGAACCTGCGCCCCGCCGACCGCATCTACGACCTGCACTGGACGCCGCCTTCCAACCAGGCGGCGCTCGGCAAGGCACTGATGGCCGCGAATCACATCCGCGGTCCCGACGTGCTGACGAGCTGCTCGACCTGCCATCGCTGAGCCGATGCCCGAAGTGACGCCGATTTCGCCTTCACTCGCCACCGCCGCGCAGCGGCGCTTCTGGCGCGGCCTCGACGAGCTCGAGGGCGCGGCGCCGCGCGAAGTGCCGCAGGACGTCGTCACGTTCGAGCCGCCGCGCCTCGCGCGCCGCGCGTTCCTCGGCGTGATGGCGGCGTCCGCCGCGCTCGCCGCCGGCGGCTGCAGTCGCGCGCCGCTCGAGACGATCGTGCCGTATCGCAACGGCCCCGCGCAGGACGGCTACGGCAAGCCGGTGTTCTACGCGTCGGCGCTCGAGCGCGACGGCTACGCGATCGGCGTGCTCGTCGAGACCAACATGGGCCGTCCGACCAAGATCGAGGGCAATCCTCTGCACCCCGCGAGCCTCGGCGCAACCGACATCTTCACGCAGGCGGCGGTGCTCGAGCTGTGGGATCCCGACCGCTCGACGGCGTCGCTGCGCAACGGCGCGGTCGACACGTGGCCGCGCTTCGTTACGGAGTTGCGCGAGCGGGTGATCGCCGCGCCCGACGGCGACGGCATCGCGCTCCTCACCGAGACCGTCACCTCGCCGACGTTGCATGACCAGATCCGCACGTTCCTCGAGGGCCATCCACGCGCACGCTGGCATCAATACCAGCCGGTCAATCGCGACAACGTGTACGACGGCTCACGGCTCGCGCTCGGTGAAGCGGTCGAGCCGGTGTATCGCTTCGGCGACGCCGCGGTGATCGTCGCGCTCGATGCCGACATCGTCGGCGCGCTGCCGGGGGCCGTGCGGCATGCGCGCGACATCGCGGTCGCGCGGCGCGGCGCGACGCGCCCGACGATCCACGCGGCCGAGGGCTCGCCGAGCCTGACCGGGGCGCTCGCCGACCGGCGGCTCGTGATCCGCACCGGCGAGATTGCGATGCTCGCCGACGCCTTGGCGGCGCAGATCGGTGGAGGGGAGAGCAGCGCGGCGCAAGTCGGCGGCGCGGCGGGCGGTGCCGCGCAGGGCGGTGGAGCAGCAAGCGGCGCGCCGCAAGTCGGCGGAGCGGCGAGTGGCGTGGCGACCGCGGCCCTCGGCGCCGACGCACGCGCATGGCTCGACCGTGTCGCCGCCGATCTCGCCGCGCACCGCGGCCGCGCGATCGTCGTCGCCGGCGACCGCCAGCCGGCGGGCGTGCATGCGCGTGTGCACGCGATCAACCGCGCGCTCGGCAACGACGCGCTGGTCGCGACCCGCGAGCCCGTCGCGTTCGACGCCGGCAACCAGGGCGACTCGCTTCGCGCGCTCGCGTCGGATATGCGCGCAGGGCGCGTCACCACGCTCGTGATGCTCGGTGGCAATCCCGTCTACGCATCGCCGCGCGACCTCGACTTCGGCGGCGCGCTGCGCAAGCTGCCGTGGTCCGCGCACCTTGCGCTCCATGCCGACGAGACGTCGGCGGCGTCGACGTGGCACGTCGCCGCCGCGCATGCGCTCGAAAGCTGGGGCGACGCGCGCGCCTTCGACGGCACGGTGGCGATCCGCCAGCCTGCGATCGCGCCGCTCTACGACGGGCATTCCGCGCACGAGGTGGTGTCGGTGCTCGTCGACGGCAACCCGCGTCCCGGCCACGCGATCGTGCGCGACTTCTGGCAGCGCCGGCATCCAGCCGGTTTCGATGCGTTCTGGGATGCGTCGCTGCGCGACGGAATCGTGCGGGAATCCGCGGCGACGTCGCGCGCGAGCGTGCTGCCCGCTCCATCTTCGGCAAAGCGATCTGCGGCGCCGGCAGTCGCCGCGAGCTCGGCGCTGGCGGCGGTCCCGACAGCGGCCACAACATCGGCGCCTCCAGCAGCCATTGCGACTCAGGCGACAGCCGCGCCATCGGCAACGACCGCCGCACCGGCAGTCAGGCCCGCAAGCGACCCATCGTCGGCGACGGGCGCGATCGTCGTCGAGCTCGTGCTCGCCCCCGACCCGACGCTCGGCGACGGTCGTCACGCGAACAACGCGTGGCTGCAGGAGCTGCCGAAGCCGCTGACCACGCTCACGTGGTGCAACGCCGCGTGGATCTCGCCGCGTTTCGCCGCCGCGCACGAGCTCGCCAACGAGGACATCGTCGAGCTGCGCACCGCCTCGGCCACGGTGCGTGCGCCCGTGTGGATCATGCCGGGCCACGCCGACGACGCCGTGACGCTGCACCTCGGGCACGGCCGCACCCGCGCGGGCCGTGTCGGCAACGGCGTCGGCGTCGATGCGTGGCCGCTGTTCGACTCGGCGACCCGCGCCATCGTCCCCGGCGTGGCGCTCGCCAAGGTCGACGGCCGCGAGCGGCTCGCCGCCGCGCAGACACATCATCGGATGGAAGGGCGCGACCTCGTGCGCCTGGTGTCGCGCGAGGAGGCGGCGCGCTGCGCTGGCAGCGGATGCACGCCGGCGCGCGAGCGCGAGCCGACGGAGTCGCTGTACCCGCCCTTCAAGTACGACGGCCATCGCTGGGGCATGAGCATCGACCTCGACGCCTGCAACGGCTGCGCCGCGTGCACGATCGCCTGCCAGGCCGAGAACAACATCCCGGTCGTCGGCCGCGACGAGGTGCTGCGCGGCCGCGAGATGCACTGGATCCGCATCGACCGCTACTACGAGGGCGCGCCGTCCGCGCCGCGCACGCTGTTCCAGCCGGTGCCGTGCATGCAGTGCGAGCACGCGCCATGCGAGGAGGTGTGCCCCGTCGAGGCGTCGGTGCACGACACCGAGGGCCTCAACGTGCAGGTCTACAACCGCTGCGTCGGCACGCGCTTCTGCTCGAACAACTGCCCGTACAAGGTTCGTCGCTTCAACTGGCACGCCTACACGCGCGACGTGCCGGCGCTCGATGCGCAGCGCAATCCCGAAGTGACCGTGCGCATGCGCGGCGTCATGGAAAAGTGCTCATACTGCATCCAGCGGATCGAGCGCGCACGCATCGACGCCGATCGCGGCAATCGCCGCATCGCCGACGGCGAGGTCGTCACCGCCTGCCAGGCCGTGTGCCCGACCCAGGCGATCGTGTTCGGCGACCTCAACGATCCGGCGAGCGCCGTCAACGCGCGCAAGGCCTCGCCGCTCGACTACGCGCTGCTCGCCGAGCTCAACACGCGGCCGCGCACGACGTACCTGCCGCGGATCGTCGACGCCGACGCCGCGCCGCCACCCGCGCAAGGCGGAGCGCCCGCGTGACCGACGAATCCGCACTGGCCGCGACACCGGTCCTCGCCGGCCGCTACACCGACGCGTCGATCACCGACAAGATCGCCGACATCGTGCTGGTGCGCCCGGCGCACTGGGGCTGGGTCGCAGGCGCGTTCGTCAGTGGCGCGCTCGCGATCCTGTTCCTCGTCGCGGTGAGCTGGCTCTTCATCGACGGCGTCGGCATCTGGGGCGTCGACCAGCCGGTGGCATGGGCGTTCGCGATCACCAACTTCGTCTGGTGGGTCGGCATCGGTCATGCAGGCACGTTCATCTCCGCGTTCCTGCTCCTGCTGCGCCAGCGCTGGCGCACGTCGGTCAACCGTTTCGCCGAGGCGATGACGATCTTCGCGGTGGCGATGGCCGGCCTGATGCCGATCCTGCACCTCGGCCGGCCGTGGTTCTTCTACTGGCTGATCCCATACCCGGACATCATGAACGTCTGGCCGCAATGGCGCAGCCCGCTGATCTGGGACATCTTCGCGATCGGCACGTACATCATCGTGTCGCTGTTGTTCTGGTACATGGGTCTCATCGCCGACCTGGCGACGCTGCGCGACGCGGCGAAGAAGCGCTGGCAGCGGGTCGTCTACGGCCTGCTCGCGCTCGGCTGGCGCGGCGACGCGCGCCACTGGGCGCGCTTCGACAGTGCATACCTGCTGATGGCCGGACTCGCGACACCCCTCGTGATCTCGGTGCACAGCGTCGTCTCGCTCGACTTCGCGATCGGCAACACGCCCGGCTGGCACTCGACGATCTTCCCGCCGTACTTCGTCGCGGGCGCGCTGTTCTCGGGCTTCGCGATGGCGATCACGCTGGCGGTGCCGATGCGCCGCGTGTTCCACCTCGAGGCCTTCATCACCGAGCGCCACCTCGACAACATGGCGAAGCTGATGCTGGTGTGCTGCTTCATCGTCACCTACAGCTATCTCGTCGAGATCTTCATGGCGTACTACAGCGCCGACCCGTTCGCGATCGCGATGGTCGAGAACCGGATGGGTGGCCCCTACGCCGGCGTCTACTGGGCGGTCGTGCTGTGCAACGTCGTCGTGCCGCAATCGCTGTGGTGGGCGGGCGTGCGCGCGCGGCCCGTCGCGCTGTTCGCGATCGCCATCGTCGTCAACATCGGCATGTGGCTCGAGCGCTTCATGATCATCGTCACGAGCCTCAATCGCGACTTCCTGCCGTCGGCCTGGCACATCTACGTGCCGACGTTCTGGGATTTCGCGACGCTGCTCGGCTCGATCGGCCTCTTCGTGCTGCTGTTCCTCGGGTTCCTGCGCGTGCTGCCGGCGATCTCGATCGCCGAGATGCGCAAGCTCGCGCGCGACGTCGGAGCGGAGCGATGAGCGGCGATCGCCGCTATGGCGTGCTCGCCGAGTTCGCCTCGCCGGAAGCGCTCGTTGCCGCTGTGGTGCGCGTGCGCCGCGAGTTCCGTGACGTCGAGGCGTTCACGCCCTACTCCGTCGACGGCCTCGCCGACGCGCTCGGCGTCACGCGCACCGGCGTGCCGGCGATCACGCTCGCCGGCGGCATCGTCGGCGGCGCCGGCGCGTACTTCCTGCAGTGGTACACCGCGGTGATCGACTACCCGATCAATTCGGGCGGCCGGCCGCTGCACAGCTGGCCGTCGTTCATCCCCGCGACGTTCGAGCTCGCGGTGCTCGGCGCGGCGCTCGCCGCGTTCTTCGGGTTCCTGTTCCTGTGCCGGCTGCCGCGGCTTCGCCATCCGCTGTTCGACGTCGACGGCTTCGACCTCGCGTCGCGCAGCCGCTTCTTCCTGTGCGTGCGCGCCACCGACCCCGCCTATGATGCCGAGCGCGCGACGCTGCTGCTGGCGGACTCGGGCGCCGTGCGCGTTCTGCCGGCGGGCGTGTCGTGATCGCGCCGCGAATCCTTGCCGCATTCGGCATGCTCGCGCTCGTCGCGACGCTGGCCGGCTGCGAGAAGACCGCGCGCAACATGTACGACCAGCCGCGCGACAAGCCGCTCGCCGCCAGTCCATTGTGGCCCGACGGACGCTCGGCACGCGAGCCGGTCGATGGCACGGTGGCGCGCGCCGCCGGCACCTCCGCCGACACGTCGAGCGGACGGCTCGGTGCGCTCACCGCCGAGCCGGCATTCGCACTGCCGCTGCCGACGATCGTCGCGGCGCAGGCGCCGGATGCGGGTGGCGCACCGCATGGAGGCCATTCGCTCGTGCCGGGCACGCCGTCGAGTGCCGTCGTGCCGCGCCGCGAATGGACGGCCGCGTTCGTCGCGCGCGGCCGCGAGCGCTACGACATCTTCTGCGCACCCTGTCACAGCATCGCCGGCGACGGCGACGGCATGGTGGCGCGACGCGGCTTCCCGCATCCGCCGTCATTCCACATCCCGCGGCTCGTCGGCGCGAGCGACGAGCACTACTACGCGGTGATCAGCGACGGCTACGGCGACATGTACCCGTACGCGACGCGGATCGCGCCGGCCGACCGCCGCGCGATCGTCGCCTACATCCGCGCGCTGCAGCTCGCCTTCGCGGCGCCGGTGGCCGCGCTGCCTGCCGATGCGCGCGCGAAGCTCGGGGCGGCGCGATGAAGGCTTTCGTCTTCGCGCCCGATTCGCCGAGGCTGCGCCGCGGCTGCCTCGTCGCCGGCGGCGCCGGCGTGTTCGTCGCCGTGGCGGCCGGGTTCGGCGCGCCCGATTCGTTCTTCGCGGCGTGGCTTTTTGCGTGGCTCGCCGTGCTGGCGCTCGCGCTGGGGGCGCTCGTCAACGTGATGATCCACGAGCTCACCGGCGGCGAATGGGGCTTCGTCGTGCGTCGCCCGCTCGAGGCGGCGCTCGCGACGCTGCCCGTCGTCGCGCTGCTCGGCGTGCCGCTGCTCTTCGGCCTCGGGCACCTTTACCCGTGGGCGGCGCCACATGCGGCAGGATCGCGGCTCGATGCCAAGGCGTGGTGGCTCGACACGCCGTTCTTCGTGGTGCGCGCGGTCCTGTATTTCGCGATCTGGATCGCCATCGCCACCGCGATGCGTCGCCAGTGGCAGCGCCATCGGACCAACGCCACGCGCCTCGGCCAGCCGGCAGTGCGGCGCCTCGCCATCGTCGGTCTCGTCGCCTACGCCGTGACGATGACGCTCGCGGGCGTCGACTGGATCATGGCGCGCTCCGCCGACTGGTACTCGACGGGCTTCGGGCTCCTCGTGCTGACCAGCCAGGCCTACGCCGCGTTCGCGTTCGCCGCGGCGGTGGCCGCGTTCACCGGCGCGATGCGCGGCGCGCGCGCGGTGGAGGACGAACGCGTCGACGCGCTGGTCGAGCGCCCCAACCCGGCGCGCGATGCGCAGGACCTCGGCAATATCGTGCTCACGTACGCGATGCTGTGGGCCTATCTCGCGTTCATGCAGTACCTCATCATCTGGGCGGAGGACCTGCCGGCCGAGATCGGCTGGTACTTGACGCGCTCGACGCCGGTGTGGAAAGCCTGGGCGATCGCGACGCTCATCCTGCAGTTCGCGCTGCCGTTCGCGGCGATGCTGTTCCGCGACGTCAAGCGCGATCCGCGCCGCCTCGGCGCGCTGTGCGTCGCGGTGCTCGCCGGACACTGGCTGCAGATGGCGTGGCAGGTGCTGCCCTCGTCGTACGGCTCGGCGCCGTGGATCGCGATCGCCGCGGCGATCGGCGTCGGCGGCTGGTGGCTCGCCGCGTTCTCGCATGCGTACGCGCGCGTCGCGCCCGGATTGCCGGGTGTCGGGCAGATGGCGGTCGACCATGGCTGATGCCGATCCCGGCCTCTTGCATGCGCCGGACACCACCGATGGCCGGCGCGTGACGATCGTCGGCGCCGCGCTGGTCGCGATGGTCGCGCTGTGCATGATCGCTGCCGTCGCGGTCACACGCGGCCTGGCGCATCACTATGCGCGACCACCGGCGATGGCGAAGGCGCTGCCCGCGACCGACGGGCCGCCGCTCGAGCCCGACCCGGCGGCAACGCTCGCGCGCTTCCGCGCCGAAAAGCATGCACTGCTGGACGGTTATGCGTGGGTCGATCGTGCGCACGGTGTCGCGCGCATTCCCGTCGACGAGGCGATGAGGATCGTCGCCGCGGAGGCGGGCGCGGCGAGCGCGCCGGCGCCGTCCGTGGAGAAGAAGCCGTGAGGCACCGCAGCTTCGTGCCGCGGCGCGCGCGGATCATGCGCTTTGCGTCGACTGCGCGCATCGTGGCCGCGTTCGCCATCGCGCTCACCGCCGGCCTCGCGATCGCGCAGGCGCCGCCGAAGCTCGACATCGGCTTCGACCAGCGCCTCGGCGCGACGCTGCCGCTCGACATGCCGTTCGTCGACACGCACGGCGACGCGACGACCTTGCGGCAGCTGCTCGACGGCCGGCCGGCGATCATCGTGCCCGGCTACTACCAGTGCCCCAACCTGTGCGACACCGTGCGCACCTCGCTCGCCGCGTCGCTCGCGCGCATCGATCTCGCGGCGGGTGCGGACTACAGGGTCATCGCCGTCGACATCGATCCCGACGAGACGTCGATCGACGCCGAGGACGCCGCGCGCGCGCTCGGCAGCGCGGCCGTGCCGCGCGGCTGGCACTTCCTCACCGGGGCGCCGCGCGCGACCCGTGCGCTCGCCGATGCCATCGGCTTTCGCTACGCGGTCGACAAGGCGAACGGCGGTTTCGCGCATCCGGCCGGCACCGTCGTCGCCACGCCGGCCGGCGTGGTGTCGCGCTACTTCTTCGGCGTCGAATTCCCGGCCGGGGATCTTCGCGCCAGCCTCGTCGCCGCCGCCGGCGACGAGGTCGGATCGCCGGTGCGCGCGCTGCTGCTGCGCTGCTTCCATTTCGATCCGGTGACCGGTCGCTACACCGGCGACGTCGTCGCGGCGTCGCGCGTGCTCGGCGGCGTGCTGGTGGCCGGTCTCGCGCTGCTGGTGACGCGCCTCGTGCGCGGCGGGCCGGGCGCGCGAGCCCGCGAGGACGCGCGATGAGCCTGCCGTTCATGCCGCCCGAAGCGTCGTCGCTCGCGTCGCGCTACGACGTGCTGTTCGCCGCGATGACCGCGCTGACGACCGCCGTGTCGCTCGCCGTGACGATCGTCGGGCTGTGGTTCATGTTCCGCTTCCGGCGACGCGCAACGGTGGATCGCAGCCGGCCGCCCGCCGCAGCGCAGCTTCGGCGGCGGCGGATCCTCGAGACGATCTGGATCGGCGTACCGCTGCTGCTTTTCATTGCCGCGTTCGCGTGGTCGGCGTCGCTCTATTACGACCGCTCGACGCCGCCCGCCGGCGCGCTCGAGGTCGCCGTCGTCGCCAAGCAGTGGATGTGGAAGCTCGAGCACGCCACCGGCCAGCGCGAGATCGACGTGCTGCACGTGCCGGTGAACGTGCCGGTCAAGCTCGTCATGACCTCGCAGGACGCGATCCACAGCTTCTTCGTGCCGGCGTTCCGCGTGAAGCAGGACGTGCTGCCGGGCCGCTACACGGTGCTGTGGTTCACCGCCACGCGCGCCGGCGACTACCAGCTCTATTGCGCCGAGTATTGCGGCACCGACCACGCGCGGATGTTCGGCCACGTGATCGCCCTCGCCCCGCCGCAATACCAGCGCTGGCTCGACGCGCAGGGCGCGACGACAACGATGGCGGCGCACGGCGAGGCGCTGTTCCGGGCGCTGGGCTGCAGCGGTTGTCATGGCGCGAACGCATCGGTGCATGCGCCGGCGCTCGAGGGCCTGTACGGGCGCCCGGTGCCGCTCGCCGACGGCACGACCATCATCGCCGACGACCGTTACCTGCGCGATTCCATATTGCTGCCGAAGCGCCAGGTCGCGGCGGGCTACGAACCGATCATGCCGTCGTTCGCGGGACAGGTCGACGAGGCGGAGGTGCTCGACCTCATCGCCTACATCCGCCATCTCGGCGGCAAGGAGGCCTTGCGATGACACCACCTGCCGCGCTGCTGCCGGCGCCCGCCCATGCCGCGAGCTATCTCGAAGGCGACATGTCGATCCGCGCGTGGCTCACGACGCGCGACCACAAGCGCATTGCGATCATGTTCGCGATCGCGATCACGGCGTTCTTCTTCATCGGCGGCGCCGCGGCGACGCTGATCCGCATCGAGCTCGCGACGCCCGCCGGCGACCTCGTCTCCGCCGAGACGTACAACAAGCTCTTCACGATGCACGGCGTCGTCATGGTGTGGTTCTTCCTGATCCCGTCGATCCCGGCGACGCTCGGCAATTTCCTCGTGCCGCTGATGATCGGTGCGAAGGACCTCGCGTTCCCGCGCCTCAACCTGACGAGCTTCTATCTCTACGTCGGCGGCGCGCTGTTCACGCTCGCCGCGCTGTTCGCCGGCGGCGTCGACACCGGATGGACGTTCTACACGCCGTTCTCGACGATGTTCTCGAACACCAACGTCATCGCCGCGATCGCGGGCGTGTTCATCGTCGGCTTCTCGTCGATCCTGACGGGGCTCAACTTCATCGTCACCGTGCACAAGCTGCGCGCGCCGGGGATGACGTTCTTCCGGCTGCCGCTCTTCGTCTGGGCGATCTACGCGACCAGCGTGATCCTGGTGCTGGCCACGCCGGTGCTCGGCATGACGCTGGCGCTGCTCGGCATCGAGCGCATCTGGCACATCGGTATCTTCGACCCGTCGCTCGGCGGCGACCCGCTCTTGTTCCAGCACCTGTTCTGGTTCTACTCGCACCCGGCCGTCTACATCATGGTGCTGCCGGCGATGGGCATCGCCAGCGAGATCATCCCCTGCTTCGCGCGCAGCCCGGTGTTCGGCTACCGGACGATGGCGTACGCGATCATCGCCATCGCCGTGATCGGCTTCCTGGTGTGGGGACACCACATGTTCGTCTCGGGGCAGTCGGTGTACGCGGGCCTCGTGTTCTCGATCCTGTCGTACCTCGTCGCGATCCCGTCGGCGATCAAGGTCTTCAACTGGACGGCGACGCTCTACAAGGGCTCGATTTCGTTCGACGCGCCGATGATCTACGCGCTGGGCTTCGTCGGCCTGTTCATGCTGGGCGGCATGTCGGGGCTCTTCCTCGCCGCGCTCGCGCTCGACGTGCAGCTCACCGACACCTATTTCGTCGTCGCGCACTTCCACTACATCATGGTCGGCGGCTCGGTCACCGCCTACCTTGCCGGCATCCACTTCTGGTGGCCCAAGATCACCGGGCGCATGTACCCGGCGCGCTGGGCGCAGTTCGCCGCGGTGCTGATCTTCCTCGGGTTCAACTTCACGTTCTTCCCGCAGTATCTGCTCGGCATCGAGGGCATGCCGCGCCGCTACCACGAGTACGCGCCGCAGTTCACGACGCTCAATGTGCTGTCGTCGGCGGGCGCCGTGATCCTGGCGATGGGCTACCTGTTGCCGCTCGTCTATCTCGGTTGGTCGCTCGTGCGCGGCGCGCGCGCGCCGCAAAATCCGTGGCGGGCGACCGGCCTCGAATGGACGGTGCCTTCGCCGCCGCCCACCGAGAATTTCGCCACGCAGCCGCACGTCGACGAGGAGCCGTACGCGTATCCGCCGGTTGCCGCGTCGCGCCAGGAGGCGGCGACATGACGACGGCGATCGCGTCCGCCGAGGCGCGCCCGCGGGCCGAGACACCGGCTGCTGCGGCCGACAAGCCCGGCCTCGCCGCGACCCCGCCGCTGCGCCGGCGCGAGATGGCGTTCGGCATGTGGGTGTTCCTCACCACCGAGACGCTGTTCTTCGGCGTGCTGTTCTTCGCCTATGCGGCGATGCGCTTCGCGCATCCCGCGGCGTTCGCCGCGGCGAGCCGGCACACCGACGTGGCGATGGGCACGCTCAACACCGCGGTGCTGCTGACGAGCAGCGTGACGATGGCGCTCGCCGTCGAGGCGGCGGAAATCGGCCGCGCGCGGATCGCCGCAAGGCTCATGACCGCCACGCTGGCGCTCGGCATCGTCTTCCTCGCGATCAAGGGCTACGCATACCACCGCGAGTACACCGAGCATCTCTTCCCCGGTGCCGCGTTCCATTTCGCCGGGCCGCTGGCCGGCGGCGCCGAGACGTTCTTCTGGATCTATTTCGTCACGACGGGCTTCCACGCGCTGCACCTCGCCATTGGCGTCGGGGTCGTCGGGTTCATGGCGTGGCGGCTCGCGCGCGGCGGTCTCGCGGCGCAGTCGGCGGCGTCGATCGTCAACGCCGGCCTCTATTGGCACTTCGTCGATATCGTCTGGATCTTCCTGTATCCAGCGCTCTACCTCGTGTCGCGATCGTGAGCGCCATCAACCCTCCCGGGCGCCGATGTCGGCAACCGCGAGCCTCGGAGCGCGCAGCGCGAAGGTCAAGCCCATGAGATCGCTGCCGCTGCGCTCGCACCTCATGGTCTGGCTCGCGCTGATGGCGCTGCTCGCGCTGACCGCAGGGAGCTCGTTCGTGCCGCTCGGCACGTTCAACGTCGTCGTCAACTTCACGATCGCGGCGATCAAGGCGGCACTGGTGCTGGTGTTCTTCATGCACGTCGCGCGCGGCGAGGCCGCCGTGCGCATCGCCGCCGCTGCGGGGCTGCTGTGGCTTGGCTTCCTGTTCGCGCTTTCCTTCGTCGACATCCTCGCCCGCGGCCATTGATCGGCATGGGCGGATTTGGCACACTCGGCGCGCGCGTGCGCCCGCCCGCGCCGTTGAGGGACCGGTTGCCGATGACCGCCATCGTCTGCGAGACGCCACGGCTCGCGCTTCGCACGCTGTGCGATGCCGACGCGGCGTTCATCCTGCGCCTCGTCAACGATCCGGAATGGCTGCGCTTCATCGGCGATCGCAACGTCCACGACCTCCGCGACGCGCGCCGCTACATCAACGACGGCCCGGTGGCGATGCGCAAGCGCCACGGCTTCGCGCTGGACGTGGTCGAGCGCAAGGAGGACGGCGCGCCGATGGGCCTGTGCGGCCTCATCAAGCGCGAGACGCTCGACGACGTCGACATCGGCTTCGCGTTCCTGCCCGAATTCCGCCGGCACGGCTTCGCGCGCGAGGCCTGCGATGCGGTGCTCGAGCGCGCGGCGCGCGAATTCGCGCTGCCGCGCGTCGCGGCGATCACCTCGCCCCTGAACCTGCGCTCGATGAAGCTCTTGCACGCACTGGGCTTCGAGTTCATCCGGCTCCTCAAGATGGCGCCCGACGACCGCGGCACCCGGTTCTACCTGTTGAGCTTGCGCGATACGCCGGACTGAAGCGCGCGGCGGTTCGCTCCCCGCGCGCCAATCGTTGCGCAGGCGCAAACAGCGCGGCCGGCAGCCCGCGTAGGATGGACCACGCGCGGCCGATGCGTGCAGGCGCGTTGATCCTGGCGTCGACGGCGGACCTTACGCGCAATGTCGCCACCGAGGAGCCAGCCCATGCCCAATACCCCGACCACGTTCGAGCGTCGCGATTTCCTGAGGCTCGCAGGACTCGCCGGCGCAGCGGGCCTGTTGCGCGTTCCCGGCTCGCTGTCGTCGGCGTTCGCCGCCGACGCGCCGCCCGCCGCCGGCA
>JAICUU010000069.1 GCA_025935675.1 Burkholderiales bacterium
GCGCTTGCCGCATCCCGACAAGCATTTCGCGGTGATGCAGGGCATCTCGCACGCGAGCTTCCAGCAGAAGAACTACCGGATGGTCTATCACATCCTGCATGCGTTTTTCACGCAGCCCGTGCCGGCGTATGTGGCGGAGCCGCACCGCAAAGTGCCGGGCTGACGCTTCGAGGCCGTGCGGCGCGGCCCGACGCGGCACGATCCGAAAACGACGAGGAGGATATCGATGAAGCTCGATCTTGCAGGCCGCTTTGCGGCGCGATTCGCGGCGCTCGCGATCGCGGCGCTCGTGTTCGTCGCCGGTATCGCGCGCGCCGACGACTACCCGAGCAAGCCGGTCAGGATCGTCGTGCCGTTCGCCGCGGGCGGCCCTGCCGACATCTATGCGCGCTTCCTGGCGCAGCGATTGCAGCAGGCGCTCGGGCAGCCGTTCGTCATCGAGGACGAGCCCGGCGCGGGCTCGATCATCGGCACGGAGAACGTCGCCAAGAGCGCGCCCGACGGCTACACGCTCCTCCTGATGTCGAACACGCATACGGTGAACGAGTCGCTGTTCAAGAAGAAGCCGTTCGTGCTGATGCGCGACTTCACGCCGATCGCGCCGATCAACCAGTCCGATCTCGTGCTGGTGGTGAAGCCGTCGCTGCCGGTCCACAGCGTCGCCGACCTCGTCAAGCTCGCCAAGTCGAAGCCCGGCGCGCTCAACTACGCGTCGTCGGGGCCGGGCACGCCGTACCACATGGCCGGCGAGCTCTTCAAGGCGATGGCCGGCGTCGACATCCAGCACATCCCGTACAAGGGAAGCTCAGGCGCGCGTAACGACCTCCTCGGCGGCCAGGTCGACATGATGTTCGACGCGGTGCCGACGATGGCGGGCTTCGCCGAGAGCGGCAAGGTGCGCGCGCTCGCCACGACCGGCACGAAGCGCTCCGACGTGCTGCCCAACCTGCCGACGGTGTCGGAGGCCGGCGTGCCGGGCTACGAGGCCGTGATCTGGCTCGGCTTGATGGCGCCCGCCGGGACGCCGCCGGCGATCACCGCGAAGCTCAACACCCAGGTCGCCGCGATCGTCGCCGATCCCGCGGTGCGACAGGCGTGGGCGAAGCAAGGCGCGATCCCGATGACAATGTCGATCGCCGAGTTCAGGAAGTATCTCGACGACGACATCGCCAAATGGGCGAAGGTGGTCAAGATCTCGGGCGCGAAAGTGGACGAGTGACGTCGCCGTCGGGAGCGCTGCGCCTGTTGAGCGGCGGCGCGGCGAAGGGCCTGGTGGAGGCGCTGGCCGCGGCGATCGCCGATGCCACGGGCGCCGGCGTCGACGTCACGTTCGGCGCGGTCGGCGCGATGCGCGAGCGCCTGGTCGCCGGCGACGCCTGCGACGTGGTGATCCTCACCGCGGCGCTCGTCGCCGAGCTCACTGCCTCGGGTCACCTCGTCGAAGGCTCGAGCGCACCGCTCGGCGGCGTGCAGACGGGGATCGCTGTGCGGGCCGGGGATCCGTTGCCGGCCATCGCCGACGGCGCGTCGCTGGCGGCGGCGCTGTGCGCGGCCCGCGCGATCCACTATCCCGATCCCGTGCGCGCGACCGCGGGCATTCACTTCGACGGCGTTCTCAACCGCCTCGGCATCCACGCCACGGTCGCACCGAGGCTGCGGACCTGGCCGAGCGGCACGATCGCGATGCGCGAGCTCGCGCGCGGGGTCGAGCCGCAGGCGATCGGCTGCACGCAGGTCACCGAGATCGTCGCCAACGGCGACGTGTCGCTGGTGGGCATGCTTCCGCCGCCGTACGCTCTCGCAACGCTCTACGTCGCGGCGGTGTCAACCCGCGCAGCCGAGCCCGGGCGCGCGATGCGCCTTGTCGAATTTCTCACCGGCGGCGCTTCGGCGTCTGCGCGTTCCGCCGCCGGATTCGAGACCTGATCGCGTTCGCGGTACTGGTTGCCCTGCCGCAAGCACCGTGGCACAATCGATTGCGCAAAACGCGGCGCCAGAGCGCCCACCCCGCGCAGGCGAGGTCGAACAAACGTCGTTTCGAGGAGGAGGCACCCGATGATCGTCGACAAGCTGCCACGGCAGGTTCGTGCCGGCGGCCGTATCGCTTCACGCATCGCGCGGATCCTCGCGCTCGCGTGCCTCGCGCTTGCCGCCGTCCAGCCAGCGGTCGCCGCCGAGGAAGCGGTCACGCTGTGGCATTCGATGGGCGGGCGCAACGGCGAGGCGCTCAACGCGCTGGTCGACGAGTTCAATACCGCGCAAGCCGGCAAGATCAAGGTGACGGCGATCTTCCAGGGCCCGTACGGCGACGCGCTCGCCAAGCTCAAGGCGGCGATCCAGTCGAAGCAGCTGCCGGACGTCGTGCAGGTCAACGAGATCGGCTCACGCCTCGTCTACGACCTCAAGATCACCGTTCCCTTCGGCGACCTCGCCAAGGGCGCCGGCCTCGACACCAACGACCTCCTCAAGGGGATCGTCGCGTACTACACGGTGGACGGGAAGCTCCTGTCGCTGCCGTTCAACGCCTCGGCGCCGATGCTCTATTACAACAAGACCGCATTCAAGGAGGCGGGGCTCGATCCCGACAAGCCGCCGCGCACGCTCGCCGAGGTGCGCACGGCCGCCGAGAAGCTCGTCGTCAGGCAGGGCGATCGCACCACGCGCTACGGCTTCGTGGCGACCATCGACGGCTGGCTGATGGAGCAGTTCTACGGCCGCGCCAACCTCGAGTACTGCAACCAGGGCAACGGCCGCAACGGCCTCGCCACGGCAGTCAACTGGAACATCCCCGAGACGCGCGACATCGTCACGTGGTGGGGCGCGATGATGCGCGACGGCGTCGGCCTGTCGGCGGGACGCCAGAACAACGACGGCATCGCCGCGTTCACCTCGGGACGCGCGGCCATGCTGATCTTCACCTCGGCCAACATGCGCGACATGATCCGCGAATCGAAGTTCGACGTGGGCGTCGCGCCCTATCCCGCGCCGAAGGCCGGCATGGACGGCCAGGTGCTGAACGGCGGCGCGTCGATCTGGGTGATCAAGGGCAAGCCCGCGGCGAAACAGGCAGCGGCCGCGAAATTCGTCGCGTACCTGGGCTCGCCCGAGGCGCAGGCGCAATGGTCGACGCGCACCGGCTACATCCCGGTCAACGCCAAGGCGGTCGACTTGCCGGCGTTCCAGCAGGCGGTGGCGAGGAACGCCGAGTTCGCGCTGCCGTCGAAGGCGCTGGCGGGCGTCGCGTCGACGCCGGCGAGCCGCGGCTGCTTCATGGGCGTGATGCCGGAAGCCCGCCAGAAGATGAACGACGCGATCGAGTCCGTGATCCTCGGCCGCGACACGGCGGAGCATGCGCTCGCCGACGGCCAGCAGACGATGGCGGCGTCGATCGCCGCGTACAACCGCGCGATCGGCAAATGAGGGGAAATCAGGCGGCAAGTCGGTGCCCGATGAGCATCCGATGAGCGCGGGCCGCGCCGCCCCGATGCGCGTCGCGCATCGCGGCGCGCCGACGCGCGCGATCGAGAACACGCTGCGCTCGATCCGCATCGCCGAGGACGCGGGCGCCGACGCGATCGAGCTTGACGTGCGCGCCACGCGTGACGGCGTGCCGGTCCTGCTGCACGATCGCACGCTGGAGCGCTTCTTCGGCGACGCACGGCCCGTCGATGCCGTCGATCTCGCCGGCGTGCGGATGCTCGACGCGCGCTCGCCCGACGGCGTCGTCGAGCGCATTCCCACGTTCGAGGAGGTGCTCGACGCGACGCGCACGACGCTGGTGGTCGACGTCAAGACCGCGTCGATGCTCGCCGCGATCGACGCGATGATCACCGCCCGCGACGCCTACGCGCGCATCGTGTTCAACGGCGAGCCGGCGATGGCCGAGGCGACGCGCCGGGCGATTCCGCAGGCGCGCATCCTGATGTCGTGGGCCAAGCCCGAGCTGCCGCCCGACGAGCTGCTCGCGCGCGTGCGCCCTTTCGCGGTCAACCTGAAGTGGACCGACGCCAACGCCGCGGCGGTGCCGGCGTACGCGGCGAAGGGCATCGCAGTGTGGTGCTGGACCGTCGACGACCCCGACAACGCACGGCGCGCCCGCGACGCGGGCGTCGCCGCCATCATCAGCAACGACCTCGACGCGATCGCGCCCGGCCTCGCCTGACGGCGGGCCGGACTCGCCTGGACTCCACATGAACGAAAGCCTGCACGAATTCCACCGCTTCGCGCGCGAGCTCGCCGCGCACGCCTCGCGCACCATCGCCGGCGCGCGCACCTCCACCGCCGAATCGTCGACCAAGGCCGACGCGAGCGACTGGGTGACGCCGTTCGACCGCGCGGTCGAGGTCGACATCCGCGCGCGGATCGCCGCGCGCTATCCGGATCACGTGATCCATGGCGAGGAGTTTGGCCGCCCCGATGACACCTCGACGGGCCGTCTCGCATGGCACCTCGACCCCATCGACGGCACGCTCAACTTCGTGCACGGCGTGCCTTGGGTGTCGTTCAGCCTGGCACTCGCCGATCGCGACGGCGTCGCGGTCGGCGTCGTCGCCGACGTCTACCGTGGCGAGGTATACAGCGCGATCCGCGGCGGCGGCGCGTTCATCGACGATGCGCGCGTCGCCTGCGCGAGCGTCGAGCGCCTCGCCGGCGGCGTGTTCTTCACCGAGTGGTCGGGGCAGTCCAAGTGGCCGGGGATGGATCGCTACCTCGGCCGCATCTGCGACGCTCCTGCGGGCACGCGGATCATGGGCTCGTGCGCGCTGGCGCTCGCGCTCGTCGGCGTCGGACGCTCGGACGGCGCGGTGCTGCCGGGCCGCTACAACAGCTGGGACGTGTACGCCGGCGCGCTCATCGCGCGCGAAGGCGGCGCGACGATCTACGGCAAGCGCGGCGTCGACGCCGGCGTGCCGATGGACGGCATCCTCGCTGCGCCGCCGCGCGTCGCGCCGTTGCTCTGGCAGGCCTGGACCGCCGACACGCCGTGACGCCGGCGCCGGCCGAGGGCGGGACGCGGATGGCCGGCGAGGCTCCGCGCGTCGCGCCGGCCGGTCCGGCGCGTGCGTCGGCGCACGCGCGCGTTGCGCCGCGCCGTCGAGGCTCCGCGCGCGACCGTGCGACCGCGCTCCTGTTCCTCGCACCGTCGCTCCTCGTGTTCGCGACGTTCGTGTTCTATCCGCTCGCGCGCTCGATCTACCTCAGCTTCTTCGCCAACGACCTGCTCGGCGCGCCGGTCGCGTTCGTCGGCTTCGAGCAATACCTTCGCATCGTCACCGACCCGCGCTTCGCGCAGGTGATGACGACGACGGCGTGGTTCGTCGTGCTGACGGTGATCCCGAGCATCGCGATCGGGCTCGGCCTCGCGCTCCTCGTGCGGCCGAAGATCGCGGGCATCGGCCTCTTCCGTACGCTGCTGGCGACGCCGTTCGCGTTCTCGGCGGCCGCCGCGGCGGTGGTGTTCGACGTGTTCTACCGGCCGGGCATCGGGCTTTTCAACGGACTCCTGTCGTACATCGGGGTGCCGCCGGTCGACTGGCTGACATCGCCGACCGCGGCGCTGCCGAGCCTCGCGCTGGCAGTCGTCTGGCGTCACGCCGGCTACACGATGCTGGTCTGCCTCGCCGGTCTCGAGTCGATTCCCGACGCGCTGTACGAGGCGTCGCGGATCGACGGCGCGTCGAGGCTCGCGCAGTTCCGCTACATCTCGCTGCCGCTCCTGACGCCGACGCTCTTCTTCCTCGCGGTGATCTCGACGATCCACGCGCTGCAGACCTTCGGCGAGATCAAGATCCTGACGCACGGCGGGCCCGCCGGGACGACGACCACGCTGGTGTACAGCCTCTACGAGACGGCGTTTGGCCTGGGCAGCAGCGACTACGGCCTCGCCTCGGCGCAAGGCGTGCTGCTGATGCTGATCGTGCTCGTGATCACCGTCGTGCAGTTCCGCGTGCTCGGCCGCCGCGTGTTCTACGCATGAGCGCCGAAGGGCCGCCCCAAGGCGCTTGCCCCCCAGTGGGGGGAGGCGCGCGAAGCGCGCTTCGGGGGGCGTCATGACCGGCAGCGCGCTGCGCCGCGCGTGGCGCGCAGGCTACTACGCGCTCCTCGTCGCGGTCGCGGCGGTCGTGCTGTTCCCGCTGTACTACGCGGTCGCAGGCTCGCTGATGACCGACGCGGCGCTCGTCGCTTTCCCGCCGGCGCTCTTCCCGACCGAGCTCGCGTGGCGCAACTACGCCCGCGTCATGCAGGCGTTTCCGCTCGCGCGCCAGTACGTCAACAGCATGGTCGTCTCGCTCGCGATCGTCGCCGGCGTGGTCGTCACGTCGGTGCTTTCCGCGTACGCGTTCGTGTTCATCGACTTCCCGTTCCGGCGCACGGCGTTCGCGGCGTTCATGGCGACGATGATGATTCCCGTCGAGTCGCTCATCATCCCCAAGTACCTGCTGGTCGCCGACCTCGGCTGGATCAACTCGTTTCCTGGGCTGATCGTGCCGTTCGTTGCCACCGGCTTCGGCACGTTCCTGATGCGCCAGTTCTTCCTCACCTTCCCGGGCGAGCTGCGCGAGGCGGCGCGCCTCGACGGCTGCGGCCACTGGCGCTTCGCGTGGACGATCCTCGTACCGCTGTCGAAGCACGGCCTCGGTGTGCTCGCCGTCTACAGCTTCATCGCCGCGTACAACCAGTTCTTCTGGCCGCTGCTTGTCACCAACACGCCCGACATGCAGACGCTGCAGATCGGGCTCGCGTCGCTCGACACCGCGGAGGCGCGCGCGCCGAGCCTCATCTTCGCGGGCGTCGTCGTCGCCATCGCGCCGATGCTGCTGCTGTTCTACGTGTTCCAGCGCAACATCGTGCGCGGGCTGACCGCGGGCGCGGTCAAGTGAGGGATCGCGGCGCTACGCCTGGCCGAGGTTGAAGAACTCGCGCTGGCCGCGCATCGACGCGACGCGTGCGAGCAGGAGCTCGAAGTGCTCGGCGTTGTCGACGAAGTTGAGGCGCTCGCTGTTGACGATCAAAAGCGGCGCCTCGTCGTAGGCGTAGAAGAAGCGCGTATAGCTGTCGGCGACGCGCGCCAGGTACTCGGCCGGAATCGCGCGCTCGTAGCCGACGCCGCGCCGCTCGACGCGCTCGACGAGCGTCGCCACCGGCGCCTGCAGGTAGACGACGAGATCCGGCACGGGCGTCTGCGGCTTCAGGTGGCGGAAAACCTTGTCGTACAGTGCGTACTCGTCGTCGTTGAGGTTGAGCCGCGCGAACAGCGGATCCTTGTCGAGCAGGAAGTCCGCCACCGTCGGGCGCCGGAACATGTCGAGCTGCGCAAGCGCGCGCAATTGGTCGGCACGCTGGAACAGGAAATTGAGCTGCGTGGGCAGCGCATAGCGCGTCATGTCCTCGTAGAACCTCGCCAGGAACGGGTTGTCCTCCGGTCGCTCGAGCAGCGTGTCGGCGCCGAGGCGCGTCGCGAGCTCGCGCGCGAGGCTCGTCTTGCCGGCGCCGATCGGCCCCTCGACGACGACATAGCGGCAGGTCGCGATGTCCATCGAGGTTCAGCGCAGCACGTGCGCGCGCGTCGGCGCGACGCGCTGGCCGCGCGTGGCGCGCAGGAACCGACGCGCGAGACCGCGGCCGGGCACGGCGGCGCCGGGCGCGATCTCGGCGAGCGGCACCAGCACGAACGCGCGCTCGGTGATCCGCGGATGCGGCACCGCGAGCGCGGGCGTGGCGAGGCGCACGCGCGCGTAGGTGAGGAGATCGAGGTCGAGCGTGCGCGGGCGGTTGCGCGGCGCGCCCGCGACGCGCACGCGCCGCTGGCGCCGCTCGATCGCGTGCAGCGCGTTGAGCAGCGCGCGCGGCTTCAGCGCCGTCTCCAGCTCCGCCACGGCATTGACGAAGTCGGGCTGCGCGACGTCGCTGTCGCGCGGCGCGGTGCGGTAGTTGCGCGACAGCGCGACGACGTGCGTGGCCGGCAGGCGGTCGAGTGCGCGCGCCGCGCGCGCGAGCTGGCGCCGCGGGTGATCGAGGTTGCTGCCGAGGCCGATGAATGCGCGTGCCATCACGCGCCCGACGTGTCGTCGCCCGGCGTGCCGGCCGCCGCCGAGGGCTCGGCAGCCGCGCCGGCCTTGCGCCGCTTGCCGCGGCTGCGCGAGCGCTTGCGTTTCGGCGCCTCGTCGGGCTTCAGCATCGCCGCGCGCGCCTCGTCGCCGGCATCCTGGAAGCGCGTCCACCAGTCGACGAGCGCGGCGGGCGCCTCGCCGCTCTCGGCGCGGATCGTCAGGAAATCATAGGCGGCGCGAAAGCGCGGATGCTCGAGGAGCCGGGCGGGCCGCGTGCCGGCGCGCTGCTCGAAGCGCGGCTGCAGCGCCCAGATCTCCTTGATCGTCGCCTCGAAGCGGCGCGGGATCGCGATGCGCGCAGCCTGTGCGTCGAGCACCTTGTCCATCGCCGCGAAAAGCGCCGGCTGCGGCTTCTCGCCTGCCGCCTTGGCGGCGTTCCACGTCACCATCACCTCGTGCCACAGCAGCGTCGCGAACAGGAAGGCCGGCGACACGCCGCGATCGTCGCGCACACGCTCGTCGGTGTTGGCGAGCGCCGCGTCGATGAAGCGGCCGCCCATCGGTTGCTCGAGGATCACGTCGAGCAGCGGCAGGAGGCCGTGATGCAGGCCGTGCGCGCGCAAGCTCTTCAGCGTGTCCGCGGCGTGGCCCGAGAGCAAAAGCTTCTGCATCTCGTCGAAGAGCCGTGCCGGCGGCACGTTCTGGATCAACTCGGCGAGCTTCGGGATCGGTGCCGCGGTCTTGGGCTCGATCGCGATGCCGAGCTTGGCGGCGAGGCGTACCGCGCGCAGCATCCGCACCGGGTCCTCGCGGTACCGTGTCACCGGCGGGCCGATCAGCTTCAATCGCCGCGCCCGCACGTCGGCGACGCCGCCCACGTAGTCCCAGATCGACTCGGTCTCGGGATCGAAGTAGAGCGCGTTGATGGAGAAGTCGCGGCGCCGCGCGTCGTCGGCCTGCGTGCCGTAGACGTTGTCGGAGATGAGGCGGCCGTTCTCGTCGGTGGCATCCTCGCCGGTCTGCGGCGCGCGGAACGTCGATACTTCGAGCACTTCGGCGCCGGCGTGCACGTGCACCAGCCGGAAGCGCCGGCCGATGATGTACGCGCGGCGGAACAGCGGCTTGATGTCCTCGGGCTTCGCGTCGGTCGCGATGTCGAAATCCTTGGGCGTGCGGCCGAGCATCAGGTCGCGGACGGCGCCGCCGACGATGAACGCCTTGAAGCCGCTTTCTTGCAGCTTGCGCGTGACGCTGCGCGCGCCCGCCGACAGTTGGGTGCGGCGGACAGGGTGCTGGTCGGGCGGGTAGATGCGGGGTTTGCGCGCCGGCCGGCCGGGCATGAGGCGGGCGAGCAGGCGTCGGATCATCGGCTGGGTGACAGGCACGGCAGGACGCCGCGTCCACGGAAATGTAGGACGAATTTTAGCATGTGGGTCCTGCGACGACGCGGACTTCGCCCGGTGCGAGGCCGTCGATCGTCCACGACGCGACGCGATAGCGGACGAGCCGCAGCGTGGGCAGGCCGACCGCGGCGGTCATCCGCCGCACCTGGCGGTTGCGCCCTTCGCCGAGCGTGATCTCCAGCCACGCCGTGGGAATCGCGCGCCGCACGCGGATCGGGGGATCGCGCGGCGCGAGACCGGGCGAGTCGATCGCACGCACGCGCGCCGGCGCCGTTAGGCCGTCGCGCAGCGCCACGCCGCGCGCGAGCGTGTCGATCGCCGCCGCGTCCGGCGTGCCCTCGACCTGCACCCAGTACGTCTTGGTCGCACCGTGGCGCGGATCGGCGAGGCGAGCCTGCAGCGCGCCGTCGTCGGTCAGCACGACCAGGCCCTCGCTGTCGGCATCGAGGCGCCCGGCCGGGTAGACGCCGGGGATGCGAACGAATGACGCCAACGTGGGGCGGCCGCCGTCGCCGCGAAACGCGCACAGCACGCCGTGCGGCTTGTGCACGAGCACGATCGTGCGGGATAAGCCGTGCGTGCTGGACGTCATCACGTTGCGCGATAATCGCAGGTTTCCGGCGTCGGCCGATGCTCGCGAAGCGGGCGGGCTGCGTCATCAGTCGCCCGCCAGGCGGGCGGTTTCCCAGGAGATTCCATGGTCCAGCACGTCAAGGTGCCCGCGGGCGGCGCCAAGATCACCGTCAACCGCGACTTCACGCTCAACGTCCCGGACAACCCGATCATCCCCTACATCGAGGGCGACGGCACCGGCCTCGACATCACGCCGGTGATGATCAAGGTCGTCGACGCCGCCGTCGCCAAGGCCTACGGCGGCAAGCGCAGGATCCACTGGATGGAGATCTTCGCCGGCGAGAAGTCGACCAAGGTCTATGGCCCGGACGTGTGGCTTCCCGACGAGACGCTCCAGCTCGTCAAGGACTACGTCGTGTCGATCAAGGGCCCGCTGACGACGCCGGTGGGCGGCGGCATCCGCTCGCTCAACGTCGCGCTGCGCCAGCAGCTCGACCTCTACGTGTGCCTGCGCCCGGTGCGCTATTTCAAGGGCGTGCCTTCGCCGGTGAAGGAGCCGGAGAAGGTCGACATGGTGATCTTCCGCGAGAACTCGGAGGACATCTACGCCGGCATCGAGTGGGCGGCCGAGACCCCCGAGGCGAGGAAGGTCATCAAGTTCCTCGTCGACGACATGAAGGTCCGCAAGATCCGCTTCCCCGAGACCTCGGGCATCGGCATCAAGCCGGTGTCCCGCGAGGGGACGGAGCGGCTCGTGCGGCGCGCGATGCAGTACGCGATCGACAACGATCGCCGCTCGGTGACGCTCGTGCACAAGGGCAACATCATGAAGTTCACCGAAGGCGCGTTCCGCGACTGGGGCTACGCGCTGGCGCAGAAGGAATTCGGCGCCAAGGAGATCGACGGCGGCCCGTGGTGCTCGTTCAAGCACCCGAAGACCGGCAAGGAGATCATCGTCAAGGACGTGATCGCCGACGCGTTCCTGCAGCAGATCATCCTGCGGCCCGGCGAGTACGACGTCATCGCCACGCTCAACCTCAACGGCGACTATGTCTCCGACGCGTTGGCGGCACAGGTGGGCGGCATCGGCATCGCGCCGGGCGCCAACATGTCGGACACCGTCGCGATGTTCGAGGCGACGCACGGCACCGCGCCCAAGTACGCCGGCAAGGACTACGTCAACCCGGGCTCCGAGATCCTGTCCGCCGAGATGATGCTGGTGCACATGGGCTGGAAGGAAGCCGCGGCGATCATCGTTCGCTCGATGGAAGAGGCGATCCTGGCCAAGACCGTCACGTACGACTTCGCGCGGCTGATGCCGGGCGCCACGCAGGTATCGTGCTCGGGCTTCGGCCAGGCGATGATCGCCAAGATGTAAGGCGAGCGCTCGCCCCGATCCCGCAATCTGCCGGGGCGCGGCGCCGCCGGCTCGCCGGCTCTGCCATTCACCGCACGGGCGCCGCCGCAGGTTCGCGAGAGTGTGCATTCACTTTCGCAGCCCGCCCCGGTTGTTGCACGAATGACGCGGCATGGAGGACGACGCCGAGCGATCGGCGGCAAGCGTTGCCGGCGGCCCACCGCCGTCGTATGCTGAAGGTTAGCATGCGAATCATTTCAACGTGGATGTGATGGCGCCCGCGCCGGTCGCTGTCAGCGCTGAGGACTTCGGCCGCATCCTCAACATGGCCGCCCACGATTGGCGGCTGGCGCTCGACCGCCGGCTGCGGCCACTCGGCCTGTCGCGGGCGACGTGGATGCTGCTGGTCCATGTGCGCAAGCTCGATTCGCCGAGCCAGACCGATCTCGCCGACGCGCTCGGCATCGAAGGCCCCAGCATCGTAAGGCTCGTCGACCGGCTGGCCGCGGACGATCTCGTCGAGCGCCGCGTGGGCGCGGACCGGCGGGTGCGCACGATCCACCTGACCGCGCGCGGCGAGGCGCTGTCGGCCGAGATCTGGCGCGTCGCCGGTCACCTGCGCAAGGAGCTGCTGCGCGACATCCCGCTCGCCGACATCGAGGCGACGCTCGGTCTCCTCGAGCGGCTGCGCGTCCGAATGGCCCGGCTGCGATGAGCGCGGCATCGCATCGGCACGCCGCTTGCACGCCTGACCACATGGCCGCCGATGCAACCCTTCGTCACGCGCCGCGGCGATGGCCGTCGCGCGCGACGCCGCCTGCAAAAGCGAAGGCCCGCGCGGGGCGGGCCTTCGCCGATCGCGGCGGCCGCAGGCGGGCGCGCCTGCCGGACCGCCCCGAGAAGGATCACTGCGACTGGATGTTCGAGGCCTGCTTGCCCTTGGGACCCTGCGTGACCTCGAACTGTACCTTCTGCCCTTCCTTCAGCGTCTTGAAGCCTTGCATGTTGATCGCCGAGAAATGCGCGAAAAGGTCCTCACCGCCGTCATCCGGGGTGATGAAACCGAAGCCCTTCGCGTCGTTGAACCACTTAACGGTTCCGGTTGCCATAAGACTGCTACCTCGCAAGTATAAGAACGGGTGTTTGGGCAGGAGGAAGACCGTGGCGAGCCAGAAACGCGGCGCGGTTTCAGCGGGGTACGGCAGCACACCGGTACAGCGGCTACTGGAGCCAAACGTCGGCTTTGTACGCGCTTCGCCATGGCGCCGTCAAGCGCCGGCCGGCCGCCTGTCGGTGGCCTTGATAAAACTGTTGCATTCGTCAAACATTGGCCCCACTTTCCACGTGGCGTTCGAGGCTTGAATGACTGGCCGGGAGCACAATGGCGGCATCCTGGAAGCGGAGAAGGTCCGCACCAAGCCGCCGCCGCTGTTCAAGGTCCTGCTGCTCAACGACGATTACACGCCGATGGACTTTGTGGTCGTCGTATTGCAGACTGTCTTCGCGATGACGCGCGAGCGCGCGACGCAAGTGATGTTGCAGGTGCATCGTGAAGGCATGGGCGTGTGCGGCGTCTATACGCGGGAAGTGGCCTCCGCCAAGCGCGACCAGGTGATCGGCATCGCGCGCGAGCACCAGCACCCACTGCAGTGCACGATGGAGGAGACCTAGACGTTGAGGAAGGTGCGGCGGCTCCTCGCCGCTGTCGATCCGGAAGTCGGAGTCAAGCAATGATCGCGCAGGAACTCGAAGTCTCGCTTCACATGGCCTTCGTCGAGGCGAGGCAGAAGCAGCACGAATTCATCACGGTCGAGCACCTGCTGCTGGCGATGCTCGACAACCCTTCGGCGCAGGAAGTGCTGAAGGCCTGCGGCGTCGACCTCGACGAGCTGCGCGGCGTGCTCGCCGACTTCATCTCGGAGCACACGCCGCGGCTCGCCGCGCATTCCGACGCCGACACGCAGCCCACGCAGGGCTTCCAGCGCGTCATCCAGCGCGCGATCCTGCACGTGCAGTCGTCGGGCAAGAAGGAAGTCACCGGCGCCAACGTCCTGGTCGCGGTGTTCGGCGAGAAGGAATCGCACGCCGTCTACTTCCTCAACCAGCGCGGCGTCACCCGCCTCGACGTCGTCAACTACATCGCCCACGGCATCACCAAGGCGCCGCAGAAGAAGGACGAGAAGGCCGACGCGCGCAGCGAGGACGGCGAGGGCGGCGAATCGCAGGGCGCGCTCGACGCGTACACGATCAACCTCAACGCGCTCGCGCGGCAGGGCAAGATCGACCCGCTGATCGGCCGTGAGGCCGAGCTCGAGCGCGTCGTGCAGGTGCTGTGCCGCCGGCGCAAGAACAACCCGCTGCTCGTCGGCGAGGCCGGCGTCGGCAAGACCGCCATCGCCGAGGGCCTCGCGCGCCGCATCAACGAGGGCAACGTTCCCGACCTCCTCGCCGAATACCAGGTGTATTCGCTCGACATGGGCGCGCTGCTCGCCGGCACCAAGTACCGCGGCGATTTCGAGCAGCGCCTCAAGGCGGTGCTGAAGCAGCTCGGCGAGAACCCCAAGTCGATCCTGTTCATCGACGAGATCCACACGATCATCGGCGCGGGCGCCGCGTCGGGTGGCACGCTCGACGCGTCCAACCTCTTGAAGCCCGCGCTGTCCACCGGCGCATTGAAGTGCATCGGCGCGACGACGTATGGCGAGTTCCGCCAGATCTTCGAGAAAGACCACGCGCTGTCGCGGCGCTTCCAGAAGGTCGACGTGCCCGAGCCCTCGGTCGCCGAGACCGTCGAGATCCTGCGCGGCCTGAAGACCCGCTTCGAGGAGCACCACGGCGTCAAGTACGCGCCGGCCGCGCTCACCTCGGCGGCCGAGCTCGCCGCGCGCTTCATCAACGACCGTCACCTGCCCGACAAGGCGATCGACGTGATCGACGAAGCGGGCGCGGCCCAGAAGATCCTGCCGAAGTCGCGGCAGAAGAAGGTCATCGGCAAGAACGAGGTCGAGGAGATCGTCGCCAAGATCGCGCGCATCCCCGCGAAGAACGTCAGCTCCGACGACCGCAACGCGCTGCGCACGCTCGACCGCGACCTGAAGAACGTCGTGTTCGGCCAGGACAAGGCGATCGACGCGCTCGCCGCGGCGATCCGCATGGCGCGCTCGGGGCTCGGCAATCCCGCCAAGCCGATCGGCAACTTCCTGTTCAGCGGCCCCACCGGCGTCGGCAAGACCGAGGTCGCGAAGCAGCTCGCCTATTGCCTCGGCGTCGAGCTGATCCGCTTCGACATGTCCGAGTACATGGAGCGCCACGCGGTGTCGCGCCTCATCGGCGCGCCACCCGGCTACGTCGGCTTCGACCAGGGCGGCCAGCTCACCGAGGCCGTCACCAAGCATCCGTACAGCGTGGTGCTGCTCGACGAGATCGAGAAGGCGCACCCCGACATCTACAACGTGCTGCTCCAGGTGATGGACCACGGCACACTCACCGACAACACGGGGAAGAGCACCGACTTCCGCCACGTCATTCTCATCATGACGAGCAACGTCGGCGCTCGTGATCTCGCACGGCGCGCGGTCGGTTTCGGAGACACGCGCGGCAACGCGGACGCGGACCGTGAGTACAAGCGCTTGTTCAGCC
>JAICUU010000171.1 GCA_025935675.1 Burkholderiales bacterium
CGCTTCGACACGTAGGTCGGCAGCCAGCCCTCGTTCTGCACCACCATCGTCACCTTCCACGTGCCGGCACCCATCGCCTCGGCATCCGCGTGGACGAGCGCGAGGCGCGGCGACACCAGCGCCTGCCACAGGAGCCACTTCGGAAAGCGCGCGAGCTCATTCTCGAGCAACGCCGGGGGCGGGTTGGAGAACGCATGGAAGCGGTCCCAGCCGCCGATCTCGACCTTGCCGAGGTCCGGGTGATCGAAGGCCTTCCACGGCACGTGCGCGATGCCGCCGAGCTTGTCGTCGCTCCAGCGGATGAGCTTCAGGTCGTCCGCGATCGGGTGGTCGCGGAACCAGTCGATGTACTTGTAGTCGGCGATGCCGGCTTCGCGCATCGGCGACCAGATCTCGACGACCCACGAGAACATGCCGAGATGCTCGTAGATCCAGTCGAACGTGCCGCCGATCACTTCCTTCGGGTGATAGCGGAACTCGTGATAGACGGAGATCGCCGGATAGCCGGTGAGCTCGGTGCCCTTCTTCCCCTGCGCCTGGTAGACCCACAGGTCCTCGGCGTGCATCTCTTCGTCGGGCATGTGCTCGAACGGCCGCAGCAGCACGCCGCTCCACGTGTGGAACGTCGTGCCGCCGGTGATGTTCGCGTGTGTGACGATGAAATCGACGACCGCGCGGATCTCCGGCTCCGACGTCGGGTACGGTCCCGCGCCCTGTTGCTCGAATTCCTGCCGCCAGCTCGCCGGGAAGTTGCGGTTGAGGTCGAGCCCGTGGCGTGGCTTCTTCACCTTGAGCGTGTGGCCGTCGTAGCGCTCGTAGCGGCCTTCGGGCACGACGCGGTAATACTGGCCGCCGATTTCTTCCGGGTCGCGCCGCACCATGAGCCGCGGCTCGTCGGGATGGGCCTTCCACAGGCCGTTCGCGTCGGGGATGCGCATCTGCAGGATGCGACCGTCGCCGTCGACGTCCTCGACGACGAGCCCTTCCGGATCGTCCTCGTCGAACGGGTACGGGCGCGTCGACGAGCGGATCCATTTCGGCTTGTCGGCGAGCGCCCATTCGGCGCCGTCGGGATTGATTCGCGGGCAGACATAGAACGCGCGGGTGTCGAGCGCGCGCGTGACGTCGGCATCGCGGCCGTAGCCGCTCAAGAGCGTGTGGATCAGGTAGAGATTCGCCGCGGACGCCGCCACCTCGGTCGCGTGGATGTTGCCGTCGACCCAGAACGCCGGCTTCTCGCGCGCGGGTCCGGTGTCGAAGTTGGTGATGGTCATCACCGGGATGTCGCGGCCCTCGTGGCTTTGCCCGATCGTCTCGAGGCTCGCGAGGCGCGGATGCTCGCGGACGAGCGCCGCGAGGAGCTCCATCAGCTCGGCATGGCGATAAAAACGGTCGAAGGCGATCGTCGGCATGGAGGCGGCAGGCATGAAGACGCGAAAAGCGGCGCGCGCGGGCCGGAGGTTCCCGCGCGCGCCGTCCACCGTCATCTTAACGCGGCCACGCCTGCCGCGCGCCGGCGGTCAAGGCCTTCGCACGGGACCCGAACGACGCAATGCAAACGCCGCGAGCGCAGCCATCGCGAGCACGAGCCATGCGAGCGCGCTCGCGCTCAACGTCGGCACGGGCGCGAGCGACGCGGCAGGCGGCGGGCCGCCGCCGCCACCGCCGCCACCCGCGGGCAGCACACCGTTGGTCCACGTGATCGCGGCCTCGAATGCGGCGCTGCACGTGCCGGTTTCGTGCACGCCCGTGCCGATCGCGACGCCGCCGCTCGCCGGGAACGTCCATCGGTCCATCGTGTACGGCGGCGACGTCGATGACGGCGTGTAGAGGAAGATGGTCCCGGTGTTGACCGAGCTCGAGCCGGCCGGCTCCGTCGCGAACGTCGTGACCGGCGTGCCGCCGTTGAGCGCGGTCAGGATGATGACGTTGTTCGGCCCCGCCGGCAGGCCGGTGAACACCGTCGTGCCAGCCGACACGCCCTGCGTGATGACGCCGCTGTCGCAGAGGGATGGCGTGGTCGGCGTGCCGGTGATCGCGACCGATTGCGCGAGCGCCACGGGTGCTGCGAGCGCGGCGAGCGCCGTCAGGATGGGCGTCGTCGCGCGCATCATCGGCTCACCAGGCATTGCTTGCCGTCGAAGTGGAAGTTCTGCGTCGACGTCGACGTGCTGCTGCCGTTCGCGTCCTTGTGGGTCGTCTGCACGGTCAGCACCGCCTTCGCGCCGTCGACGACCAGCATGCCGTTCTTGCGGATGTCGGCCGCGTACTGGTCGGACGAGGGCGACATCGATTTCGCCATGTCGGCCATCATCGCGCGGTCCTTGGCGGGCATCGCCTGCCATTGCTGCTGCATCTCCGGCGTCGACAGCCGGTTGGCGGCATCGATGTTGCCGGTGTGCAGGTAACCCATCTGCTGGACGCCGACCTTGCCGCAGGGATGGTCGAGTGCGGCGGCGCCTTTCAACTCCGACTTGGCGACCGCGGTCCCGGATGCGATGGCGAGCGCGGCCAGCGCGGCCAGTGTGAACGACGACCGATGCGGCGATTGGGTGCGTTTCATCGACAACCTCCGGTGGCGAATGACGATCGAAATGCGCAGCGACGCTCGCGTCGCGGGGCGCTGCATCGCGCAGCGTCGTGCGCTGCACGCCACCGAGTCTAGGAACGCCGACCTTTCGGATCGCTTACGGATCGCGCCTCGCCGGCCGCGCGGCGACGACCGGGGCGTGGCTCAGCCTGCGTAGATCGACCGGAACACCGCCTCGGTCTCCGCCGAGGGCGGGATGCCGAGCTGCACCGACAGCATGTCGCGGCAGCGGCGATAGACGCGCGCGGCTTCGGCGGGCTCGCCCATCGCGAGGTAGGCGCGCATCAGGCGCCGGTAGAGATCCTCGGCCAGGCTGTCCTCCTCGAGCACGCGCTCGTAGAGCGTCGCGGCGCGGGCATGGTCGCCGCGCACCGCGTAGTGGCGGCCCGCGTCGGCCAGCGAGCGTCGCAGGCGGGCCTGCCAGCGATCGCGCGCCGGCAGCGACCAGCGCGACGGCTCGGCGTTGCCGAGGAACGGCCCGCGGTAGCGCGCGACGAGGCGCTGCGCCAGCGCGTCGACGTCGGTCGCCGCGGGGTTGGCCCTCGCGTTCATTGCCTGCTGTAACGCCTCGACGTCGCGATCGAACGCCCAGACGTCGAGCCACACACGCGCAGGATCGAAGCCGATGCGGCCCTCCTCGACGCGGATCGCCAGCGCGTCGTCGACGAGCTTGCGTGCGCGCGACACCAACACGTCGAGCGCACCCGGCGCGGTGTCGACCGACTCGGGCCACAAGTGCGCCCGCAGCGTGTCCTTGGCGACGCCGCGGCCGCCGAGCGCGACCAGCACCTGCAAAAGCTCGATGGGCTTCTTCTGCGCCTTGCCTTCGAACGCGAGCGGCACGCCGTGGCGAAAAACCGTGAACCCGCCGAGCGCCTCGATGCGGACCGGCCACGGCCAAGTTTCGGGAGCGTCGCGCGGCGGCGCGATGCCGCGCGCGTCGATCAGGCTGCGCACGAAATCGACCTCGACGCCGTGCACCAGCGCGAGCGCGCAAAGCCGCGCGCCGAACGCAGGATAGCCGTCGAACGTGTCGTAGAAACGTCGCTCGCGAATGCGCGCCCACGCCGCGGCGAGACGGTCGCGCCCGTCGTCGCGTCCCGCGGCGATCGCGTCGTCGGCCTCGATCAGCGCGATCATGTCGTCGATCTCGTCGGCGAAGGCGAGCGGCGCGAGCGGCGCGGCCTCCCGCATCAGCGCGAGCGCCGCCGCGGACTCGCCGACGGCGAGGCGCGCCTGCGCCTCGTTGACGAGGTAGACGGCGAGCGGCGGCGGCGGGAACTCGAGCTCGTGCGCAAAGGCCGTCGCGCGCGCCGCATGCACGACGGCGCGGTCACCGTCGCCCTTCAGCGTCGCCACCTTGGTCTTGATGAACTCGAGCTTCGGCATGTCGCCAAGGCGCGCATGGTCGGCGCAGGCCTCCGCCACGGCGAGTGCGCGCTCTGCCTCGGCGACGTTACGCGACGGCAACGCCATCTCCACGTCGTGGAGCGCGAGCCAGTAGCGGATGTTGTCAAGGCCGTGCGCGTCGGCGAGGCGCCGCGTCTCGCGCAGCACCGCATCCGCCTGCCGCGGGTCCTTGGCGTAGCGCACCACGCGCGCCCAGTGCGCGAGGTAGGACGCGAGCCGGTGCGGCGCGAGCGCCTCGTTCTTCATCGACGGCTGCAGCGTCGCGTAGACGCGCTGCATCAGCACCTGGTTCTCGCGCGGCTGCGCGTAGAACATCAGCACGCGGCCGGCGGCGAACGCGAGGTTGACGTCGACGTCGCCGCCGAGAAGCGCGATGACGCGCGCCGCGCAGTCGTCGATGAAGCCATCGCCCGGCACGGCGAACAACAGACCGATCAGGAGGCCCGCGAGCGCGAGGAGCTCGTCGTCGAGGCTGCGCCAGCGGAAGCGCGCGTCGCGCGCGATCGCGAGCCGCTCGATGTGCTCGCGGAAACCATGGAACGTGCTGCGCAGCTGGCCTTCGATCAGGAGCGCCGCGGAGGCGAGCGCCGCGTGACGGCGATCGCCCGCGTCGACCGCAGCGGCGAGCGCAGCGGCGAGCATGGGCATCGCGGCGGCATCGCCGCGGTGGCTGGCCTCGAGGCCGTCATGGTGATCGGCGCGGGTATCATCGCCAACCGCTTGTTTCTGCGCCATGTTTCGATTCTAGCCTGTGCCTCGATCAAGGCTCGTTGCGCCTCGGCACTCGTCGCGTGGTACCGTATATTCGTACGGTATGCCGCCCGACACCCTCCTTCCCTACGCCGAGCTCCATTGCCTGTCGGCGTTCTCGTTCCTGCGCGGCGCGTCGCAGCCCGAGGAGCTCGTCGAGCGCGCCGCCCGCCTGGGCTATGCCGCGCTCGCGATCACCGACGAATGCTCGCTCGCCGGCGTCGTGCGCGCGCACACCGCGGCGAAGGACGCGAAGCTGCCGCTCGTCATCGGCAGCGAATTCACGCTCGACGACGGCCTGAAGATCGTGCTGCACGCCGTCGACCGCGCGAGCTACGGCGACCTCGCGCAATTGATCACGCGCGCGCGCCGGCGCGCGGCCAAGGGCCACTACGTCGCCACGCGCGATGACGTCGCCCAACTCGGCCGTGGCTGCGCCGCATTGTGGATTCCTGGCGCCGTGCCCTGCGCCGGCGAGGCGCGCTTCGTCGTCGACGTGTTCGGCGCGCGTGCGCGGATGGCGGTCGAGCTCTTCGCGCGCGGCGGCGAGCGCGCGCGCGTCGAGGCGCTCATGGCACTCGGCCGCGCCGCGGGGCTCGCGCCGATGGCGGCCGGTGACGTGCACATGCACGTGCGCGCACGTCGCGCGCTGCAGGACACGGTGACCGCGATCCGCGTCGGCAAGCCGCTCGCCGAGTGCGGCTACGCGCTCTACCCCAACGGCGAGCGGCACCTGCGCTCGCGCGCGCGGCTCGCCGGCGTGCATGCGCCCGAGCTCTTGGCGGCAAGCGTCGATTACGCCGCGCAATGCCGCTTCTCGCTCGACGAGCTGCGCTACGAGTACCCGCGGGAGATCGTACCGGAAGGCGAGACGCCGGCCTCGCAGCTTCGCGCGCTGACGATGGCCGGGCTCGCGCGCCGCTATCCGCGCGCGATCGGCGACCGCGGCCACCCGATCCCGTACAAGGTCGTCGCGCAGGCCGAGCGCGAGCTCGCGCTGATCGCCGAGCTCGGCTACGAGCCTTACTTCCTCACCGTCGACGACATCGTCGCGTTCGCGCGCTCGCGCGGCATCCTCTGCCAGGGCCGCGGCTCGGCGGCCAACTCGGTGGTCTGCTACGCGCTCGGCATCACCGAGGTCGGTCCCGAGCTCCTGTCGATGCTGTTCGAGCGCTTCGTGAGCCGCGAGCGCGACGAGCCGCCCGACATCGACGTCGACTTCGAGCACCAGCGCCGCGAGGAGGTGATGCAGTACGTCTACGGCAAGTACGGCCGCGACCGCGCCGCGCTCGCGGCGACGCTCATCACCTACCGCACCAAGAGCGCGGTGCGCGACGTCGGCAAGGCGCTCGGCTTCGGGCTCGCCGAGATCGACCGGCTGACGCGCGTGTTCGCGTGGTGGGACGGCCGCGGCATCGACGCCGCGCGCATCCGCGAAGCGGGCTTCGACCCCGCGAGCCCGCTGATCGCGAGGCTCGTGCACCTCGCCGGCGAGCTGCACGGCTTCCCGCGGCACCTGTCGCAGCACGTCGGCGGCTTCGTCATCGGCCGCGGCCCGATCGAGCGAATGGTGCCGGTCGAGAACGCGACGATGGTCGACCGCACCGTCATCGAGTGGGACAAGGACGACCTCGACGCGCTCGGCCTCCTCAAGGTCGATTGCCTCGCGCTCGGCATGCTGTCGGCGATCCGCCGCGCGCTCGACTTGGTGTCGGCGTCGCGCGGCACGGCGATGACGATGCACGACATCCCGCGCGAGGATGCCGAGGTGTACGCGATGATCCAGCGCGCCGACACGATCGGCGTGTTCCAGATCGAGTCGCGCGCGCAGCAGTCGATGCTGCCGCGGTTGAAGCCCGCGTGCTTCTACGACCTCGTCATCGAGGTGGCGATCGTGCGGCCGGGGCCGATCCAGGGCGGGATGGTGCATCCGTACCTGCGCCGCCGCCAGGGCCGCGAGCCGGTCACGTATCCCTGCGCCGCCGTCGAGCGCGTGCTCGCGCGCACGCTCGGCGTGCCGATCTTCCAGGAGCAGGTGATGCAGCTCGCGATCGACGGCGCGCATTTCTCGCCGGGCGAGGCCGATCGCCTGCGCCGCTCGATGGCGGCGTGGCGGCGCAAGGGCCAGCTCGACCTGTTCGAGCAGCGCCTCGTCGACGGCTTGCGCGAGAGCGGCTGCAACGAGGCGTTCGCGCGGCAGATCTGGCAGCAGATCGAGGGTTTCGGCGAATACGGCTTTCCCGAATCGCATTCGGCCTCGTTCTCGCTGCTGGTCTACGTGTCGTCGTGGTTGAAGCGCTACCACCCGGCGGCGTTCACCGCGGCGCTGCTCAACTCGCAGCCGATGGGCTTCTACGCGCCGGCGCAACTCGTGCAGGAC
>JAICUU010000362.1 GCA_025935675.1 Burkholderiales bacterium
CGCAGCGCGCGCCGCGCGAGGAAGCGCAGCGCATCGGGATCGTGCTCCCAGCTCTTGCCGACGAGGTAGCCGCTGATGACGAAGAAGATGAACACGCCGAGCGCGCCGGGCGCCACCCACGAGAACAGCATCGGCGCCGGGATGCCGAGCATCGCGTCGGTGTGGAACCAGAACACCAGCAGCGCCGCGAACAGGCGCAGCAGGTCGAAGTTGCTGACGGGATGCGACGGATCCGCCGCCGGCGTGGCGGTCATGCGCGGCGCGCGGCCGGCGCCGCCCTGCGTGCGGCGCTAGCGGGCACCGCCGGCGGCATAGTGGCGCTCGATCCAGTGGCGGTAGTCGCCGCTCGTGACGTCGGCGATCCACGGCGCGTTGTCGAGGTACCAGCGCACCGTCTTGCGCATGCCGGACGCGAACGTCTCGGCGGGTTCCCAGCCGAGCTCGCGCCGGATCTTCGCCGAGTCGATCGCGTAGCGGCGGTCGTGGCCGGGACGGTCGGCGACGAACGTGACGAGTGCGTCGTAGTCGCGTCCCGGCTTCGCCTCGGCGAGCAGCGCGCAGATTGCGCGCACGACGGCGAGGTTGGTCATCTCCTCGCTGCCGCCGACGTTGTAGGTCTCGCCGACGCGGCCGCGCGCGAGCACCGCGCGGATCGCGGCGCAATGGTCGCCGACGTAAAGCCAGTCGCGCACGTTGGCGCCGTCCCCGTACACCGGCAGCGGCTTGCCCGCGGTCGCGTTGACGATCATCAGCGGGATGAGCTTCTCGGGAAACTGGCGCGGCCCGTAGTTGTTCGAGCAGTTGGTCGTCAGCGTCGGCAGGCCGTACGTGTGGTGATACGCGCGCACGAGGTGATCGGACGCGGCCTTCGACGCCGAATACGGGCTGTTCGGCGCGTACGGCGTCACCTCGCTGAACGGCGGATCGTCGGGGCCGAGCGAGCCGTACACCTCGTCGGTCGAGACGTGCAGGAAGCGGAACGCCTCGCGCGTCGCCGCATCCTCGCCGCGCCACCATTCCTTGACGGCGTCGATCAGCGTGAACGTCGCAACGACGTTGGTGTCGATGAACGCCGCCGGGCCGCGGATCGAGCGGTCGACGTGCGACTCCGCCGCGAAGTTGACGATCGCGCGCGGCCGGTGCTGCGCGAGGAGACTCGTGACGAGCGCGCGCTCGCCCATGTCGCCGTGCACGAACACGTAGCGCGGGTCGCGCTCGACGGCGGCGAGGTTCGCGGCGTTGCCCGCGTACGTGAGCTTGTCGAGGTTGACCACCGGCTCGTCGCCGCTCGCGAGCCAGTCGAGGATGAAGTTGGCGCCGATGAAACCGGCGCCGCCGGTGACGAGGATCATGACCGCGCGCCTCCCGCTGGCGCCGCGCCGTAGTAGCCGCGATACCACGCGACGAACGCCGCCAGCCCGTCGCCGAGCGTGGTTTTCGGCGCGAAGCCGGTGCGCGCGGCGATGCGATCGATCGACGCGTAAGTGTCCTTGACGTCGCCCGGCTGCATCGGCTTGTCGACGCGCGTCGCGCGCCGCCCGAGCAGGCGCTCGAGCGTGTCGATGAACTCGCCGAGCGGCACCGAGCGGTTGTTGCCGATGTTGTAGATCGCGTGCGGCGCGCCGGTCGCGGTGTCCGGCGCCGGTGGCTTCGCCAGCACCCGCACCACGCCCTCGACGATGTCGTCGACGAACGTGAAGTCGCGGCGCATGTCGCCGTGGTTGAACACCTCGATCGGCGTGCCCTCGAGGATCGCGCGGGTGAAGATCATCGTCGCCATGTCGGGGCGCCCCCATGGCCCGTAGACGGTGAAGAAGCGCAGGCCGGTCGCCGGCAGCGCGTAGAGATGCGCGTAGCTGTACGCCATCATCTCGTCGGCCTTCTTGGTCGCCGCGTAGAGGCTGACCGGCGTGTCGGTGCGCTGGTCTTCGGAGAACGGCAGCGTGTGGTTCGCGCCGTACACGCTCGACGACGATGCATACAGCAGATGGGCGGTGCGCGCATGCCGGCAGCCTTCGAGCACGTGGCCGAAGGCGTCGACGTTGTTGGCGAGATACGCGCCGGGGTTGACGAGCGAGTAGCGCACGCCCGGTTGCGCGGCGAGGTGCACGACGTGCGAGAAGCCGCCGTCGCGGAACAGCTCCGCGGTGGCGTCGGCATCGCACAGCTCGTGGCGGCGAAACGCCACCCGGCGCTCGCGCGCGAGCTCGCGCACCCGCGCCTCCTTGAGCGCAACGTCGTAGTAGGGGTCGAAGTTGTCGACCGCCACCACGTCGGCGCCGTCGCGCGCGAGGCGCAGCGCCACGTGCATGCCGATGAAGCCCGCGCCGCCGGTGAC
>JAICUU010000129.1 GCA_025935675.1 Burkholderiales bacterium
AGCTCGTCGAAGCGACGGCCCGCAGGGGTGTCGGGATCGGCAAGCATCAGGTCCTCGAGCTCGCCCAAGGCGGCTGCGTACTCGGCATCGTTGGCGAGATGGTCCGGGTCGAGCAGATGCGACATGGCGTTCTCCCTTCGTCGTTCGGAACGTCGCGGCGAGGCCGCGTTGCAATGCGCCGACGTCGATGCTGGATGACGCCGCACGCGTGCGCCATCACCCGAACGGCACAGGCGAGCGCGGCGAGGTCATCGGCGTTCATTGTCGAGCCCTGCGCGCGCGGCACCATCGGCGGAGCGCCGTTTGCGGCGTCGGTCGCGCGCCTACGCGCGATGTGCCCGACGTGCGCCGCGCGCACTTTCACGCCACTGCGCTGTCACAAAATCACGCGCGTCCCGGCGCAAATTCGTTGCGCGCCACGGCAAGCGCGCTGGCGTTCGCTGTCGTATCATCGATCCATCATCTTGGATGTCGCCGTCCCCGTCAGCTCAGAGGAGGAACACCATGCCCCAGACCCAGAAAGACACCGCAGTCGCGCTGGAAGACGTGAGCGCGATGAACCGCGACGACGCGCGCCGCGAGCTGGTCGCGGAATGCCGCCGGCTGCTCTCCGATACCGAGGCGTTGCTCGAGCGCGCCAAGTCGATTTCCGCCGACGCGTACGCGATCGCGCGTGACGAGCTCGACCGCAAGCTCGCGACGCTGCGCATCCGCTACGACGAGCTCACCGATCGCGCGGTGGTGGGCGCCGAGCGAGCGCGCGTCGAGACGGATCGCTATGTGCGCGAGAATCCGTGGCAATCGGTGGCGATTGCGGCCGCCGTCGGGGCGGTATTCGGCGTGGCCTTGACGCGGCGCTGAGTAGCCGGGCATGCGACGGTCTTCATCCGTCATCCCCGAGAAAGCGGGGATCCAGTCGTAACGTGAGACTCCGTCATCCCCGCGAAAGCGGGGATCCAGTCGTAACGTGAGACTCCGTCATCCCCGCGAAAGCGGGGATCCAGTCGTAACGTGACGGCAGGTCCGCTGCAGCGCCCCATCCCCTGCGCCAAGACTGGATTCCCGCTTTCGCGGGAATGACAGGAACCGGTGCGGGGCCCGCCCAACGGCGGCGGCCTAGTCTTCCTCGTCGTCCCACTTGCGCCAGCGGGTCGGGCGCCCTTCTGCGCGCCGGCGCGCGATGAACGCGAGCCAGCCGGGCGAGTTCTCGCCCGACAGGAACGCGCGGACGATGATGCCCCCGACGATCAGCACCACCACGCCGAGTATCAGCACGGCGATCCAGACGTTCTCCATCGCGGTCTCCTTGCGGCGTCGAGTCTACAAAAAAAGGCGGCGAATCGTCGGATTCGCCGCTGAATCCTGCAGGGGAGTGCAGGCGGCCCGGGGTGGGCCGGGGGGAGAGAAGTTCGCGACCGGCGTCAGCCTCGCTGGGCGGGCGCCTGGCCGGCGTCGTCGGCGATGACACCCGTCGACGTCGCGCATTTCGGTTGATGGGCGAGCGGCCCGGCGTGAAGCGCGATGCATTGCGCTTCGACCGGCGCCGTCACGGCCCGCGGATGCCATGGCTCGATCTGGGAGCCCAGCGCCACCGTGCCGATCACGATGACGACGACCGCGAGGGCGATCGAGTCGAGCCATGCATCCAAGGTCCGGATCCTTCCGCGGCTAGATGTTCGACGCGCGGCCGGTCGGCGATGTCGGGCTGTCGGCCAGCGAATCGTAATAGCGATCGCCGAACGCCTCGACCTGCTTCTGCGCCTCGTCGCGGCCGATCCCGTACGCTTCCTGGACCTTGCCGACGAGTTGATCTTGACGGCCGCCGATCGTGTCGAGCTGGTCGTCGGTCAGCTTGCCCCACTGTTCCTTCGCCTTGCCTTTGAGCTGCTTCCAGTTGCCTTCGATGCGGTCCCAGTTCATGGTGTCTCCCTCTCGTGGAAAGCGCGGCGCACAGGCCCTCGCATGAAATGCATTGTCGGCGACGCGACGCGCCCGCAGGGATCGGCCGGAATTGGATTGGCGCGTCGGACGGAAGGCGACGCCGCGGAACTCGCCTCCGCGGCGCGCGTCCTTGACCGCGCCCCGCGCGCGGACTACGCTCCGTGGGCTTTGCGCCGGGCATCGGCGAGTCCGCGCGGCCCGCGCGGGAGCGATGCGGCGAACTCTGGAGCTCGACGAGTGCAGACGTTGCAACGCGCGCTGGCGGTGGCGTCGCTGATCGCTTCAGCGACGCTGTGCGGCGGCGCGCTCGCAGGCTCGATCCGCGGCACTGTCCTCTATACAGGTCCGGCGCCGGCGCCGCGCAAGGTCGACGTCACCATCGACCAGTACGTCTGCGGGACCGACAAGGACCCCGGCGACCTCATCGTCTCGGCGAAGAAGGGCGTGCGCAACGCGGTGGTGTGGATCGACAACCCGCCGCCCGACCGCGCCAAGCCGGTGCCGGGACCCGCCGTGTCGATCGACCAGCAAGGCTGCCTGTTCGTGCCGCGTGTGGTCATCGTGCAGGCGGGCGGCACCGTAGACTTCCTAAACAGCGACCGGCTGCTGCACAACATCCACGCGACGCCGAAGCAGAACGTCAGCTTCAACCGCACGCAGCCCAAGGGCCGCACGATCCCGGTGACGTTCGCCAAGCCCGAGATCGTGCGCGTCGCCTGCGACCTGCATTCGTGGATGACCGCGTGGGTGGTCGTCGCCGCGCATCCGTTCTACGCGATGACCGACGCCGACGGCCAGTTCGCGTTCGACGACCTGCCGCCCGGCGTCTACCACCTCTCCATCTGGCAGGAGCGCCTCGGCACGACGCGCGCCGACGTCGTCGTCGACGCGTCGAAGCCCGCGCGCGTCAATGTCGAGATGGCGCCGCCGCGCTAGGCCCGCGACGCACGCCTCGTCATTCCCGCGAAAGCGGGAATCCAGTTCTCACGCACCCGTGTGCGCCACGGATCGCCAACCTGGCGTCACGACTGGATCCCCGCTTTCGCGGGGATGACGATCACGGCGTCACTTCGATCTTCTGCGTGGCGACCCACGCGGCCGAATGCGTGGGCTCCTCCATCGCGCGCAGCTCGCCGCCGTGGTCGAGCGCCACCGTGAACGTGACGATCGGCGCCGAGTAGACGGGATGCAGGTAGGCGCGCGCGATCTCGACCGAATCCTCGTAGAGCGCGATGTAGCGGACGAAATGCTCCTGCAGCGACGGATGCGCGCTGCCCGCGCCGACGCTGATCGTCACGTTGAACCATTGCCCGCGCTTGACCGACGCCGGCGCGACGATCTTCGGCGTGTGCTTGGCGTCGTAGTTGGTGTGCACCTGCGCGAACTCGGGCGTGAACTGCTGCGCCTGCTCCTCCTCGGCGCGCACTGCCGGCGCCAGCGCCGCCTGCGCGGCGACGAGCGCGACGGCGGCGAGCGCGGCGCGCACGCGTTGGGTCGTGTCCATGGGCAACTCCCCGGTGAGGCGTCAGCCGGCCCCTTCGGGCAGGTACTGGCGCACGAGCGCGAGTAGCTCGCGCGGGCTGTACGGCTTGGCGAGGTAGCTGTCGGCGCCCGCCGCCGCGGCCTTCTCGCGGTCGCCCGACAGGGCGAACGACGTGATGATGATGATCGGGATCGCGCTGGTGCGCGGATCGGACTTGAGCAGGCGCGTCGCGTCGAGCCCCGACATCCGCGGCAGCTGCACGTCCATCAGGATCAGCGACGGCAGCTCCTTCTGCGCGATCTCGACGCCGCTCTCGCCGTCGTTGGCCTCGATCAGACGGTAGGTCGTTCGCGTGACGAGCTGGCGCACGATCTTGCGGTTGTACTCGTTGTCCTCGATGTAGAGGATCGTGCTCTGGGCGGTCATGTCGAGGCCTCGCCGACCCGCAGCGGGATCGTGAAATGGAACGTCGAGCCCTTGCCGAGCGCGCTCTCGACCCAGATGCGCCCGCCGTGCATCTCGACGAACCGCTTGGTGATCGACAGGCCGAGGCCGGTCCCGCCGAATTCGCGCGTCACCGTGTTGTCGACCTGGCGGAACTCGGCGAACACGTTTTCGAGCTCGCCGGCCGGGATGCCGATGCCGGTGTCGGCGACGCGAAAGTGGAGGTCGTCGCCGCTGCGCTCGACGCCGATCTCGATGCCGCCTTCGCGCGTGAACTTGATCGAGTTGCCGGCGAGGTTGATGAGGCACTGGGTGAGGCGCCCGCTGTCACCGCGCGCGACCGGCAGGTCGTCGGGCACATGGGTCCTGAACGCGAGCCCCTTCTCGGCGGCCAGCGAGCGCAGCGACGTGTGCGCGACGTCGACGATCTCGCGGACCGAGTAGTCGTCGAGCGCGAGCTGCATGCGCCCGGCCTCGATTTTCGACAGGTCGAGCACGTCGTTGATGAGGCGCAGCAGGTGCCGGCCGTTGAGCTGGATGTCGGTGAGCGGCTCCTTGAGCGGCTCCGGCAGGTCGCCGTAAAGGCCGTCGATCAGCATCTCGGTGAAGCCGAGGATCGCGTTCATCGGCGTGCGCAGCTCGTGGCTCATGTTGGCGAGGAACTCCGACTTCGCCTTGCTCGCCTGCGCGAGCTGCTGGTTGAGCCGGCCGAGCTCCGCCGCCGCCTGGCGCTGCTCGGCGTCGAAGCGCTGCAGCTCCGCGCTCATGTGGTTCATGCGATCGGCCAGCACGCCGAATTCGTCGCGGTTCGGCACCTGGATGCGCGCGCCGAGGTTGCCGGCGGCGACCTTGTCGAGGAAGCCCTGCGCCTCGCGCACCGGCAGAATGAACGACCACGAGATCACGAATCCGCACAGGAGCGCGAACACCACGGCGACCAGCGCGAATCCGCTCGTCAACAGCAACGAGCGGCGGTTGGTCGCCGCCACGCTTCCGCGCAGCCGGTCCATCCGGTCCTGCTGCGCCTCGACGAGCTGGCCCACGCGCGCGCTGATGTCGGCGTCGAGCTTCTCCTGCCGGTGCAGGAGCGCGCCGGTGGAAGCGCCGAGGCGCCCGTCGCGGATCGCGTTGGCGATGTCGGCGACAACGCCCATCGCCTCGTCCTGCAAGCGGCGGATCTGCTGCATCAGCGCGGGGTCCGACGTGCCCGCCGACTCGAGCTTGGCAATGTGATCGTTGAACTCGTTGCTCTCGCGCAGGATCCGCGAGATCGACGCGTCGTCCTGCGACAGCAGCGCCAGGTCGGTGTAGTGCATCTGCCGCGCGAGCGACGACTCGCCGCGCTGCGCGAGGCTCACGAGCTCGTGCGCCTCGTCGAGCATCCGCGTCGCGCGCGCGCCGGTGACGATCGTCTGCAGGCTGACGAGCGCCATGCCGATGAACAGGAACGTGACGACGAGGAACGCGACCAGCAGCTTGGTGTGCACCGACGCGCGCACCGCCGCCACCGCCAGCACCACGCGGTGCAGCGGCGTGCGGCGCTGCACCGCGTCGCCGAGCGACTCGAGCCGGTGGTCGCGAGCGCGCGGCGTCGCAAGGTCCTGCGCGTTGTCAAGGGAGCTTGCCACGTTGCGCGTGCCGGACTTTCGTTCTTGTGCGTCGACGGGCGAGCCCGTATAGTCCTCCGACCTCGAAAGCAACGATTGCGCCGGTGAGGACCCCACCTCGAATTCTCATCGTCGACGACAACCCGACCAACGTCAAGGTCCTGCAGACCCGGCTGGCCGCGGACGGCTATGACATCGTCACTGCCGCCGATGGCGAGGAGGGCCTGGCCGCCGCCCATCGCGACTCGCCCGACTTGATCCTCCTCGACGTGATGATGCCGAAAATCGACGGCATCGAGGTGTGCCGGCGGCTGCGCGCCGACGCGAGCTTCCCGTTCACGCCGATCATCATGGTCACCGCGATGGCCGACGTGAAGGACATCGTCGCGGGGCTGGAGGCCGGCGGCGACGAATACCTGACCAAGCCCGTCGACCATGCGGCGCTCGCCGCGCGCGTGCGCTCGATGCTGCGCGTGAAGCGCCTGCACGACGAGGTCGAGGGCCTCGCCGCCGAGGTCAGGAAGTGGAACGTCGAGCTCGAGGCGCGCGTCGCCGCGCAGGTGACCGAGATCGAGCGCGTCGGCCGGCTGCGGCGCTTCTTCTCGCCCAAGCTCGCCGAGCTGATCGTCGCCGGCGGCGCCGACGATCCGCTCAAGAGCCACCGTCGCGAGATCACCGTGGTGTTCCTCGACCTTCGCGGCTTCACCGCGTTCGCCGAGGTCGCCGAGCCCGAGGACGTGATGGGCGTGCTGCGCGAGTATCACCAGGCGGCCGGCGAGCTCGTCATCGAGTACGAGGGCACGCTCGAGCATTTCACCGGCGACGGCATCACGATCCTGTTCAACGACCCGGTGCAGGTGGCGAATCCGGCGGAGCGCGCGGTGCGGATGGCGCTCGCGATCCGCGAGCGCGTGCGCGCGATGGCGGAGGATTGGCGCAAGCGCGGCTACGAGCTGTCGCTTGGCATGGGCATCGCGCAGGGCTTCGCGACGATCGGCGCGATCGGCTTCGAGGGCCGCTGGGACTACAGCGCGATCGGCAGCGTCACCAACCTCGCGTCACGGCTGTGCGGCGAGGCCGCGGGCGACGAGGTGCTGATCTCGCAGAAGGTGCTGGCCGGCGTCGAGCCGCTCGTCGACGCGGCACCGCAGGAAATGTTGACGCTGAAAGGCTTTCGGCGGCCCGTGCCGGCCTACCGGCTGCGCGGCCTCAAGGCCTGACGCCGGCAATCGTCGTTCCCGCGCATGCGGGAATCCAGCCTCGACATATCGCCGGATGCACCCGGCCGACTTTCGGCAGCGTCACGACTGGATCCCCGCTTTCGCGGGGATGACCACACGATCAGCCGCGCAGCGCCTCGGGATGCTTCTCGAGCCACGTGCGCGCGTACGAGCAATTGGGCACGACGCGCAGGTTCGCCGAGCGCGCATACGCGACCGCCGCGGCGACGAGCTTGCCGGCGATGCCGCGGCCGCCGAGCGCCGGGGGCACCTCGGTATGGTTGATCATGAACGCGTCGCCCGCGATCCGGTATTCGACGCGCGACAGCTCGCCGTCGACGAGCGCCTCGAAGCGGTGCTTCGCCGCGTTGTGCACGATTTCGATGTTCGTCGTTTCGCTCATCGCTTCGCTCGCAGGTTGCAGGTCAATCGAGGCTAACCGATCGCGCAGCGCCTGTCATTGCCGCGCGATCAGGCCGGGTTGAACGCGTAGGCATCCATCGCCAGCGCGCCGCCCTCGATGCCCTTGTGGAAGCGCTCGGCATGGGCATTGGGCGCCGCGGCGCCCCAGGCGACGAAGAGCGGCATCAGGTGCTCCTCGGTGGGGTGAGCGCGCGCGCCATCCGCTTCGGTGTCGCGATAGTCCTCGACCGCGCGATGGTCGCCGGCGGCGATGCGCGCGGCGAGCCAGTCGGCGAAGCGCGTCGCATAGTCGAGCGCGCCGCTGCCGCCCGGACGCCAGTCGCGCAGGTTGTGCGTGACGTGGCCCGAGCCGACGACCAGCACGCCCTCGTGCGCGAGCGCGCCCAGCGCGCGGCCGAGCTGCCAGTGATGCGCGGTGCCGCGCGCGGTCTGCACCGACAGCTGCACGACCGGCACGTCGACGCCGGGATACATGAACTTGAGCGGCACCCACGCGCCGTGATCGATGCCGCGGCAGCCGTCGATGCCCGCGGTGATGCCCGCGTCCTTCAGGAGCGCGACCGCGCGCTGCGCGAGCGCAGGCGAGCCGGGCGCGTCGTAACGCTGCGCGTAAAGCGGCGCCGGGAAGCCCGAGAAATCGTGGATCGTCGACAAGCGCTCGGCGCCGCTCACCATCGGCACCGACGTGTCCCAGTGCGCTGAGGCGATCAGCACCGCGCGCGGCTTCGGCCAGCGCGCGGCGAACGCGGCCCACGCGCGGCCGGCGTCGCCGGCGTCGAGCGCGTGCATCGGCGAGCCGTGCGAGACGAAGAGCGTGGGCAGCGTTTGCATGGGAGAGCTCCAAGTGGGCCGAAGGCTGCGCGCGGGATCGATGCGTCGCAGCCGCCGCCTGGATCTAGTGGTGACGTCCTTCGGCCTTCAGCACCTCGGCGACCTTGGGGCGCGCCTTGACGCGCTCGAAGTACGCCTCGAGCGGGCCGATGTCGAGCTTGAGCCAGTCGCGCCACGTCAGCATCGTGAAGAGGTACGCGTCGGCGACGGTGAACGTGTCACCGGTCAGGTACGGCTTGTCGCCCATCTCGCGCGCGATCCACGCGAAGCGCTTCGCGACTTTCGCCTTCACGGCCGCGCGATAGTCGTCGGTGATCGACTTGTCGAACAGGATGCCAAGCGACTTGTGCAATTCGGACGTGATGAAGTTGAGCCACTCCTGGACGCGGTAGCGCTCGAGCGTACCGTGCGCGGGCACGAGCTTCGACGCGGGCGCCTTGTCGGCGATGTACTGGACGATGACCGGGCCTTCGGTGAGGAGCGAGCCGTCGTCGAGGCGCAACGCCGGCACCGCGCCCTTCGAGTTGACTGCGTAGTAGTCGCTGCCGTCCTCGAGCTTGTGCGATTGCAGGCTCACCTTGACGAGCTCGGCGGGAACGCCGGATTCGGCAAGGACGATATGCGGGGACATCGAGCAGGCGCCCGGCGAGTAGTAGAGCTTCATCGAATCTCCTTTTTCGGGGTGAATTGGACGTTGCGACCGCCCATGCCTCCATGATCCGTCTTCAATGGATTGGGATAAACTAGTCTCATCGCCATAAATTGTTGCAATTTCCGGGATAATCTATGGACCGACTCCAGGCGATCTCGGTGTTCGCGCAGGTGGTCGAGCAAGGTCACCTGTCGCGGGCGGCCGAGCGCCTCGGCCTGTCGACGTCGGCCGTTTCGCGCCATCTCGCCGACCTCGAGGCCCATCTCGGCGTGCGTCTTCTCAACCGCACGACGCGCCGGTTGTCGCTGACCGAGGCGGGCCAGGCGTTCTACGAGCGCTCGGTGCAGCTTCTCGCCGATCTCGAGGAAGCCGAAGCCGCCGTGTCATCGGGCGCGGTGACGCCGCGGGGCACGCTGAAGATCACGTGCTCGATGACGTTCGGCATCCGCCTGCTCGCGCCGGCGATCGCGGCGTTCGCCGCCCGCCACCCGGCGGTGAGATTCGAGATCGAGCTCTCCGACCGGCAGGTGGACATTGTCGACGAGGGCATCGACCTTGCGGTGCGCATCGGCGACATCGGCCCGCAAACGCTGATCGGCCGGCGCATCGGGTCGATGCAGCTCGTCTGCTGCGCCGCGCCGGCGTATCTCGCCGCGCACGGCACGCCGCGGCTGCCGGCGGACCTCGCCCGCCACGCCTGCCTCACCTATGCGTACTCGGCCACCGGGAACGCGTGGCGATTCCTCGACGCGCAGGGGCATGAGCACATGGTGCGGGTGCAGGGCGGCGTGCACGCCAACAACGGCCAGCTGCTGGCGGTGCTCGCCACGTCGGGAATGGGCATCGTGCTCGAGCCCGATTTCATCGTCGCGCCCGAGCTCGCGTCGGGCGCGTTGGTGGCACTGCTGCCCGGCCACGCGCCGGCGGCGTCGGGCATCTACGTCGTTTATCCGAGCCGCCGACACCTCTCGGCCAAGGTGCGCGCGTTCGCCGATTTCCTCGTCGAGCGATTTCGCGGCGAGG
>JAICUU010000340.1 GCA_025935675.1 Burkholderiales bacterium
CAGAAGGCGTCGACGATCGCCAACGTCGTGCGCAAGCTCGAGGAATACGGCGCGATGGCGTACACGATCGTCGTCGCCGCGTCGGCTTCGGAATCAGCGGCGATGCAGTACATCGCGCCGTACTCCGGCTGCACGATGGGCGAGTACTTCCGCGACCGCGGCCAGGACGCGCTGATCATTTACGACGACCTCACCAAGCAGGCGTGGGCGTATCGCCAGATCTCGCTCTTGCTGCGCCGGCCGCCGGGCCGCGAGGCGTATCCGGGCGACGTGTTCTACCTTCACTCGCGGCTTCTCGAGCGCGCGGCGCGCGTCAATCCCGAGTACGTCGAGAAGTTCACCAAGGGCGAGGTCAAGGGCAAGACCGGTAGCTTGACCGCGCTGCCGATCATCGAGACGCAGGCGGGCGACGTCACGGCGTTCGTGCCGACCAACGTGATCTCGATCACCGACGGCCAGATCTTCCTCGAGACCGACCTCTTCAACGCCGGCATCCGGCCCGCGATCAACGCCGGCATCTCGGTGTCGCGCGTGGGCGGGGCCGCGCAGACCAAGGTCATCAAGAAGCTCGGCGGCGGCGTGCGCCTCGCGCTCGCGCAATACCGCGAGCTCGCGGCGTTCGCGCAGTTCGCCTCCGACCTGGACGACGCGACGCGCAAGCAGCTCGATCGCGGCCGCATGGTCACCGAGCTCATGAAGCAGCCGCAGTACTCGCCGCTGTCGGTCGCCGACCAGGCGCTGACGCTGTTCGCCGCCAACCGCGGCTTCTACGACGACGTGCCGGTCGAGAAGGCGCTGTCGTTCGAGTCGGCGCTGCGCCAGTTCATGCACAGCAAGTACGCGGCGCTGATGGACAAGCTCGAGTCGTCGAAGGACATGGACGCCGACGCCGAGAAGGCGTTCGTCGCGGCCATCGACGACTTCAAGAAGACGGGCACTTATTGACCGATGCAGCGCCGGCCGCACGCCGTCATTCCCGCGAAGGCGGGAATCCACGCGCGGCGAAACGGCCTGTGGCGGACGTCATGATGCACGACTTATGGACTCCCGCTTGCGCGGGAATGACGGCAGCAGGCGATGGTGACGGCAACGAGCCGACAAGCGCGGAAGACAGGATGAGCTGATGGCAGGTTCCAAGGAAATCCGCAACAAGATCAAGAGCGTGCAAAACACGCGCAAGATCACCAAGGCCATGGAGATGGTCGCTGCGTCGAAGATGAAGAAGGCGCAGGACCGGATGCGCGCGTCGCGGCCGTACATGCAGCGCGCGATGGCGATCGCGATGCACACGGCGCGCGCGAACACCGAGTTCCACCATCCGTTCCTGATGCCGCGCGAAAGCGTCAAGCGCATCGGCGCGCTCGTCGTCACCACGGACAAGGGCCTGTGCGGCGGCCTCAACACCAACGTGCTGCGGCTCATGCTGGCGAAGCACAAGGAATGGCAGTCCGCCGGCCACGAGGTCGACTACGTCGCCATCGGCAGCAAGGGCATGGGATTCCTCGCGCGGATGGGCGCCAACGTCGTGTCGAGCGCGACGCAGCTCGGCGACCGCGCGCAGCTCGACAAGCTGGTCGGCCCGATCAAGGTGATGGTCGACGAATTCATCGCCGGCAAGATCGACGAGATCTGGCTCTTCTACACGTCGTTCATCAATACGATGAAGCAGGAGCCGCGCGGCGGGCGCGTCGTGCCGGTGCCGGCGGAGTTCCAGGTCGCGCCCGGCACCGTGCTGAAGCCCGACGTGCCGGACGGTACGTGGGACTACATCTACGAGCCCGATGCGCGCGAGCTCCTCAACGGCCTGATGCGCCGCTACCTCGAGTCCGCGGTCTACCAGGGCGTCGCCGAGAACATGGCGTCGGAGCAGTCGGCGCGGATGGTGGCGATGAAGGCGGCCTCCGACAACGCCGGCGACATCATTGCCGAGCTGCAGCTCATCTACAACAAGTCGCGCCAGGCGGCGATCACCAAGGAGCTGTCGGAGATCGTCGGCGGCGCGGCCGCGGTCTGACCACGAATCCCGCGGCACGCGCCTCGCGCGGGCCGCTCATGCAATCGCAGTCATCGAACGAATAGTCTGAGGGCGACATGAATCAAGGAACGATTGTCCAGTGCATCGGCGCGGTGGTCGACGTGCAATTCCCGCGCGACGCGATGCCGAAGATCTACGACGCGCTGATCCTCGAGCCGGATACGAAGAACAAGCTCGTCGAGCAGGGGCTCACGTTCGAGGTGCAGCAGCAGCTCGGCGACGGTGTCGTGCGCACGATCGCGATGGGCAGCTCGGACGGCCTGACGCGCGGCATGAAGGTCAAGGGCACCGGTGCCAACATCCAGGTGCCGGTGGGCCCCGGCGTGCTCGGCCGCGTGATGGACGTGCTCGGCCGGCCGATCGACGAGCGCGGCCCGATCGAGGCGAGCGAGCGCCGCGGCATCCACCAGCCGGCGCCCAAGTTCGACGAGCTCTCGCCGTCGGTCGAGCTCCTCGAGACCGGCATCAAGGTGATCGACCTCGTGTGCCCGTTCGCGAAAGGCGGCAAGGTGGGCCTGTTCGGCGGCGCCGGCGTCGGCAAGACCGTCAACATG
>JAICUU010000089.1 GCA_025935675.1 Burkholderiales bacterium
TACAGGAGCGGGTTGAAGAGCCCCGCGATCGCACGCGCCAGGCGCGCATCGGGGCCGAGCAGCCGGTCGTGCTCGACCATCGCGATGAACTGCGCGAGCCGCTCGTTCAACTGCACGAGCAGGAAGCGGTTGAACGCGACGCTCTCGTCGAGCAGCGACATGAATGTCGCGCGCGGGATGTAGGCCGCGGTGGTGTCGCGCAGGGCGACGATGTCGTAGCGCCGCGGCTCGTCCTTGAGCAGCGATCCTTCGCCGAACCAGCCGCCGTCGCGGATGCCGGTGAACGTCGTCGGCTTGCCGTCCGCCGAGACGTTGCTCATCTTGACCAGGCCCTCGACGACGCCGATCCAGTGGTCGACGCGCTCGCCCTTGCGGCAGAGGTAACCGCCGGCCGGAATGCGTCGCACGTTCGCCGATTCGTCGATCCGCGCGCGCTGCGCCGGCGTCAGCATCCGCGCCCACGGCGAATCGTCGAGGAGGCGGGAAAGGCTCGGCGTCGACATCGCGCGAATTGTCGCATGGGCGACAGCGGCTACGCCCTGCGGCGGGCATCCTAGGCGCGGCGCGTGAACGGCCGTGTGTGGTGCTGGCCGGGCCCGCCGCCGCGCCCTAAGATAGCCGCCGATAGCCACAATCGGCCGTGACGCCGCGACGATCGATCGCGGTGCGCGAGGAGGAGAGAATGACCGACGCACCCGGGACGTTCCCCGGCAGGGTGTTCGCGCACGCCAAGGCAATCCCGGATCATCCGGCGACGCGCGAGAAGGACCTCGGCATCTGGCAGACGTGGACGTGGCGCGAGGTTGCCGCCGAAGTCCGCGCGATGGCCTGCGGCTTGGCGTCGATGGGCTTTCGCGCCGGGATGCATCTTGCGATCGTCGGCGACAACCGTCCACGCCTCTACTGGGCGATCACCGCCGCGCAGGCGCTGCGCGGTGTGCCGGTGCCGATGTACCAGGACGCGCCCGCCGCCGAATTCGCGTACGTGCTGAACGACGCCGAGGTCGCCTACGCGATCGTCGAGGACCAGGAGCAGGTCGACAAGCTGATCGAGGCCAGGCCCGGCGTGCCGACGCTCGCGCACGTCATCTACGACGACCCGCGCGGCCTGCGCGACTACGACGGCGTAACGAGTTATGAGGAGCTGGTCGCGCGCGGCCGCGCGTTCGACGCCGCGAATCCCGGGTTCTTCGACGCCGCGCTTGCCGCCGTGCGCCCCGACGACATCGCCATCATGCTGTACACGTCGGGCACGACGGGGCGTCCGAAAGGCGTGCGCCAATCGCACCGCGCGTTCATCGCCGCGGCCGAGGGCAGCGTCGCGTTCGACAAGCTCTCGCCGGCCGACAGCATCCTGTCGTACCTGCCGATGGCATGGGTGGGCGACCATCTCTTTTCCTACGCGCAATGGGTCGTCGCCGGCTTCACGATCAACTGCCCCGAGTCGGGCGACACGGTGATGACCGACCTGCGCGAGATCGGGCCCACGTACTACTTCGCGCCGCCGCGCGTGTTCGAGAACCTGCTGACGCAGCTCACGATCCGGATGGAGGACGCCAGCGCGCTGAAGCGCTGGCTCTATCGAAGCTGCCTCGCCATCGCGCGCCGCTGCGGTGCGGCGATCCTCGACGGGCAGCCGGTGCCCGTGACCGACCGGATCCTCTACGCGATCGGCAACGTGCTCATCTACGCGCCGCTGCGCAACGTGCTCGGCATGAGCCGCGTGCGCGTCGCCTACACCGCGGGTGCCGCGATCGGGCCCGACCTGTTCCGCTTCTACCGCTCGATCGGCATCAACCTGAAGCAGTTCTACGGCTCGACCGAGACCTGCGCGTACGTGTGCCTGCAGCCCGACGGCGCCGTGAAGCTCGACACCGTCGGCCTGCCGGCGCCGTCGGTCGAGGTCAAGGTCGCCGACGACGGCGAGGTGATCGTGCGCGGCCCGATGCTGCTCGCGGAGTACTACAAGCGGCCTGACGCGACCGCCGAGTCGATCGACGCCGCGGGCTACTTCCACACCGGTGACGCGGGCTACTTCGGCGACGACGGGCAGCTGCGGATCATCGACCGCGCGAAGGACGTCGGCAAGCTCGCCGGCGGCTCGCTGTACGCGCCGAACTACATCGAGAACAAGCTCAAGTTCTTCCCGTACATCAAGGAGGCCGTGGCGTTCGGCGCGGGCCGCGAGCGCGTGTGCGCGTTCCTCAACATCGACATGGGCTCGGTCGGCGACTGGGCCGAGCGCCGCAACCTCGCGTACTCGGGCTACGCCGATCTCGCCGCCAAGCCCGAGGTGCGCGCGCTGATGCGCGAATGCGTGGAGAAGGTCAACGCCGAGCTCGCCGCCGATCCCAAGCTCGCGGCGACGCAGGTGCACCGCTTCCTCGTGCTGCACAAGGAGCTCGATCCCGACGACGACGAATTGACGCGCACGCGCAAGGTGCGCCGCGGCTTCATCGCCGACAAGTACCGCGTGCTGGTCGACGCGCTCTACGGTGGCAAGGCGGTCGAGCACATCGAGACCGAGGTCAAGTTCGAGGACGGCCGCCGCGGCATCGTCGCCGCCGACCTCGTGATCGAGGACGTCGCGCCGCGGCCCTCCGCGCGCGCCGCGGCCTGACGGGGCGATGACGGCTGCGCGCAGCATCGGCGGAACGATCCTCGAGGTCGACGCCGTGTCGCTCGCGTTCGGCGGCGTCAAGGCGCTCACCGAGGTGAGCTTCGACGTGCGCGAGCACGAGATCCGCGCGATCATCGGTCCGAACGGCGCCGGCAAGAGCTCGATGCTCAACGTCATCAACGGCGTCTACCGCCCGCAGCGCGGCACGATCACGTTCCGCGGCGTGCCGCGCCACGGCGTGAACCCTTACGACGCCGCATCGAGCGGCATCGCGCGCACGTTCCAGAACATCGCGCTGTTCAAGGGCATGTCGGTGCTCGACAACATCATGACCGGGCGCAACCTCAGGATGAAGGCGAGCTTCCTCGAGCAGGCAATCTGGATCGGGCGGGCGCGCCGCGAGGAGCTCGACAATCGCGCGCGGGTCGAGGCGATCATCGACTTCCTCGAGATCCAGCACATCCGCCGCACGCCGGTGGGACGCCTGGCGTACGGCCTGCAGAAGCGCGTCGAGCTCGCGCGCGCGCTCGCCGCGGAGCCCGCGCTCCTGCTGCTCGACGAGCCGATGGCGGGCATGAACGTCGAGGAAAAGCAGGACATGTGCCGCTTCATCCTCGACGTCAACGCCGAGTTCGGCACGACGATCGTGCTGATCGAGCACGACATGGGCGTCGTCATGGACATCTGCGACCGCATCGTCGTGCTCGACTACGGCCGCAAGATCGGCGACGGCGCGGCGGACGAGATCCGCGGCAACCAGGCGGTCATCGACGCCTATCTCGGCGTCGCGCACTGACATGCAGTTCTTCTTCGAGGTGCTGATCGGCGGGCTCCTGTCGGGCGTCATGTACTCGCTCGTCGCGCTCGGCTTCGTGCTGATCTACAAGGCCTCGGGCGTGTTCAACTTCGCGCAGGGCACGATGGTGTTCTTCGCGGCGCTGACGTTCGTCGGCCTGACCGAGCACGGCCTGTCGTTCTGGATGGCGCTGCCGGCGACGCTCGTGGTGATGGTGCTGCTCGGCCTCGCGATCGAGCGGGCCGTGCTGCGGCCGCTCGTCAACCAGCCGCAGATCTCGCTGTTCATGGCGACGATCGGCCTGTCGTTCCTGCTCGAAGGGCTCGCGCAGATCGTCTGGGGCACGAGCGTGCGCGGCCTCGACATCGGCGTCGCCGACGAGCCGATCGGCTGGATCGCCGATCGCTTCGGCCTCAACATCTCCAAGTTCGATCTCGTCGCGGCGCTGATCGCCGCCGTGCTGGTGGCGGCGCTCGCGTTCTTCTTCAGTCGCACGCGCATCGGCCGGGCGCTGCGCGCCGTCGCCGACGACCACCAGGCGGCGCTGGCGGTCGGCATTCCGCTGCAGCAGATCTGGGGCATCGTCTGGGCGGTGGCGGGCGCGGTCGCGCTGGTCGCGGGACTGCTGTGGGGCGCGCGCAACGGCGTGCAATTCGCGCTGACGTTCGTCGCGCTGAAGGCGCTGCCGGTGCTGATGCTGGGCGGCCTCGAGTCGGTGCCGGGGGCCATTGTCGGCGGCCTCATCATCGGCGCATCCGAGAAGCTCGCCGAGGTCTACCTCGGTCCGATGGTCGGCGGCGGCATCGAGGGCTGGTTCCCGTACGTGCTGGCGCTCGTGGTCCTGCTGTTCAGGCCCGAGGGCCTTTTTGGCGAGAAGATCATCCGCCGCGTCTGACGCGGCCGCCCATCCATGCTCTACCGCGAAGCCGGCCAGTTCAAGTCGACGTACCTCGCCGATTCGGCGATCTTCCCGCTACGGCAGGATCGCATCGCCATGGCGGTGCTGCTGGCCATCGCGTTCATCGTCGTGCCGCTGACGGCGACGCCGTACCTCTTCTCGGCGATCCTCATCCCGACGCTGATCCTCGCACTCGCCGCGATCGGCCTCAACATCCTGACCGGATACGCAGGGCAACTTTCGCTCGGCTCGGCCGCGTTCATGGCGGTCGGCGCCTTCGCGTCGTTCAACTTCATCCTGCGCGTTCCCGGCATCCCGATCCTCGTCGCATTCGTCGGCGGCGGGCTCTGCGCCGCGGCGATCGGCATCGTGTTCGGGCTGCCGAGCCTGCGCATCCGCGGCTTCTACCTCGCGGTGGCCACGCTGGCCGCGCAGTTCTTCATCATCTGGTTCCTGACCAAGGTCGGCTGGGTCACCAACTACAATTCGTCGGGCGTGATCACCGCGCAGCCGATCGTCGTTTTCGGCTACCGCTTCGACGCGCCGGCGCCGAAGTACCTGCTGGTGCTGTCGATCGTCGCGCTGATGGCGCTCGCCGCAAAGAACATGACGCGGGGGAACCTCGGTCGCAAATGGATGGCGATCCGCGACATGGACGTCGCCGCCGAGGTGATCGGCATCCCGCAGATGAAGACGAAGCTGCTCGCGTTCGCGGTGAGCTCGTTCTATTGCGGCGTCGCCGGCGCGCTGTTCGCGTACGCGTATCTCGGCACCGTCGAGCCGGAGGCCTACAACCTCGACCTTTCGTTCCGCATCCTGTTCATGGTGATCATCGGCGGCGCCGGGACGATCCTCGGCTCGTTCCTCGGCAGCGCGTTCATCGTGCTGACGCCGATCGTGCTGAACGTCACCGTCGGCTGGCTCGACGCGAGCGGCCTGCACGTGCCGGCGAGCGCGGGATCGAACCTCGAGGTCATCGTGTTCGGCGTGCTCATCATCTTCTTCCTCATCGTCGAGCCGCTGGGGATCGCGAGGCTATGGAGCATCGGCAAGGAAAAGCTGCGCTTGTGGCCGTTTCCGCACTAGCGCACGTGGAGGACGCCTGCCCGCCGCGGACCGCGGCGCGACGGGCGATTGCGTGTCCGAGTTGTGTCACAGGAGGAGCGTCATGAAGTTGATCCAGTCGTTGTTGTTGGGCGTGGCGGCGGCGTGCGCGATCGGGGCCGCGCCGGCGATGTCGCAACAGTTCATCCCGATCCTGTCCTATCGCATCGGGCCGTACGCAGCCGGCGGGAGCGGCTATTTCGGCGGCGCGATCGATTACTTCAACCTGGTGAACGCGACCGGCGGCATCAACGGCGTCAAGCTGACGTGGGAGGAATGCGAGACCGAGTACAACGCGGCGCGCGGCGTCGAATGCTACGAGCGCCTCAAGAAGAAGAACGGCGGCGCGTCGACGGTCGAGCCGCTGTCGACCGGCATCGCCTATGGCCTGATCGACCGCGTGGCGCAGGACAAAATCCCGATGACCACGTTTGGCTACGGCCTCGGCGCTTCCGCCGACGGCAATGTCTTCCGCTGGGTGTTTCCGCTCGGCACGACGTATTGGGACCAGGTTGCGGCGATGGTCGCCTACCTCGAGCAGAAGGAAGGCGGCGCGGCGAAGTTGAAGGGCAAGAAGATCGCTTACCTCTATCACGACTCCGCGTACGGCAAGGAGCCGATCGGCACGCTCGACGCGCTCGCGGCGAAGGATGGCTTCGAGGCGCTCAAGATCCCGATCACGCCGCCCGGCACGACGCAGGAGTCGGTGTGGCTGCAGGTGCGCCAGCAGAAGCCCGATTACGTGATCCTGTGGGGCTTCGGCGTGATGAACCCGGTCGCGCTGAAGACGGCCGCCAAGGTCGGCTACCCGCGCGAGAAGATCATCGGCGTGTGGTGGGCCGGCTCCGAGGAAGACGTCATTCCCGCCGGCAGCGCCGCCAAGGGCTACGTCAGCGCGGCCTTCTCGGCGCCGGGGACGAGCTTCCCGGTGATGCAGGACATCAAGACCAAGGTCTACGGCGCGGGCAATGGCAACCTCGAGGACAAGTCGCGCATTGGCTCGATCTACCACACGCGCGGCGTCGTGTACGGCATCCTGATCACCGAGGCGATCCGCAACGCGCAGGCGAAGTACGGCAAGGGCAAGCTGATGACGCCCGAGCAGGTGCGCTGGGGGCTCGAGCACATCAACTTGACCGACGCGCGCATCAAGGAGCTCGGCGCGACCGGCATGTTCCCGCCGGTCAAGACTTCGTGCGCCGACCACGAAGGCTCCGGCATGGTCAAGTTCCAGGTGTGGGACGGCAGCGCGTTCAAGCCGGTCACGGGCTTCATCGCCGGCGACCGCGCACTGGTGCGCAAGCTGGTCGAGGAAGCGGCGACGAAGTACGCCGCGGAGAAGAAGATCACACCGGTCGATTGCAGCAAGGAGATGTAGCGAATCGGGGCGCCTTCCTCCCGGCCACCGGGAGGAAGGCTTGCCGGAGGGCTCGGCTCGCCGTGCCCTCCGGCAAACCGGACGACGCCCATGCAAGCACAGCCCGCACCCGCGAGCGCGCACGTCGCGCTCGACGTCAACAACATCGAGGTCATCTACGACCACGTGATCCTCGTGCTGAAGGGCGTGTCGCTGTCGGTGCCGCAAGGCGGCATCGTCGCGCTGCTCGGCGCCAACGGCGCCGGCAAGAGCACGACGCTCAAGGCCATTTCCAACCTGCTGCGCGCCGAGCGCGGCGACGTCACCAAGGGCACGATCGAGTTTGCGGGCCGCAGGATCGACCGCCTGACGCCCAATGCCGTGGTGCGGCTCGGCGTGTGCCAGGTGATGGAAGGCCGGCACTGCTTCGCGCACCTCTCCGTCGAGGAGAACCTGCTGGCCGGCGCCTTCACGCGCGGCCGCGCGAAGCGCGAGATCGCCGAGACGCTCGAGCGCGTCTACGCGTACTTCCCGCGGCTCAAGGTGCGGCGGCGAAGCCTGGCCGGCTACACGTCGGGCGGCGAGCAGCAGATGACGGCGATCGGCCGCGCGCTGATGGCGAAGCCGTCGATGATCCTCCTCGACGAGCCGTCGATGGGGCTCGCGCCGCAGATTGTCGAAGAGATCTTCGAGATCGTCCGCGACCTCAATGCGCGCGAGCGCGTGTCGTTCCTGCTCGCCGAGCAGAACACCACGATCGCGCTGCGCTACGCGAGCTACGGCTACATCCTCGAGAACGGCCGCGTGGTGATGGACGGCGCCGCCGCCGCGCTCGCGGCCAACGAGGACGTCAAGGAGTTTTACCTCGGGCTGTCGTCCGGGGCGCGCAAGAGCTTCCGCGACATCAAGCATTACCGGCGCCGCAAGCGCTGGCTCGCGTGAGCATGGCGAGCGGATGATCACGCGCGAGCACTTCGACACGCTGGAGGCGCGCGACCCGGAGGAGCGCGAGCGCGCGGCGCTCGCGGCACTTCGGCGCCAGGTCGCGCATGCCAAGGCGCACGCGCCGGGCTTCGCGGCGATCCTTGCCGATGTGGATCCGGCGGCGATCGATTCGCGCGCCGCGCTCGCGGCATTGCCGGTGACGCGCAAGTCCGACCTCGTCGCGCGCCAGAAGGCCGCTCGGCCGTTCGGCGGGCTCGCGGCGGTCGCACGCGGCGGCGCCGCGCATTATTTCGCGTCGCCCGGGCCCATCTACGAGCCCGCCGGGCGCCAGCCCGACTGGTGGCGGCTTGCGCGCTCGCTGTTCGCCGCAGGCTTTCGCGCCGGCGACCTTTTGCACAACGCCTACGCATATCACATGACACCGGCGGGCGCGATGCTCGAATCGGGCGCGCTGGCGCTCGGCTGCAGCGTGTTTCCCGGAGGCACCGGCCAGACCGAGCTGCAGCTTGCGGCGATGGCCGACTTGGCACCCGACGGCTACGTCGGCACCCCGTCGTTCCTGCGCATCCTGCTCGACAAGGCCGATGCCGACGGCATCGCATTGCCTTCGCTCACCAAGGCGCAGGTGTCCGGCGAGCCGTTTCCGCCTTCGCTGCGCGACGCGCTCGCTGCGCGCGGCATCGCCGCATACCAGGTGTATGCAAGTGCCGACCTCGGATCGATCGCCTACGAGTCGGCAGCGCGCGAGGGGCTCATCGTCGACGAAGGCGTGCTGCTCGAGATCCTGCGCCCCGGCACCGGCGATCCTGTGGCGGACGGCGAGGTCGGCGAAGTCGTGGTGACGGCGCTCGCCAACGCCGAATACCCGCTGATCCGCTTCGCGACGGGCGACCTGTCGGCAGTCCTCGCCGGCGCGTCGCCCTGCGGCCGCACCAACCTGCGGATCAAGGGCTGGATGGGCCGCGCCGACCAGACGACCAAGGTCAAGGGCATGTTCGTGCACCCGGCGCAGGTGGCGGCCGTCGCACGGCGCCATGCCGAGATCGGCAGGGCGCGTCTCGTCGTCGACAATCCCGACGGCGTCGACCGGATGACGCTGCACTGCGAGGTGGCGGGGAGCGACCCCGCGCTCGCCGCGGCGATCGTCGACAGCCTGCGCGAGGTCACCAAATTGCGCGGCGAGGCGGCGTTGCGCGAACCGGGCTCGCTGCCCAACGACGGCAAGGTGATCGACGACACGCGAACCTATCGCTGACGCCGGTGCGACAATGCGTCGCGAGGGCGCATGAAGAACCTGATCGGCATGGCGATATTCGCGCGCGTCGGGGAGGCGAAGAGCTTTTCCGAGGCGGCGCGCCGGCTCGGCCTGTCGAAGTCGATGGTCAGCAAGGAGGTGGCGCGACTCGAGCGCTCGCTCGGCGCGCGCCTCGTCAACCGCACGACGCGCAAGCTGAGCCTGACCGAGGCCGGCGCCGCGTTTTACGAGCATTGCGCGAAGGTCGTCCGCGAGGCGGAGGAGGCGGAGCTCACCGTCGGCCGCCTGCACGGCGAGCCGCGCGGCGTGCTGAAGCTCGCGGCGCCGGTGGCATTCGGCACGCTGCACGTCGCGCCCGCGCTGCCGGCATTCCTCGCGCGCTATCCCGACATGGCGGTCGACCTGGCGATCGCCGACCGCGTCGTCGATCTCGCCGACGAGGGCTTCGACCTCGCGGTGCGCATCGCGCGGGAGCTGCCGGCCAATGTCGTGGCGCGGCGGCTCGCGCCGATCAATCGCGTCGTGTGCGCGACCCCCGGCTATTTCGAGAAGCATCGCGTGCCGTCCACGCCCGCCGATCTCGCCAGGCACAACTGCCTCGTCTACACGCACGACGAGCAAGGCTCGGAGTGGCGCTTCCACGCCGCCGGCCGCGACATCGTCGTGCCGGTGCGCGGCAACCTCACGCTCAACGACGACGAGGCGATCTGGCAGGCGGCGCTCGGCGGGCTCGGCGTAGCGTTGCTGCCGACGTTCATCGTCGGCAAGGACCTGCAGGCGGGCCGGCTGCGCGCCGTGCTGGCGCGCTACGTGCCGTCGCAGCGCGACCTTTACGCCGTGTACCTGCCCAACCGCCATGTCACGGCGAAGGTGCGCGTGTTCATCGACTTCCTGCTCGAGCGCTTCGCGTCGCCGCCGTACTGGGACCGCGACTGGACAGCGGGCACCGCGCGCGCGGCCGGCGCGAAGCGGGGCGAGAAGGCGCGGCCGCCCGGCTGACGCGCTTGCGGCGGCGACCGCCGCGCATCGTCGCCGTGTGGAAACGGCGTTGTTCCTTCCCGCGCCTTGCCGAATCCGCTGGCGGCCTCATCATCGACATGCGGCCGCAGTCGGCGTTCGATTGCGGAGCGATGCATTGGAGGCCGACATGTCGAGCGTATTCCTCACCGAGGTCGATTTCACCCGCGTCATGGCGCTGCAGCCGGACCCGCTGCTGCGCGCCGAGCTCGAGCGCGCGATCGTGGTGCCGCGCGACTCGATCCCCCCGCAGACGGTGACGATGAACTCCGTGGTCCGCTATCGCGACACGCACGCCGATGTCGCGCGCGAGATCCAGATCGTCGTCCCGGACGACGCCGACGCCGCGCAGGGCAAGGTCTCGGTGCTGGCGCCGGTCGGCGCGGCGCTGCTCGGCCTCGAGAGCGGTCAGACGATCGACTGGACGTTCCCGGGCGGCGAGACGCGCACGCTGCACGTCGAGGCGGTCGAGCAGCGTCCGGCGGCCTGACCGCCGGGCGGGTCGATGACGATGGGGCAAGGGCAGGGGGCTGGTGAGGGCGGGGTGGGGGCGGGCGGATTCATGACGGTGGAGCGGGCGGTCGGCGGCGGCCGCCCCTGTACTTCGCCGCCGCCGATGTTTACGATGCGGCGAGCCTTCCCCCACCCGACGCCATGCCCAACGCCGCTTCCCACAAGGCCGCGCACGCGGCCTTCGACCCGCTCGTTCCGCTCGAGGAAAAGACGCTGCGCGACATCGCCGCGACCGGCGTCGTCCGCACGTTTCCGAAGAACACCGTCCTGATCAACGAGGGCGATCGCAGCAACTCGTTCTTCATCATCGTCAGCGGGCGCGTGCGCGTCTATTCGAGCAACCCGCAGGGCCGCGAGTTCGTCATCGACTTCCACGGGCCCGGCGAGTACGTCGGCGAGATGGCGCTCGATGGCTCGCCGCGCTCCGCGTCGGTCAACACCGTCGAGCCCACGACCTGCGCCGTGGTCAATCACGCGCAGGTGCGAGAGTTCCTGCTCGAGCACCCGGATTTCGCCGAGCACCTCGTGCGCAAGCTGATCCACCGCATCCGCGTCACCACCGAGAACGTCAAGAGCCTCGCGCTGACCGACGTTTATGGCCGGCTTGCACGCCTGCTCAACATCCTCGCGCCGCCGGGCGACGGCGAGCGCGTGATCCCCGAGCGCATGACGCAGCAGGAGATCGCCGACCGCATCGGCGCCTCGCGCGACATGATCAGCAAGCTGCTGAAGGATCTCGTCGCGGGCGGCTACCTCTCGGTAAACGACCGCACGATCACGCTGCACAAGCGCCTGCCGAGCGGCTGGTAGTCCTGCAGGGCGCCCGGCGACACGCCGGCGCGCGAATTTTCGGCATTCCCGTCCGCGAATCTTCGGTCACGCCGCGCATCCTCCGCGGCGATAGTGACGCCGTGAAGGAGACCTTCGCTGCGCAGCGCCATCAGGCGCGACGCGGCGAGCAAAGGCTCCCGATCCGGCGCCTGTCGAACCATCGGCGCCGATCCTTTCAAGGAGACGACGATGAAGAATCACCGACACGATCGCAACCGGGACATCGATCATTCGCTGGCGGTGGGCGCGAGGGCATTCGCGATCGGCGCGGTGCTGGTGCTCGTGCTGGCCGTCACCCACGCGCCGAGCTACGTCGCCGGCGATCCGGTGGGTTACCAGGCCTTCGCGACCTCGAAGCTCGCGCAGCATGCGCCGGCGATGGCGCCCGACATGCGCGATGTGCCGGCCACGGTCGATTCCGCCCCGACGCTTCACATCGACGCGCCGTTCACGTCGACCGAGGCGGACGCCGTTCCGCTGCCGCCGCAGTTCTGACGCGCTACGGCCGCGCGCGCGGTGCAGGGCGCGCGGATACGAGCATCACGCCCGCCAGCACCAGCGCCGCGCCGATGAGCTGCAGCGGATAGGTGGGCTCGCCGAGGATGATCGCGCCGAGGCCGATCGTGAACACCGGCCCGAGCGATCCGACCAGCGACGACTGGCTCGCGCCGATGCGGCGGATCGCCTCGGCGATGAGCCACGTCGGCACCACCGTCGAGAACACCGCCATCGTCAGCGACAGCCACTGGATGCGCGCGGGCGCGGCGAGCGCCGCCCAAGGCCGCGTCAGCGCGAACTGCGCGAGCACGAACACGGTCGAGATGAGCATGACGAAGGCGATGAAGCGCGACGAGCCGAGCCGCGCGATCACCGGCCCCGCCGCGACGAGGTAGACCGCGTAGAGCACGGCGCTCGCGAACACGAGGCCGCCGCCGAGCAGCGTCGCGGCAGGATCGCTGGCGTGCAGCTCCCGCGCGAACGCGAGCACGATGCCGGCGTACGACAGCACCAGCGCGCCCACCGCGCGCCGCGTGATCGGCTTCTTCAGCCACCACGCCGAAAGCAGCACGACGATCGTCGGGTAGAGGAAGAGCGTGAGGCGCTCGAGCGCCGCGGTTATGTACTGGAGGCCGATGAAGTCGAGCAGGCTCGACAGGTAATAGCCGACGAAGCCCAGCGCCGCGATCATCCGCCAGTCGGACGCCGCGATCGGCGTCGTGCTGCGGCTCGACCACCACGCCATTGCCGCGAACATCGGCGCCGAGTAGATCATCCGCAGCGCGAGCAGCGTGATGCCGTCGAGCGACGGGTCCCACGCGTATGCGAGCTTGACGAGAATCGCCTTGAACGAGAAGCCCAGCACGCCCAGCACGGCGAACAGCACGCCGGCGAGGCGGCCGCCCTGCGCTACGGCCACTGCACGAGCCCGAGCGCGGCGGTGACGAGGATGACGATGCCGAAGGCGATCCGGTACCACGCGAACGGCCGGAAATCGTGGCGGCTCACGTAGCGGATCAGCCACCGCACGCAGGCGAACGCCGACAGGAACGCCGCCGCGAAGCCGGCGCCGAGCATCGGCAGCGACGCGGCGTTGAGGAGCGCGCGGTCCTTCCACAGCGAATAGACCGTCGCCGCGAACAATGTGGGGATCGCGAGGAAGAACGAGAACTCGGTTGCGGCCTGGCGCGACAGCCCGAACAGCATGCCGCCCATGATCGTCGCGCCGGAGCGCGACGTGCCGGGAATCAGCGCGAACGCCTGCGCGAAGCCGATCTTCAGCGCGTCGTGCCAGCGGATCGCGTCGACGCTGTCGATGCGCGGCGGCGCGGCCCGGCGCGCGTCACGGCGCTCGACCCAGAAGATCACCAGCGCGCCGGCGATGAACGCGCAGGCGACCGGCACCGGCGCGAAGAGCCGCGCCTTGATCGCGTGCTCGAACAAAAGCCCGAGGATCGCGGCCGGGA
>JAICUU010000145.1 GCA_025935675.1 Burkholderiales bacterium
CGGAGAATCGTGCGATGACCGAGCGCGATCCCGAGCTCGACGCGCTGTGGCGCGCGCAATCGCACGACGAGCCGCCGCCGGCGCTCGATGACGCGATTCGTGCCGCGGCGCATCGCGCCGTGCATGCGCAGCCGGTGTCGACGACCGTGCGGGCGCGCTCGTCGTGGCCGGCGTGGGCGGGTTTCGCCGCGGCAGCGAGCATCGGCGCGATCGCGATCGGCGTGTGGCAGTTGCAACCACGCGACGTCGACGAGACGAAGGTGGTGGCGAGCGACGTGCCGCCGTCCGCCGCGGCGCCGCGGCCGCAGGCGGCGGCGAAGCGGCAGGCGGAACCTGGTCAGGCGGCGGGGGCGAGGCGGGACGAGGCTGCGCCTTCCGCGCCTGCGTCGTCGCCGCGCGTCGCCGATGGCAAGTCGAAGCCGGCGGGTGCACCGACGACGAACAACGCGATCGACGAGGCGCAACGCCGCGTGCTCTCCGCGCCGGGATTGCCACCGGCCGACGTCGATCGGCAGGCTCTGGCGGCAGCGACCCCTCCCGCGACCGACGCGCGTCAGCACACGGAAGAAACCGTTGCGCAGAACACGCCGGCGCCTGCCGCGACCGACCAGCGTCGCCGCGCCGCAGCGGTCGTTGCGCAAACCGCGCCTGGCGCGGCGCCTCCGACCGCCAATGCGATGCAATCGCGCGGGGGCGTCGCGGCGGATGCCGCGAACAAACCGTCGTCATTCCCAAGTGCGGGCACCGCGCGACCTGACGCTCGCCCCGCTTCGCCGGGCGAGACGACGTCGATGGCCGCATCCCAGCCCAACGCGGTCGCAGCGGCTCGGGCCGAGCGGTCGCCCGCCGCCCCGGCGCCCAACGCTGCCGCCGCGCCGCGCGCGGAGCGGAGCGCCGAGGCTGCGAATGCCGGAGCAGCTGCCGCAGCGCGCGCAGCGAAGACCACGATGGCGAAGGCCGACAGTGCGGCGAAGACAACGGTGGCGAAAGCCGACAGTGCGGCGAAGACAACTGTGGCGAAAGCCGACAAGCAGGCGTCCGCGAAGACGACCGGCGACTACATCACCCTCATCCGCCGCGCGCTCGTGGAGCATCGCGACGCCGACGCGCGCGCCGCGCTCACGGCGATGCGCGCCGAGTTCGAGTTCGCCGATGCCGCGCTGCCCGACGACCTCGCCGCGTGGGCGAAGCGCGTGCCGCGCGTGGCGCGCTAGTTCAACATCCCGGCACCCGTCATCCCCGCGAATGCGGGGATCCAGCATTGACGGGCGGACGGGTTGAGCGCGCGAATTGCCGGCATGTCACGGCTGGATTCCCGCATTCGCGGGAATGACGATGTAGGTCAGCCGGCCGCGAGATCGTCGAGCGCCGCGACGATCCTGCGGATCGGCGCCGGCAGCGCCGCCGTCCGCACGTCCTCGGGGGTGAGCCACACGAGCCCCGGTGCCTCGGCGCGCGCCGGCCACGAGGAAACGGCGACGCGCCGCGGATGAATCGTCAGCGCGTAGTGCGTGAACGCGTGCGCGACCGGCGCGAGTTTTTCCGTCACGCGCGCATCGACGCCGAAGCGCGCGCGCAGCGTCGATGCGATGTCGTCGTCGCGCGGCACCTCGGGCAGGCTCCACAGCCCCGCCCAGATGCCGGTCGACGGTCGCCGCTCGAACAGGATCGCGCCACCGCGCTCGATCATCAGCGCGACGGTCTCGCGCTGCGGCAGCGGCTTGCGCGGCCGCGGTGAAGGCAGCTCACCGATGCGCCTCTCGCGCAGCGCCACGCAATCGCCGGCAACCGGGCATGCATCGCAGCGCGGTCGCGAGCGCGTGCACACCGTCGCGCCGAGATCCATCATGGCCTGCGTGTACGCCTCGACGTCGTGCGACGGCATCCGTTCGCTCGCGACGTCCCACAACCGCGCGGCGACGCGCGGCTCGCCGGGATAGCCGTCGACGCCGGCATGCCGCGCGAGCACGCGCTTGACGTTGCCGTCGAGGATGGCGTTGCGCTCGCCGCGTGCGAAAGCGGCGATCGCCGCGGCGGTCGAACGGCCGATGCCGGGCAGCATTTGGAGCGTCGCTGCTTCAGTGGGAAAAGTGCCGCCGTGATCGCGCATCACCGACTGCGCGGCTGCATGCAGGTGATGCGCGCGGCGGTAGTAACCCAAACCGGCCCAGTACGGCAATACGTCGTCGATCGTCGCGGCGGCCAGCGTGGCGACGTCGGGAAAGCGCGCGACAAAGCGTTCGTAATACGGAATCACCGTCGCCACCTGCGTCTGCTGCAGCATGATTTCCGACAGCCAGATGCGGTAGGCGTCGCGCGTGCGCTGCCACGGCAGGTCGTGGCGGCCATGCGTCGCGTGCCACGCGACGAGGCGGTCGGGCCAGGAGATAACGTGCGAAGGCTGCGACATGGGGATGCGACGCACGGTGCGAGGCGGCGATGTCCTATCGTAGCGCCACGCCGTCATTATCGGTGGATGCGACGCACGGTGCGAGGCGGCGATGTCCTATCGTAGCGCCACGCCGTCATCACCGGTGGATGCGACGCACGGTGCGAGGCGGCGATGTCCTATCGTAGCGCCATGCCGTCATCCCCGCGAATGCGGGGATCCAGCCGTGACAACGATATGAGCGCCACCCGCGCCCTGATTCTTCGTCAGAGCTGGATTCCCGCATGCGCGGGAATGACGGCTTTGTCGTATGCGGCGTCCCGCATGCGCGGGAATGACGGCTTTGTCGTATGCGGCGTCCCGCATGCGCGGGAATGACGGAGGGCCGTCAGCGGATCGCGAGCCGCTGCTTCGCCTTGGCGCCGGCGTCAGAGCTCGGGTACTTGGCGATCAGGTCCTCGAGCGTGCGGCGCGCGCCGGCATTGTCGCCGAGCTCGGACTGCGCCGAGGCGATGTTGAGCATCGCGTCGGGAACCTTGGGGCTGTCGGGAAACTGCTGGATCAGCGCGCGCTGCGAGGCGATCGCGCCCTTGAAGTCGCGGCGCGCGAACTGCGCGTTGCCGATCCAGTATTGCGCGGAGGCGGCGAGCGACGACTGCGGGTATTGCCGGACGAACGCGCCGAAGCCCGTGATCGCGCCGGTGTAGTCGGCCCGCTTGAACTGGTCGAGCGCGGCGTCGTATGCCTTCTGCTCGGCCGGCGTCGGCGGCAGCGCCGCAGCAGCCGAGCCCGCAGCCGGCGGTTGCCCGGCGTCTGGCGCGGCGGGAGGCGGCGGCACCGTCTCGAGCTTGCGCAGCCGCGTGTCGAGGTCGACGTAGAGATCGCGCTGGCGCTTCTGCTGCTGGTCGACGTCGTTGGCCAGCACCTCGATCTGCCCACGCAGCCGCGCGACGTCGGCCTTCAATTGCTCGAGCTGGTTGAAGAGGTCGGCGAGTCCCTGGCTCTTCAGCTGCTGCTCGATCGCGGCGAGCCGCGCGTCGAGGTCGTGCTGGATCTGGCCGAGGCGCTGGTCGGTGGCGTCGACGCGCTTGATCGCGTCCTGGTCGAACACGCCGGCCGCCACCGGCGCCGCGACCGTCGCGAGCGCCAGTGCGGCGGCGAGCGCCGCGACGGCCCAGTGCGGTCGGCGGCGCGCGCTCGTCATTCGCCGGCGTAGACGATGTCGTCGCGGCGGTTCTCGGCGTACGCCGCTTCGTCGTTACCCGGGTTGCGCGGCTTTTCCTTGCCGAACGACACGGTCTCGATCTGCGCATCCTGCGCGCCATAGAGGGTCATCATCCGCTTGGCGGCGTCGGCGCGGCGCTGGCCGAGCGCGATGTTGTACTCGCGCGAGCCGCGCTCGTCGGTGTTGCCTTGCACGGTGAGGTGCGCCTGTGGATGCGACGCGAGATAGCGGCCGTGCGCCTCGACGAGTGGCTTGTACTCGTCCTTGACGACGAAGCTGTCGAAGTCGAAGTAGATGCTGCGCTTCGACAGCGGGCTGTTGGGATCGCGCAGCGGATTGGCGCCCGCCATGTTGTTGCCGGTCACGCCGGAGCCCGCGGTCCCGCTCGTGTTGGCGCCCCCCGCGCCAGGCGCGGTCGCATTCGGGCTCTTCTCGTCGACGGGTGCCGTGACTTGCGGCGCCGTGCTGCAGGCCGCCAGCGCAGCGGCTGCGAGGACGGCGATCAGGAATTTGTGCATGGACTCCTCCGGTGTGCGAGTGATCAGGGTGGAAGCGGGCCCCAGGCGGGCTCGCGGACGTTGAGAGCCGCGGAAAGACGCTGTTTGACGCGGCCATCACTCGACACCGCCGCCAATGTACCACCGCCACCGCTCTCGTTTGCGTAGAGAATCATCCTGCCGTTGGGCGCCACCGACGGGCTTTCGTCGTCGGGTCCCTGCGTCAGCGTCTGCGTCTGGCGCGTGGCGAAATCCATGATCGCGATCGTGAAGCGCCCGCCGTCGCGGCGCACGTACACCATGCCCTTGCCGTCGGGCAGCGCGCGCGGCGAGACGTTGTAGTTGCCGTCGAACGTGAGCCGCTCGATCGAGCCGCTCGCGATGTTGATCTTGTAGATCTGCGGCGAGCCGCCGCGATCGGAGGTGAACAAGAGCGACTGGCCGTCGGGCATGTACCACGCCTCGGTGTCGATGCCGGGCGAGCTCATCACGCGTCGCACGTTGCCGCCGTTGGCGTCGATGATGAAGAGCTGCGAGCCGCCTTCGCGCGTCAGCGTCACGGCGAGGTTGCGGCCGTCCGGCGACCACGCCGGCGAGCTGTTGCTGCCGCGGAAGTTGGCGACGGCGAGGCGCCCGCCGGTCGACAGGTTCTGCACGTAGACGATCGGCTTCTTCTGCTCGAGCGACACGTAGGCGAGGCGGTTGCCTTCGGGCGACCAGCGCGGCGAGAGAATGGGCTCGTTCGACGACACGACGACCTGCGGATCGGCGCCGTCGGCGTCGGCCACGACGAGCTGGTAGCGCGGTCCCTGCTTGGTGACGTAGGCGATGCGCGTGGAGAACACGCCCTTGTCGCCGGTGAGCTTCTCGTAGATGACGTCGGCGATCTTGTGCGCGGTCGCGCGCCGCTGGTTGCTCGCGATCAAGTAGCTCTGGCTGGCGATCGTCTGCTGCTTGACGGCGTCGACGAGGTCGAAGCGCACGTCGACGCGCCCGTCGGGCATCGCGCGCACCGAGCCCACCGCGACCGCATCGGCGCCGCGCGCACGCCAGTCACCGGTGCGCACCTGGCTCGCGCTGACGGGACGCGGCGAGACCATGCTGCCATCGACGAGCTTGAAGAGGCCCGAGCGCGCGAGGTCCGCGGCGACGATCGACGAGACCGCCGCCGGGCCGCCTGCATCGGCGTCGAACGGGACGATCGAGATGGGGATGGTGGTACCGGCGCCGCCCACGATGTCGATCGTGAGCTGCGCGCGCGCTGCCACGGCGGCGCAAAGGAAAGCGGCGAACAGGAGCGTACGCTGGAGCAGCCGTGGCATCGGATCCCTGATGTTGTTGTCGCGCCTTTCGTACGTGCGACCGGTACGAATTATAGCGAGCGCCACCCTCGGCGCTTGTCACCCGATATAACGATCGAAACCCTGCTGCGGGTTGACTGCGCGCAAGCACCCAAGTTCCCGCGCGGGGCGGGGCGCGCGTTGCAGGATTTGCACGATTGCGCGAGCCCGCGCCCGCGCATTCGTCAGGGCGGGTGCTCGGCGACGGTGTTGTCGATGCCGAGCGCCGCGTAGAGCCGGTCGCCCATCCGCTTCGCGTCGGCGGCGTTGCCGTACGGGCCGACGTAGACGCGCCACAGCCCGTCGAACTGCGAGACCCGCGGCTCGCCGGCGACGCCTGCCACCGCCTCGCGAGACCTGGCGAGGAAATTCTGCGCGTTTCCGTAGTCGCGAAACGCGCCGAGCTGCACGACGAAGCGGCCGCGCACGGGCGCGGTCGGCGGCGCCGATTCGCTGCGCGGCAGCGACGCCGGGGCGGGCTGCACCAGCGATTCGGTCGGCGCCGCGGCCACCGGGGGCAGCGCGCTCGCGATCACGGTGTCGCCGGGAATGACCGATTCGACGATGACCTCGCCGCTGCCCTTTTGCGCGACGCCGATCCGCGCCGCGGCCGCGTACGAAAGATCGATGATCCGGTCGTGCAGGAACGGCCCGCGGTCGTTGACACGCACCACGACGCTCTTGCCGGTATCGACGCTGGTGACGCGCGCATACGACGGCAGCGGCAGCGTCGGGTGCGCGGCCGTCATCGCGTACATGTCGTAGGTCTCGCCGATCGCGGTCTTCTGGCCGTGGAACATGCGGCCGTACCACGAGGCGATGCCGCGCTCCTTGTAAGGCTTGAGCTCGGTGGCGGGCACGTAGTCGCGGCCCAGCACCGTGTAGGGGCGGCTCGCGAATTTGTTGAGCGGCTCGCGCTTGGGGACGGCGTCGGGGATCGAGTCGAGATCGGCCGGGACGTTGTCGCCCGGGCCGTCGTTCTTGTAGTAGCGGGACGAGCCTTGCGCGGGGGACGCAGGGCTGGCCGGTTGCGATGCCGTCGGCGATGGCGATGGGGAGCCGCTGCGCGGCGCGTGCGAGCACGCGGCGAGCGCTGCCACTGCAATCCAGATTCCGCCCCTCCATGGCCATCGCAGCATGAGTGCGGACGATACACGACCCGCCGCTCGGTCATCACCGCGAAAGCGGCGATTCGGCGAAACGTCATCCCCGCGAAAGCGGGGATCCAGTCCTAACGCCCGATTTCAGTCACGGCCGGATTCCCGCCCGCGCGGGAATGACGGCTACTCCTCAATCGCCGTGATCGTGGTAGCGGTTGTAGTAGCCGTCGCCGCGATAGTAACGGTGCCCGTCGTGATAGCCGTAGTACGGGCGGTTGTAACCGTACCCGTAGTTGTCATACGGAACATAGACGCAGCCACCCAACGACGAGGCGAGCAGCGCCACGATCGCGATGAGTTTCAGTTTCATCATGGACCCTCGCTTCACTTTGACGCCTTCAGTGTGCGGCCGGCGGGTCGCGTCGCCCATGGGACGCGGCCGATTGTCGCGTCGGCCCTCTCCTACGCCCAGTCGCCGATGCGCGACAATGCCGGCGGTCACCTCACCGCTTCAACGAGCCCACGGCGTCGCGCGCATGGCCACCTTCCTTTTCGCGTGGAATCCCAAGTACTGGAACTGGCCGGAGCTCGCCGCGCAGCGACGCGTGCTCGCGAAAAAGGGCTACGTCGACGTGCAATGGGCGAGCGGCGCGACGCGCCAGATCGAGCCCGGCAGCCGCGCGTTCATGGTGCGCCTCGGCGTGCCGCCGAAGGGCCTCATCGGCGCCGGCTCGACGATGACGGCGCCGGTCGAAGGCCCGCATTGGCGCGAGGACCACAAGCTCAAGCGCACGACGACGCTGCACCTGTGGATCCGCTTCGACACGCTGTTCGACGCACCGGTCGTCACGATGGACGATCTCGCCGTGCCGCCGTACTCGCGTTTCCGCTGGGCGACGCGCGCGTCGGGCGTGCGGATTCCGTCGAACGTCGCCGACGCCGCCGAAACGCTGTGGGAGCGCAAGGTCGCCGCCTTCAACGACGCCGCAAAACGTGCCAAGATCGCAGGTGCGAAGCGCGCATCCGGGCCGCGTTGAATGTCAGAGATGCTCGCGATCAAGCTGATGCCGGTCCCGAGTGGAGCGACGTGACATGCCGATGCCCAGAATCGCAAGGATCTCAGTCGGCGTGGCGGCCGGCATCGTCGCCTGGTTCGTCGTCGCGACCGTCGGCGACTGGTTGCTGCGGCTGGCGATCGCCGGCTACGCCGAAGTCGAGGCCAGCATGCATTTCACGCTGCCGATGCAGGTCGGGAGGCTTTGCGTGGGCGCCGCGTCGTCCATTGCCGCGGGCGCCACGTGCGCGTGGCTCGTGCCAAGGACGCGGCGGGCGGTGACCGCGCTCGCGATCATCCTGGTGCTGTTGTTCCTGCCGGTCCATTACCGGCTGTGGTCGCAGTTCCCCGCGTGGTATCACGCGACCTTCCTGATCCTGCTCGCGCCGCTCGTGTTCCTGGGCGCGCGCCTTTCCCGGCGTGCCTGAGCCGATGACGACGACCGAACCCCGCGCCACGATCGTGATGACCGCCCGCGAGCGCCATTCGCTGACGGAGTCCGCGATCGAGTCGATCGTCGCCAACACCGCGCAGCCCTATCGCTTCATCTACGCCGACTGCGGCGCGCCCGCCTGGCTCAAGGAATCGCTCGCGGCGAACGCGGCGCGCTGGGGGCTCGACGTCGCGCGCTTCGACGAGCCGCTGTGGCCGCATGAAGCGCGCGCGCGACTGGCGAGCTCGATCGCGACGCCCTACACCGTCTACATCGACAACGACGTCGACGTCGAGCCGGGTTGGCTGGACACGCTGATCGCCTGCGCCGACGAGACCGGCGCGGGGGTCGTCGGACCGCTCTACCTGATCGGCGACGGCCTCCGGCCCGCGGTGATTCACATGGCGGGCGGCAAGCTCCTCGAGGTCGTCGAAGAGAACGGGCGC
>JAICUU010000330.1 GCA_025935675.1 Burkholderiales bacterium
AGCAATCCCGCCTGCATCGCCAGCGCGCACGACCAGTCGACGATCTCGTCGCTGACCGGCTGGCTCAATACGCCGAGTCCGTAGAAATCCTGGAAGAACGCCGGCCAGAACGCCGCGCGGTCTTCCTTGAGCTTGCGCGCCATGTCCTGGAAGACGGTCGGCTCGACGCCGTCGGGATTGTCGTCGGTCTTGATGAGATACGGCACGACCGACGCCGCGAGCACCGCCTTCGTCACGTTGGCGCCGCGATGGCGCGACATGTAGCGCGCGACCTCGCCGCCGCCCATCGAGAAGCCGACGAGCGCCGCGCTCGAGCCCGCATACTGGACGACGCTCGCGAGATCGTCGGCGAGCGTGTCGTATTCGTAGCCGCGCGGCGGCTGCTCCGAGCGGCCGAAACCGCGGCGGTCGTACGCGATGCCGCGATAGCCCGATTCGGCGAGCGCGATGCCGAGGTCGTCGAACGTGTCGGCCGACAGCGGCCAGCCGTGCAGCAGGATGACGGGGCTGCCCTCGCCCCACTCCTTCAGGTAGAGATGAACGTTGTCCTTCGTCCGGACGACTGCCATGTCGATCCTTTCCAATCGGCACGAACCAACGATGATCGTGCCCCGAACCGGGAGGCTAATCGGTCGGGACACCCGTCGAAATCAGCGGGAACCTGCAACGACTGTCAGCGGATGCGCATGGCCAAGCGCCCTCGCCGCCCGAGCGTGGCAGTGCGAACGCGAAGGGCTGGAAAGGTTTCTCCGGCCCGACAGGCGACCAGCCCTTGCCGCCGCGCCGGGCCGGACCCGCACGCGCCGATCGAATGCGTGGCGATCCACGCACGCGTCGTCTCGGCGATCGGATACGGGCCATCGCAGGCGTGTCAGAGGGGTAGTAACATGATGCTGAGCCTCTTCCCCGCGCGCAGGGCGTCTGTCGAGAAAAGGTAACCGAGCGTGAAGAATATCTTCCGGTTGTTCGTGATTGCGGGCGTCCTCGCCGCGATGCACGGTTGCTATTACTATCCCGCCGCCGTTCCCGTCGTCGTGCCGCAGCCCACGGCGCAACAACGCTTCGATCGAACATGGTCGGCCGCGCAAGGGGCGATGGTCGACCAGGGGCTGACGATCACGCATCAGGATCGCGGCGCCGGCGTCATCCAGGGCGAGCGCGGCGGCGTGGCGATCACCGCCTCGGTGCAGACGCTCGCCGACGGTCGCATCCAGGTCAAGTTCAATTCCAGGGAAGCGGCAGGCGCCGACGGCGACCTCATCCACCGCATCTCGGAAAGCTACGACCGGCGGATGGGTCTCTGACGTTCGCCGAGCGCGCGTGCCGCGCAGCCTCCGACGCTCGCTCAGTTGAGATCGGCGTCCTTGTAGTACTTCGTTCCCTTGGCAGTGAGCTCGACCGCGAGGCCCTTGTCGGTGACCTGATAGAGCCACACACCGGGTGACATCGACACCGCGCCCTGCAGTGCAGCGCCCTTGTCGGCCATCTTCGCCGCCGCGGTCGCCTGGCCGCCGAATTCCCATCCCGAGTTGACGAAGTCGTTCAGCGCCTTCTCGGTCTCGAAGACGAATACGAGCTGGAACTTCTTCGCGCCGAAACCGAGGCCGGCTTGCACCTCCGCCATCTTCATGTAGGTCATCGCCTTGGTCTTGTTGTTGACGGCGACGCCCTTGCCCGACCCACCGCCCGCGACAAGGATCTTCATGCCGAAGTTGCTGAATGCGGCGTACCCGGCCGCGGACTCGACGGCCTTGCGCGCCGAGGGCTGCGCCTTGTAGAGCGCAGCCAGCGCGCTGTCCGCTGCCTTGCGCACCTCGGCCTGCTCATTCGCCTTGTCCGCGCTCCATGCGACTCCCGATGCGACGATGGACAATGCGATCGCCATTACGACGCTGCGAACATTCATGGTCGTTCCCCATGGGTTGAGCGTCGGCCAGTATGCGCGAGCCGAAGATTCGATCGCAATCGCAGAACTCGACATTGCAACGAGATCCCGGGTCGCCGCGACTCGCGACGACTAGACCAGCTTCCCGAGCGTCGCGTAAAGCTGCTTGAGCTCCGCGGGCGCCAATTGCCGCAGCGCGGCCGGCGGCTCGTCGGCGAGCCCGTCGACGACGGCGAGCATCCGCCGTCCCGCCGGCGTCAGCGAAACCTCTTTCGCGCGCCGGTCGGTCGGATGCGGCCTGCGCTTGACGAGGCCGCGCTTCTCGAGCGCATCGATCAGCACCGTCGTCGCGGGCGCGTCGACACCCATGTCGTCGGCCAGCTCGCGCAGCGTGCGAGGTCCGCGCTCGAGTCGCCACAGCGCGCGCACGCGGCTGAACGGCAGGCCGGTCGCCTCGGCGACCTTGCGGCGCCAGTCGCCGCGCGTCTCCATCACGAGCTCGACGAGCTTTCGCCAGGCCCGCTCGGCGTCGGATCGGGGGGCCGCGCCGTAGCGCACCGTGCGCGTCATGGCGCGGCCGCCGCGTCGGGCTCCTGCAACAGGTGCGCGATGCGATCGGTGCTGGCGCGCCCGCGCGGCCCGGTCGACACGATGCCGAGCACGACGATGACGACGCCGAGCGGCACGAGGATCCACCAGAACGCGTGCGTCGACTGCGTGAATCCGCTCCACGCCTGCGCGCCGTCACCCCCCGGGCTGTGCGCGAGCGCACCCGCCACGGCGACACCGACGGCGACGCCCACCTGGCGGCTCGTCGACGCGATCGCCGACGCGAGCCCGGCTTGCGCGCGCGGCATGCCCGAGACCGCGGCGTATGTCACCGGCGCGTTGACCATGCCGAAGCCGATGCCGAAGATCGCGTAGATGG
>JAICUU010000013.1 GCA_025935675.1 Burkholderiales bacterium
CCCATCGGGTCGAGGTTCTCGATGGAGCAGACGATGATGCAGTTGTCCTTGCGGTCCCGCACCACCTCCATCTCGAACTCCTTCCAGCCGAGGAGCGACTCCTCGATCAGGAGCTCGTGGGTGGGGCTCATCGCGAGGCCGCGCTTGCAGATCTCCTCGAACTCGTCCTTGTTGTAGGCGATGCCGCCGCCGGTGCCGCCGAGCGTGAACGACGGCCGGATGATCGCGGGGAAGCCGATGTCGGCCTGCACGCGGTGCGCGTCCTCCATCGTGTGCGCTATGCCCGAGCGCGCCGACGCGAGGCCGATGCGAGTCATCGCCGCCTTGAACTTCTCGCGGTCCTCGGCCTTGTCGATCGCCTTCTTGGACGCGCCGATCAGCTCCACGTCGAACTTCGACAGCACGCCCTCGCGCGCGAGGTCGAGCGCGCAGTTGAGCGCCGTCTGGCCGCCCATCGTCGGCAGCAGCGCGTCCGGGCGCTCGCGCTCGATGATCCGCGCGAGCATCGGCCAGGTGATCGGCTCGATGTACGTGACGTCGGCCATCTCCGGGTCGGTCATGATCGTCGCCGGATTGGAGTTGACGAGCACGACGCGATAGCCCTCCTCGCGCAGCGCCTTGCACGCCTGCGCGCCGGAATAGTCGAACTCGCAGGCCTGGCCGATGATGATCGGACCGGCGCCGATGACGAGGATCGAGTGGATGTCGTTGCGTTTCGGCATGGCTTCAGCGTTGCGCGGCCGCGCCCGCGAGGTGACCCTCGACGAGCTCGATCAGGATGTGGATCACCTTGATGTGCAGCTCCTGCACACGGTCGGCGTAACGACCGCCGGGCGTGACGATCGCCACGTCGGCGAGCGCCTCCAGCGGGCTGCCGCGCTTGCCGGTCAGCGCGATCACCTTGACGCCGCGTTCCCTGGCGGCCTGCGCCGCCGCGACGACGTTCCTGCTGGTGCCGCTCGTGGTGATCGCGAGCAGCACGTCGCCCGGCTGGCCGTGCGCCTCGACGAAGCGCGCGAACACGCGCTCGAAGCCGTAGTCGTTGCCCACGCAGCTCATGTGCGTGACGTCGCTGATCGCCACCGCCGGATATGCGGGTCGGTCGTCGCGGAAGCGGCCCGAGAGCTCCTCCGCGAAATGCATCGCGTCGCACATCGAGCCGCCGTTGCCGCAGGACATCGCCTTGCGACCCGCGGCGAACGCGTCGGCGAGGAGCGACGCTGCGCGCGCCACGGCAGCGAGCGCTTCGTCGTTGCGCCTCAGTCCGTCGAGCGCCTGCGCCGCCTCGTCGAGCGCGGCGCGCACCACGGCGGTGTCGATCGGCGTGTTGACGGTGCTCATGGAAGTCCCCTGCGCGCTCATGTCTTCGCTTCGGCCATCTGCGCGATGAAGCGGTCGAACAGATAGCCGATGTCGTGCGGGCCGGGGCTCGCCTCGGGATGCCCCTGGAAGCTGAACGCGCGCCGGTCGGTGCGCGCCATGCCCTGCAGGCTGCCGTCGAACAGCGACACGTGCGTCACGCGCACGTTGCCGGGCAGCGTCGCGGGGTCGACGGCGAAGCCGTGGTTCTGGCTGGTGATGAACACGTGGCCCGTATCCTTGTCGAGCACCGGATGATTGGCGCCGTGATGGCCGAACTTCATCTTCATCGTGCGACCGCCGGAGGCGAGGCCGAGGAGCTGGTGGCCGAGGCAGATGCCGAAGGTCGGCACGTCGCGCTCGACGAGCTCGCGGATCGCGTCGATCGCGTAGCCGCAGGGCTCGGGATCGCCCGGGCCGTTGGACAGGAAGATGCCGTCGGGTGCCAGCGCCATCGCGTCCTTCGCCGACGTCTGCGCCGGCACGACGGTGACGCGGCAGCCGCGGTCGCTCAGCATCCGCAGGATGTTGTGCTTCACGCCGAAGTCGTAGGCGACGACGTGGTACTTCGCCTCGCCCGACGGCCGGTAGCCATCGCCGAGCGCCCACGTGCCGCCAGACCAGCCGTAGTCGCCGGCGATCGTGACGTCGCGCGCGAGGTCGAGTCCCGCCATCGCCGGGGCGCCGCGCGCCAGCGCGAGCGCGCGCCGCTCGACGTCAATGTCGATCGCGGGTGCCGCGAAGATCGCGCCGTTCTGCGCCCCCTTCTCGCGCAGGATGCGCGTCAGCTTGCGCGTATCGATTTCGGCGATCGCGACGACGCCGTGGGCGGCGAGGTAGTCGGACAGTGACTGCTGCGCGCGGAAGTTGGACACGCGCAATGCCAGGTCGCGGATCACGAGGCCCGCAACGAACGGCTTGCGCGACTCGACGTCCTCGGCGTTGATGCCGACGTTGCCGATGTGCGGGTAGGTGAGCGTGACGATCTGGCCGGCGTAGGAGGGATCGGTCAGGATCTCCTGGTAGCCCGTCATCGACGTGTTGAACACGACCTCGCCCGACGCCTGCCCGTCCGCGCCGATCGAAACGCCACGAAACAACGTGCCGTCGGCGAGCGCCAGGAGCGCAGGCGGCCGCGCGGGAAACAGCGCGTCGGCGGAGGCGGCGGGTGCGTTGGCCATGGGGCGATGCGGCGACATTCGGCTTCGCGGCCCCGTGCGTCAGGTCATGCCCCGGGGGGACGCTGGACGTGCAAACGGGGGAGCTTGTCGCCCCCCCGCCTGAAGCAACGCATTCTACCGCAAACCGGCCCGCGCGGCAATCGCGTGCGGCTGCGGCGGAACGTCGCGCGAGCCGCCGGCAGGCGCTCGCATGCGGCGCAGCGGCCGCGCGAATTGCACGCGCCCTAGAGGCCCAGCACGTCGCGCATGTCGTAGAGGCCGGCGGGGCGCGATCTCACGAAGCGCGCTGCGCGCAGCGCGCCTTCGGCGAAATTGGCGCGCGAGGTCGCGCGGTGCGTGAGCTCGATGCGCTCGCCGCTGCCGGCGAACAGCACCGTGTGCTCGCCGACGACGTCGCCGCCGCGCAGCGTCGCGAAGCCGATCGTGCCGCCGCGCCGTTCGCCGGTGACGCCTTCCCGCGCATACACGGCGTGCGTGGCGAGCGCGACGCCGGCGCCGCGCGCGGCGGCCTCGCCGAGCGCGAGCGCGGTGCCCGACGGCGCGTCGACCTTGTGCCGGTGGTGCATCTCGAGCACTTCGATGTCGTACGCGGGGCCAAGGCGCGCCGCGGCGAGCTCGACCAGCGCCGCCAGCACGTTGACGCCCACGCTCATGTTGGGGGCAAGCACCATCGCGACGTTGCGCGCGCATTCCGCGATCGCGGCCTTGCCGGCATCGTCGAGCCCGGTGGTGCCGGCGACGAGCCGCGTGCCGCGCGCGGCGCACGCGGCGGCATGGCGCAGCGTGCCCTCGGGTCGCGTGAAGTCGATCAGCACGTCGATGCGCGCAAGCGCGGCATCGATGTCGGCGTCGACGGTCACGCCGCTGACGCGGCCGATGCGCGCGCCGGCGTCGCTGCCGAGAAACGCGGATCCGGGCACGTCGAGCGCTGCGGCGAGCGCGAGATCGGGCGCCGCCAGCGTCGCCGCGATCAGCGCCTGGCCCATCCGCCCCGACGCGCCCGCGACGCCGACGCGAAGCGGCGTCGAGGTGGACGCGCTCGCGCGGGGCGCGTCAGTCATTCCGGTGGAAGATGCCGATGAACTTGTCCCACCAGCTCCGGTCGTCGGCCGGCGGTTGGCCGAGCGAGCGCTCGGCGGCGATGCGGTTCAGCTCCGCGGCGGAGCGCGGCACCTCGTCGCCTTCCCAGCGCGCGAGCTTGTTGTCGACGAAGTAGACGCGGAACTCGCGGCTCTCGACGAGCTTGTCCTGGCGCGTATAGCGGTAGATGTAGTCCCAGCGGTCGGCGTGGAACGGATCGGCGAGCATCGGCGTGCCGAGCGCCTGTTGAACCTGCACTTCGGTCATGCCGACCTTGAGCTTGTCGACCATGTCCTGCGTGAGGTAGTTGCCCTGGTTGATGTCGAGCTTGTAGATGCCGAAGTTGCGCCAGCTCGGCATGTAGCTGTCCATCGTCTGGCACGACGACAGCGCGAGCGCCGCGACGGCGCACGCGAGGCATCGGCGGATCGGGGCCTGCGGCACGCTACTCACTCGCTATGGGAAAGCCTGAACGGAGCCGCTATTATAGCCGCGGGGGTCGAGTCCCCCCGCATGGACGACCGTCGATGACCACACACGATCTCAAGAGCGCGGGACTGAAGGCGACGTTGCCTCGGCTTCGCATCATCACGCTCTTCGAGAATTCCAAGGTCCGCCACCTGACCGCGGAGGACGTGTACCGGCTGCTGGTCGGCGAAGGCCTCGACATCGGCCTCGCCACCGTCTACCGCGTGCTCACGCAGTTCGAGCAGGCGGGCCTGCTCGTGCGCCACCATTTCGAGTCGGGCAAGGCGGTGTTCGAGCTCAACGAGGGCAAGCACCACGACCACCTCGTGTGCATGCAGTGCGGCCGCGTCGAGGAGTTCTACGACGCCGAGATCGAGAAGCGCCAGACGCGCATCGCCCACGAGCGCGGCTTCGAGATCGTCGACCACGCGCTCTACCTGTACGCCGACTGCACCAAGGTCCGCTGCCCGCATCGCAAGCCGTAGTCAGTGCTCTTCCGAGCGGTTGAAGTCGCGCAGCCGGAACCCGAGTGCGTACAGCGTCGCGAAATAGGCGAGCACGCCCGCGAAGATCGTGCCTGCGAGGCGCGCGAGCCGGTGCCACAGCCCCGCCGCGAGCCACGCGTCGGCGGACCCGACGATCAGCCACAGCACGACGCCGAGCACGCCGAGCGCGACGACCAGACGCGCGGCGAACGGCCCCCAGCCCGGTTGCGGCACGTAAAGGCCGCGGCGCACCAGCAGGAAGCAGAGCAGCGCCGCGTTGAACGTGGCGCCGATGCTCGTCGCGAGCGTCAGGCCCGCGTGGCCGATCCGCCACATCAGCGTCAGCGCGAATGCCTGCGTGACGAGCACGCTCGCGAAAGCGATCTTGACCGGCGTCTTCATCATCTGCCGCGCGTAGAAGCCGGGCGCGAGGATTTTCACCAGCACGATGCCGAGGAGCCCGAAGCTGTAGCCCAGCAGCGCCTCGCGCGTGCGCAGCGCGTCGTTGACCGAGAAGTGGCCGTACTGGTAGAGCGTGACGATCATCGGCAGCGCGAGGAACCACAGCGCGACCGCCGCCGGCAGCGCCGCGAGGCAGGCGAGGCGCAGGCCCCAGTCGAGGAGCGCCGAGTATTCGCGCGGGTTGGCGTCGCTGTGGTGCTTGGCGAGCGACGGCAGTAGCACCGTACCGAGCGCGACGCCGAGCAGCGCGCTCGGGAATTCCATCAGGCGATCGGCATAGGTGATCCACGAGATGCGGCCGTCGCCGAGCCACGCCGCGAGCTGCGTGTTGATCAGCGCCGAGATCTGCGCGGCGGATACGCCGACCACCGCGGGCCCCATCGCGCGCAGGACCCGGCGTACACCCGGGTCGCGCCAGTCGACGCGCGGCCAAGCGAGCATCGCGATCTTCGCGAGCGGGCGGAGCTGAAATGCGAGCTGCGCGATGCCGCCGAGCGCAACGCCCCACGCCAGCGCGACGATCGGCGGATCGAAGTAAGGCGCGAGGTAGATCGCGGCGCCGATCACGCAAAGGTTGAGCAGCACCGGCGTGAACGCCGGCACGGCGAAGCGGCGATGCACGTTGAGCACGCCGCCCGCGAGTGCGGTGAGCGAGACGAAGAAGATGTACGGGAACATGATCCGGATCATCTGCGCCGTCAGCTCGACTTTGCCCGGCGTCGCGGCGAAGCCGCTCGCGAGCACGTAGACGAGGAACGGCGCGGCGACGACACCCGCCACCGACACGACGAGGAGGATCAGCGCGAGCAGCCCCGACGCGTCGGCGACGAGCCCGCGCGTCGCCTCGGCGCCGCGCTGGCGGTGGTATTCGGCGACGATGGGCACGAACGCCTGGCTCATCGCGCCCTCGCCGAACATCCGGCGCAGGAGATTGGGCAGGCGGAACGCAGCCTCGAACGCGTCCATCGCGGGGCCCGCGCCGAACACCGTCGCCTTGATGCTCTCGCGCGCGAGCCCGGTGATCCGCGACAGCAGCGTCATGCCGCTGACGGTGGAGACGACGCGAAGGAGGTTCATGGCCGGGAGCCGGCGGCAGGCGCCGCGGCTAAGACATTGCGGGGATTGGGGAAATCGGATATTATCGCGGGTCTTTCAAGCCTTGCCGCGCCATGCCGGCGCCAAGGCGCTCCGAGCCGCACCGACAGGGGCGCGGCCGTACCGAGGAACCCACAGTCATGGCCAATTCGGCGCAAGCCAAGAAGCGCGCGCGGCAGTCGGAAGCGACCCGCAAGCGCAACGCGAGCCAGAAGTCCGAGCTCCGCACCGCAGTGAAGAAGGTCCGCAAGGCGATCGCCGCCGGCGACAAGGCGGCTGCCGCCAAGGTGCTGCAGGAATCGCAGTCGACGATCGACCGCATCGCCGACAAGAAGATCGTGCACAAGAACCTCGCGTCGCGCACCAAGTCGCGCCTCGCGCAGGCGGTCAAGGCGCTGGCCTAGCGGAGCGTTCACCCTCGCTCCACGCAAAGGCGTCCCACGCGGGGCGCCTTTTTTGTCGCCCGCCTTGGTGTCGCCGGCATCAGACCGGCTCGCGCGGCTCGCCATGCACGGCGACTCCGGGCGGCGGCTCAAGTTGACGCGGTGCGTCAATCGCGTTCGCCTCCCAGGTGACCACCAGCGCGTTGTCGCGCGCGAAATTGAGCAGGAACTGGTAGAGCCGGGGCTCGAGGTCCGCGAGCGCGTGCGACACGATGAGCGCGTGCGAGCCGCGCACGTCGACGGGGCACACCAGCGGCGAATAGGCGAGCTTGCGCTCGGCACCGAACGCCGACGTCAGCCCGGCCAGGCGCTCGGCCCAGTCGCTCGGGCGGAACGGCCGTCCCGCGATCGTCGTGCCCCACAGCACGGCGTCGTGGCGAGGCGCGGCGGAGGCGGCATCCGGATCGGCGGGCACCGCGCATTTTACGGGACGCAACATGTAGGACACAGTGCGGGCAGACGCCTTGCATAGTTGCCTCCACGCGCTACCATCATCGACCGCACCACGCGTTCCTGCCGATGCCCGTCCTCGCTCCATCCCCGCCGTCCGCCACCGCGCCGGCCGCCGCCGACCGCGGCGTGCTGCTGTGGGAGCGTCATTTCCGCGATCCGCTGGCGGCGCAGGAGTCGGCGCGCGCGATGCTCGCCGAACCCGGGAGCGACGAGCGCACGCGCGGCTGGGCCGAGATCACCCTCGCGTTCAATCACCTTTATTTCTCGGCGATGCCGGTCGAGGCCGAGGCGGGTCTAGCGCGTGCGCGCGAGATCTTCGAGCGCTGTGGAGACCGTCGCGGCCAGCTCCTCGCCGAGATCGGCAGCTCGCGCCTTTTGATCGTCCAGCAGGCACCGGTGCCCGCGCGCGAGCGCCTGCTCGCGATCCGCGACGAGGCCGCCGTGCTCCTGCCGGCCGAGGACCGCTTCTGGCTGCTCAACGCGCTGGGCGCCACGTTCTTCTACGCCGACCAGGTCGACGAGGCGATCCGCTACATCTACCAGGCGCTCGAGACGCTGCGCTCGGTCGACCTGTCGCCGCAGCTGCCGACGGTGATGTCGAACCTCGCCGCGGCGCTCGTCACCGTCGGCGATTACGCGCCGGCGCGCGAGCTCGCGCAGGACGCGCTCGAGATACAGTCGCGCTTCAACAACCCGCAGCTGATGCTGTTCGCGCGCTCGAACCTCGCCGAGGCGCTGCAGGGCCTCGGCGACCACGCGGCGGCCCTCGCCACCGTCGACACGATGCTCGACGACGCGACGCTGCGCGTCGCGCGCGCGGCGCAGAACCACTACTGCGCGATCGCCGCCGAGGTCTATGCGTTCAACCGCCGCTTCGACGACGCCGCGCGCGCCGTCGACCTCGGGCGGCAGATCTACGAGGCCTATCCCGGCGGCTACAACGAGGTCAACTACCGCTGGGCCGAGGCGGTGCTCGCCCATGCGCGCGATCCGGGCGCGGGGCCGCTGCCGGTCCTCGCGCGCGCCGTCGATGCGGCGACGCGAGTCCACCACGTGCCGACGCTGTGCAAGGCGCATGCGCTGGTCGCCGAGCGCGCGTCGCTGCTTGGCAACTTCGAGGACGCGTACGAAAACCACAAGCGCCTGTTCGCCGTCACGAGCGAGCGGCTCATCAATCGCGCCAGCGTCAAGTACGACCTCCTCAAGTTCGACCACGAGCTGCGCCACGCGCGCGCCGAGCGCGATCGCGCCGAGCGCCAGCGCCGCGAGAGCGAGGCGCTCAACCGCCAGCTCGAGCGCCTCAACAACGAGCTGTCGCGCAAGATGCGCGAAGTCGAGGAGCTGCAGTCGCGCCTCGCCAGCGAGGCCGTGCACGACCCGCTGACGCAGCTCTTCAACCGCCGCTATCTCGACTCGGTCGTGCCGGCGCTGCTGTCGGGCTCGGCGCGGCGTGCGAGCTCGCTGGCGGTCGCGCTGATCGACCTCGACCGCTTCAAGCGCGTCAACGACATGCACGGCCACCTCGCCGGCGACAAGGTGCTGATGTCGATCGGGCGCCTCTTCTCCTCGGCGCTGCGGCCGTCGGACGTGATCTGCCGCTACGGCGGCGAGGAATTCTGCATCGTGCTGCCCGACACCGATGGCGAGGGCGCGACGGTCGCGCTCGCCTCGCTCGCCGACCGCTTGCGTGCGACGAGCGTCGACTGGGCGAGCGAGACGCTGACGGGCTTCACGTTCTCGGCGGGCATCGCCGTGTCGCCGCAGAACGGCCAGACGTTCGCCGAGCTCATCTCCGCCGCCGACCGCGCGCTGTACGCCGCCAAGGGCGCCGGGCGCGATCGCCTGGTCGTCGCGCCGGGCGCCTGACGCGGTCACGCCACTCGTCACGCCCGCGAAAGCGGGTCGTCATCCCCGCGAAACTTGCCCTCGAGCGCAGTAATCGAGGGGCGGGGATCCAGATGTGACGACCATGCGAGCGTCACGGCTGGATTCCCGCTTTCGCGGGAATGACAGCACTGGATTTCCGCCTTCGCGGGAATGACAGCACTGGATTTCCGCCTTCGCGGGAATGACAGCACTGGATTTCCGCCTTCGCGGGAATGACAACGGGCGCGGTGCGCGTGCTAACATTTTCGTTTGTCACTGCGGGACGGCGCGCGCGCCTTCCCCTTGCGCAACGCCCGCATGGCGCCGCCCGTCCGACACTTCCTGCAGCTCGCCGACTTCTCGCGCGACGAGATCCTGCACCTCTTCGCACGCACGCGCTGGATCAAGGACCGCTTCAAGCGCTACGAGCTCTACCAGCCGCTGCGCGACCGCACGCTGGCGATGGTGTTCGAGAAGGCGTCGACGCGCACGCGCGTGTCGTTCGAGGCGGGGATGAACCAGCTCGGAGGCATCGCCATCAACCTGAACCGCGGCGACACGCAGCTCGGCCGCGGCGAGCCGATCGAGGATGTCGCGCGCGTGGTGTCGCGGATGGTCGACGTGGTGATGATCCGCACGTTCGGGCAGGCGATCATCGAGCGCTTCGCCGCGCACTCGCGCGTGCCGGTGATCAACGGCCTCACCAACGAGTATCACCCCTGCCAGATCCTCGCCGACGTCTACACGTACGTCGAGCATCGCGGGCCGCTCACCGGCCGCACGGTGGCGTGGATCGGCGACGCCAACAACATGTGCTACACGTGGCTGCAGGCGGCGCGGCTCTTCGATTTCCGCCTCAACGTGTCGGCGCCTGCAGGCTACCTCGTCGATCGCGCACGGCTCGGCGCGGGCGAGGCGGCCCACCTCACCACCTTCGACGATCCGCACGAAGCCTGCCGCGATGCCGACCTCGTCACCACCGACGTGTGGACCAGCATGGGCTACGAGGCCGAGAACGAAGAGCGCCGCACGGCGTTCGCCGACTGGTGCGTCGATGCGGCGATGATGGCGCGCGCCAAGCCCGATGCGCTCTTCATGCACTGCCTGCCGGCGCATCGCGGCGAGGAAGTCGCGGCCGACGTGATCGACGGCCCGCAGAGCGTCGTCTGGGACGAGGCCGAGAACCGGATGCACGCGCAGAAGGCGCTACTCGAATTCCTGTTGTGCGGCCGCGTCGACTGACGCGCCGCCATTCGCCCAACCACGAGGAGAAGTCACCATGCGACTCAATCGACTGATCGCGGCGTGCGCCGTTGGCGCCGCAGCGCTCGCCGCGCTGCCCGCGGCCGCCGACAATTGGCCGGAGCGCCCGATCAAGTTCGTGATGACGGCACCTGCGGGCAGCTCGATCGACGTGCTCGGCCGCGCGATCGCCGACAAGCTCGCGCCGCGCCTGGGCCAGCCGGTCGTCGTCGAGAACAAGCCGGCCGCGGGTGGCACCGTCGCCACCGCCGAGGTCGCGCACGCCGCACCCGACGGCTACACGATGCTGCTCGGCTACAACGGCCCGCTGGCGTTCGCACCGCTGCTGCAGAAGCTGCCGTACAACGTCGACAAGGACCTCGCGCCGGTGATCACGACGACGAGCCAGCCCAACGTGCTCGCGGTGACGGCGAGCCTGCCCGTGCACTCGATCGCCGAGCTCGTCGCGTATGCGAAGGCGAATCCCGGCAAGCTCTCGTACGCGTCCGTCGGCAACGGCAGCTCGTCGCACCTCAACATGGAGCTCTTCAAGCAGATGTCCGGCATCGACGTCGTGCACATCCCGTTCAACGGCTCGCCGCCCGCGGTGATGGCGACCGTGCAGGGCGAGACGCAAATGCTGTTCGCGGTGATGCCGCCGCTGCAGGGGCAGATCAAGGCCGGCAAGCTCCGCGCGATCGCGGTCACGACCGCGAAGCCGTTTCCGCTCTTGCCTGGCATCCCGTCGATCGCCGAGTCGGGCTATCCGGGCTTCGAAGCGCTGGCGTGGAACGGCGTCATGGTCCCGGCAGGCACGCCGCGCGCGATCATCGACCGGCTCAACAAGGAGATCAACGCGATCTTCAAGGAGCCCGACGTCGTCGCGCGGATGAACACGCAAGGCTTCGCGCTGGTTGGCGGCACGCCTGAGGAATTCGCCAAGCTCGTCGACGACGAAGCGAAGCGCTGGGCGCCGGTGATCAAGTCGGTGGGGCTCAAGGTCGACTGACGACCCTCACCCCTCCCTTCTCCCAGTTGCGGACCCTCGCTCCAACCCTTTCCCGCTTGCGGGACGCCCTCACCGCGACCCTCTCCCGCACGCGGGAGAGGGAGCTCAGTTGTCGCGGTCGGCGAGCTTCGGCAGCAGCGCGTCGTCGCCGGCGCGGATGAGGCCGGCGCGCGAATAGGTCGCGAGCTTGTCGCGCGTGTCGGCGATGTCGAGGTTGCGCATCGTCAGCTGGCCGATGCGGTCCTGCGGCGTGAACGCCGACTCGCCCTTTTCCATCGTCAGCCGCTCGGGCTTGTACGTGAGGTTGGGGCTTCGCGTGTCGAGGATCGAGTAGTCGTTGCCGCGCCGCAATTCGATCGCGACCTCGCCGGTGACCGCGCGCGCCACCCAGCGCTGCGCGGTCTCGCGCAGCATCAGTGCCTGCGGGTCGAACCACCGTCCCTGGTAGAGAAGCCGGCCGAGGCGCCGGCCGTTGTCGCGGTACTGCTCGATCGTGTCCTCGTTGTGGATGCCGGTGACGAGGCGCTCGTACGCGATGAACAGCAGCGCCATTCCCGGCGCCTCGTAGATGCCGCGGCTCTTCGCCTCGATGATGCGGTTCTCGATCTGGTCGCTCGTGCCGAGGCCGTGGCGACCGCCGATCGCGTTCGCGGCGAGGATGAGCTCGACCGGGTCGTCATGCGCGATGCCGTTGAGCGCAACCGGGCAGCCCTCGTCGAAGCGCACGCTCACCGTCTCCGCCTTCACTGTGACGTCGTCGCGCCAGGACGCGACGCCCATGATCGGCGCGACGATCTTCATGCCCTTGTCGAGGAACTCGAGGTCCTTCGCCTCGTGCGTCGCGCCCAGCATGTTGGAGTCGGTGGAGTACGCCTTCTCGACCGTCATCCGGTAGTCGAAGCCGGCGCGTGCCAGGTACTCGGACATCTCCTTGCGGCCGCCGAGCTCGTCGATGAAGCGCGCGTCGAGCCACGGCTTGTAGACCTCGAGGTTCGGGTTGGCGAGCAGGCCGTAGCGGTAGAAGCGCTCGATGTCGTTGCCCTTGAACGTGCTGCCGTCACCCCAGATGTCGACGGCGTCCTCGCGCATCGCCACCACCAGCATCGTGCCGGTGACCGCGCGGCCGAGCGGCGTCGTGTTGAAATAGGTGGCGCCCGCGGTCGAGATGTGGAACGCCCCCGCCTGCAGCGCGGCGATGCCTTCGGCGGCGAGCGCCGCGCGGCAATCCACCAGGCGCGCCGCCTCGGCGCCGTAGGCCTTGGCGCGCCGCGGGATGTCGTCGTAGTCGGGCTCGTCGGGCTGGCCGAGGTTCGCCGTGTACGCGTAGGGAATCGCGCCCCGGGCGCGCATCCAGTGCAGCGCGGCGCTGGTGTCTAGGCCACCGGAGAACGCGATGCCGACCTTGCGTCCGACGGGCAGGCTCGTGAGGATGTGCGACATGGCGAGGCTTGGCGAGGCTCGTGAGCGAAAACGCGCTAGTTTAGTCGAATGCCCGAGCTCCCCGACGTCGACGTCTACGTGAGCGCGCTCGCGGCGCGGATCGTCGGCATGCCGGTCGCCGGCGTGACGATCGCGAGCCCGTTCGTGCTGCGCACTGCCGTGCCGCCGATCGACGCGATCGTCGGGCGCCGCGTCCTGCGTGTGCATCGCCTCGGCAAGCGCATCGTCGTCGACCTGGAAGGCGACCTGCACCTCGTCGTGCACCTGATGATCGCCGGCCGGCTGCGCTGGCTCGCGGCCGGCGGCAAGGCGCCGGCGCGCATCGCGCTGGCGCGCATCGCCTTCGCGGGCGGCACGCTCGTCCTCACCGAGGCGGGCACCAAGCGGCGCGCCTCGCTGCATCTCGTCGAAGGCGAGGCGGCGCTGGCGGCGTTCGACAGGGGCGGGCTCGAGGTCGAGGCCATCGACGCCGCGGCGTTCGCGGCGCGGCTCACCGCCGAGAACCATACGCTCAAGCGCGCGTTGACCGATCCGCACACGTTCGCCGGCATCGGCAACGCGTATTCCGACGAGATCCTGCACCGTGCGAAGTTGTCGCCGCTCGCGACGACGCAGAAGCTCACCCCCGAGGCGGTGGCCGGGCTCTACACCGCGGCGCGCGAGGTGCTCGCCGAATGGCGCGCGCGGCTCACCGCCGAGGCCGCCGGCGGATTCCCGGAGAAGGTCACCGCGTTCCGCGACGGCATGGCCGTGCACGGGCGGTTCGGCAAGCCCTGCCCTGCCTGTGGCGCGCCCGTCCAGCGCATCGTCTACGCCGAGAACGAGTGCAACTATTGCGCGCGCTGCCAGACCGGCGGGCGCATCCTCGCCGACCGGGCACTGTCGCGCCTTTTGCACGCGAGCTTTCCGCGTGTCCTCGATGACGGCGGCTAGCGGTCGTGCTGTACGCCCTCGTTTCCGTGATCATGAACACTGCTCATCGTCATTCCCGCGCACGCGGGAATCCAGTGCTGGCGCAGCGACAGAGCGAGCGAACGCTGCACCGATGCGTCAAGGCTGGATCCCCGCTTTCGCGGGGATGACGAGCGAGCGCCCCGCCACGCCATCGGTTAACATTCGCCCATGCCTTCCTTCGACATCGTCTCCGAGGTCAACCAGGTCGAGGTGCGCAACGCGATCGACCAGGTGAACAAGGAGCTCGGCACACGCTTCGACTTCAAGGGGTCGGACTCCCGCGTCGAGATCGGCGACAAGACGCTGACGCTCTACGCCGACGACGAGTTCAAGCTGAAGCAGGTCACCGACATCGTGCTCGCCAAGCTCGCCAAGCGCGGCGTCGACACACGCAGCTTGAAGCACGCCGATCCCGAGAAGATCTCCGGCAACAAGGTGAAGCAGGTGGTCAGCGTGCGCGAAGGCGTCGACCAGGAGCTCGCCAAGAGGATCCAGCGGCTCGTCAAGGACAGCAAGCTCAAGGTGCAGGCGTCGATCCAGGGCGATTCGCTGCGCGTGTCGGGCGGCAAGCGCGACGACCTGCAGGCAGCGATCGCGCTGGTCAGGAAATCGATCACCGATTTTCCGCTGCAGTACGAGAACTTCCGCGACTGACGGCGTGGCGCGCCGAGCGGCTCTCGCGCGACCCGCTGTGCTGCCGCGCCTGATCGACGGCGGCGTCGTGCGACTGCGGCCACTCGTGCTCGCCGATGCGCCGACCGTGCAGCGGCTCGCCGGGGACGCCCGCGTGGCGGCGATGACCGCGACGATCCCGCATCCATATCCGCCGGGCGCCGCGCGCGCGTGGATCGCGACGCACCGCGACGAGCGCCGCCGCGGCGATTTCGTCTACGGCATCGAGCGCCGCGACGGCACGCTCGTCGGCACGCTCGGACTGCGCATCACGCCGAACCCGCACGGCAACGTCGGCTACTGGATCGGCCGCCCGTACTGGGGCCGCGGCTACGCGACGGCGGCGGCGCGCGCCGGCGTCGATGCGCTGTTCCTGCACACGGACCTCGCGTGGCTGATGGCGGCGCATATCGCCGACAACTTCGCGTCGGCGCGCGTGCTCGCGAAATGCGGGATGCGCGAGGTCGCGCGCGAGAAGGTCGATCACCGCGGGCGCGCGGCGACGCTGGTGATCCGGCGCGTCGACCGCGACGACTGGCAGCGCGCGAGCGCCGCGCGCTAGTCGAGGTCGGCGACCAGCGCGTCGCGCGTCGCCGGCGCTAGCGTCGCCTCGGCGCGATACGCCGGGTGGTCGACGCCCGCCGCGAGCGCGGCGCCGCTTTTCAGCGCCGCGATCATCGGCGGCGCGAGCTCGAAGCGCAGGAAGTGCACCGACGAGGTCTTGTCGTCGTTCTCGCGGTCCATGTCCTCGTCGGCGATCGCCATCACGCGAGACATGCCGGCGACCGCGATCCACGTGGCGTCCTCGATGCCCTTCATCCGCGCAAGCATCTCCTTGCGCTCATCGGGATCGTCGTACTCGATCAGCATCGTCGCCTTGAGATTGCTGCCGTCGGGCACCAGCGGGTTGTACGCGGCCAGCTCGGCGTCGATGCCCTCGTCCTCGAAGATGCGCTCGATGCGCAGCATCTCCTGCACCTGGTAGCGCATCGTCAGCTCGTCCTCGAACAAGAGCGTCACGTGGTCGCCGACGTGCACGGTGCGCAGCTTCTTGTGCGCGATGACGCGCGCGCGGAAATCCTTGCGCCCGCGCGCGTAGGCCTCGAGCGTCATCAGCGAGTCGCGCGCGATCCTGGCCATCGTCAGTCGCCGAGGCCGTACGCGATGCACATCAGCGTCAGCGGGTGCGCGCGGCGCGCCGTCGGCGTCCGCTCGCCGTCGCTCGTGACGTGTTCGGCATCGCCTTCCGCCGCCTTGTCGATGCCCTCGGCGATGCGGCGGCCGGCGATCGGGCAGTCGGAGCTCACGTAGTCGGGCGCGTCCTCGGCCATCTGCCGGAACACCGGGCGGCCGATCTTCATCGACATCGCGTAGAACTCGGTCTTCACGCCGAACGTCCCGTCATGGCCGGCGCAGCGCTCGACGGTGTGCACCTTCGTATCGGGGATCCACTCGAGCGCCTCGCGCGTCTTCTGGCCGACGTTCTGCACGCGCGAGTGACAGGGGATGTGATAGCTCACCTTGCCGAGCGGCGCCTTGAAGTCGCGCTTCAAGAGCCCGTCCTTGTCGCGCAGCACGAAATACTCGAACGGGTCGAACATCGCCGCGGCGACCCGCTTCACGTCCTCGTCGTCGGGGAAGAGCAGCGGCAGCTCCTGCTCGAACATCAGCGTGCACGACGGCACCGGCGCGAGGATCGCGAAGCCTTCCTGGGCGTAGCGCGCGAGGACGGGGATGTTGACGTTCTTGAGCTTCTCCACCGACGCGAAGTCGCCGAGCTCGAGCTTGGGCATCCCGCAGCACGCCTCCTGCTCGACGAGCGTGTACGGGATCTCGTTGTGCGCGAGGAGCTTCAAGAGATCGTGACCGATGCCGGGCTCGTTGTAGTTGACGTAGCAGGTTGCGAACACCGCGACGCGCCCCGGCGTGCGCGAACCGTCGCGCACCGGCCAGTCACCCGACGCCGCCGCATGCGCGCGGAAGCGCTTCGACGCGTACGGCGGCAGCTCGGTCGCCGCGGCGACGCCGAGCGTGCGGTCGAGCACACGCCGCAACGCCGGCGTGCGATTCGCGGCGTTGACCGCCTGTGCGACCACCGGGATCGACGCGAGCCTGCCGACGCGGTCGGTCGACGTCAGCACGCGATCGCGCAGGCGCGTCTCGCCATCCTTGAAGCGGATGGCCTTGCCGCGCAGCATCAGGTGGGGGAAGTCGACGTTCCACGGATGCGGCGGCACGTACGGGCACTTGGTCATGTAGCAGACGTCGCACAGGTAGCACTGATCGACGACTTTCCAGAAGTCCGCGCGCGCGACCTCCTCGACCTCGCCGCCCTTGGTCTCGTCGACGAGGTCGAAGAGCGTGGGGAACGCGCCGCACAGGTTCACGCAGCGGCGGCAGCCGTGGCAGATGTCGAAGATGCGCGCGGCCTCTGCCTCGAACGCGTCGTGCGCGTAGAACGCCGGGTCGCGCCACGCGACCGGGTGGCGGGTGGGTGCCTCGAGGCTGCCTTCGCGGGTCATCGCGGCATCGGCGCGAGCGCCCCGGCGGGACGCGGGCCGCTCATTTCAATGGAAAGAATCGGCTGGAAATCTTTCCGCGGAAACAGACTTCGGCGGCGCGGCGGGAGCGCCGCCGACGCCGGAATCCATCACCCCGCCCTCAGTCGGACAGCGCGTCGAGCGCCTTCTGGAAGCGGTTCGCGTGCGAGCGCTCCGCCTTGGCGAGCGTCTCGAACCAGTCGGCGATCTCGGCGAATTGCTCGTCGCGCGCCGACTTCGCCATGCCGGGGTACATGTCGGTGTACTCGTGCGTCTCGCCGGCCACCGCGGCCTTGAGGTTCTGCCGCGACGAGCCGATCGGCAGGTCCGTTGCGGGGTCGCCGACCTGCGCGAGATAGTCGAGATGCCCGTGCGCGTGACCGGTCTCGCCTTCGGCGGTGGAGCGGAACAGCGCGGCGACGTCGTTCTGCCCTTCGACGTCCGCCTTGTTGGCGAAATAGAGATAACGGCGGTTGGCCTGCGATTCGCCGGCGAACGCGGCCTTCAGGTTATCGTGGGTTTTGGTGCCCTTCAGCGGTTTCATCGAACTGCCTCCTCTCGGTTGGCCTTCGCTGCTCAGTCGCCGAAGGCCCGGGATCGCGCGGAGGGTCGATTGCCGTCCGCGTCTTGCGAATATGCTACGCGGGCCGCGGAGATTGGTCCAATTGATGTAATCAATATGCGCGATAACGCGCGCCTATCAGCGACGCGCGCGCGCCGGCCTCCCGTGACGACGCTGCGCGCGGCGGGCGCCGGCCGGGTGTGCCGGCGAGTCGCGTGGCGGGCGTTGCAAACGGGGCGTCAATCGATCCGCGCATACGCGGGCAGCGTCAGGAACTCGACGAAGCGGTCGTCGTCGACGATTTCGACGAGGATGGCGGCCGCGTCGTCGTAGCGGCCGTTCGCGTAGTCGTCGCCGAGCAGCGCGCGGACCTTCTGCAGCTCGTCAGGCACCATCGCCGCGAACATCGCCTTCGTCACCTTGCGGCCGTCGTCGAGCACGCCCTTCGGCGAGCGGATCCACTGCCACAGTTGCGAGCGCGAGATCTCCGCGGTGGCGGCGTCCTCCATCAGGTTGTTGATGGGCACCGCTCCCTGCCCCGCGAGCCATGCGCCGATGTACTGGATGGCGACGCTGATGTTGAGGCGCACGCCGGCCTCGGTGATCGGCGTCTCGGGCATGAAGCGCAACAGGTCGCCCGCGCTCGTATGGACGTCGTCGCGCGGCGCCGTATCGATCTGGTTCGGCGCGGGCATCAGGCGGTCGAACGCTTCCTTCGCCACGCCAACGAGCGCCGGGTGCGCGACCCACGTGCCGTCGTGGCCCTGGCGCGCCTCGCGCTCCTTGTCGGCCTTCACCTTGGCGAACGCCTCGGCGTTGGCGCGCTCGTCGTTCCTGACGGGAATCTGCGCTGCCATGCCGCCCATCGCGAACGTGCCGCGGCGATGGCAGGTCTTGACCAGCAGCTCGGCGTAGCTCTTCATGAACGGCGTGGTCATCGTCACCTGTGCGCGGTCGGCGAGGCAGAAGTCGCGGTCGACGCGGAATTTCTTGATGCAGCTGAAGATGTAGTCCCAGCGCCCGGCGTTGAGGCCCGCCGAATGCTCGCGCAGCTCGAACAGGATCTCGTCCATCTCGAACGCGGCGAGGATCGTCTCGATCAGCACCGTCGCGCGCGCGGCGCCGCGCGGCAACGCGAGCGCGTCCTCGGCAAGCGTCAGCACGTCGTTCCACCAGCGTGCCTCGAGATGGCCCTCGAGCTTGGGCAGGTAGAAGTACGCGCCGCTGCCGCGTGCACGGAGCTCCTTCGCGTTGTGGAAGAAGAAGAGCGCGAAGTCGAACAGGCTGCCGCCCGCGGGCCGACCGTCGACGCTCACGTGCTTCTCGTCGAGGTGCAGGCCGCGCGGCCGCACGAACAGCGTCGCCGTGCGCGCGTCGAGCTTGTACGCCTTGCCTTCGGGCGATGTCCACGCAATGCGCCGGCGCACCGCGTCGACGAGATTCACCTGGCCGTCGACGTTGTTCGCCCACGTCGGCGTGTTGGCGTCCTCGAAGTCCGCCATGAACACGTTCGCGCCCGAGTTGAGCGCGTTGATCACCATCTTGCGGTCGACCGGGCCGGTGATCTCGACGCGGCGATCGGCGATGTCCGCGGGGTACGGCGCGCACTTCCACGCGCCCTCGCGCACCGCGCGCGTCGCGGCGGGAAAATCCGGGCGCACGCCGGCGTCGAGCTCGCGCTGGCGCGCGCCACGCGCGGCGAGGAGCTCCTGGCGGCGCGCGTCGAATGCCCGCTCGAGCATCGCGTGGAAAGCGAGCGCATCGGGCGTGAGGATGCCGGCATGCTCGGGCGAGACGGGCGCGCGGATCGCGACGCCGGGCGGCAGGGACAGCGTGGTCATCGGATTCCCCCTCGTGCGGCGGCGCACCAGCAATAATGACGAAGCCGCGAAAACCGCTTTGGAATCCTATTCTAACCGCAATGCTGCAGTGCGTTATCCCTGGGCGGGCACGAGCTTCGGTCAGCGGCGCCGGGTGGCCCGCGGCGGCACATGCCCGAGGAATGGCGCAAGCTTCGCATCGACGCTGGCGCGCGCGTCACGCTCGATCGCGCGGTAGGTGGCAATGAACGCCGCGCCGAATCCGGTGAGCGCAGCACCTCCGCCCCCCTCGCCGCCGGTTGCCGTCGCCACCGCGGGTTGCGCGAGGCAGCGATTGGTCTCGTCCACCAGCATCCACGCGCGGCGGTACGACATGCCGAGCGAGCGGGCCGCCGCCGAGATCGAGCCCGTCGCCGCGATCGCCTCGAGCAGCGCCATCTTGCCGGGCCCGATCGCGAGCGCCGCGCCGCCCTTCGTGGCGAGTACGTGGAAGCGCACGTCAGGCCTCATCGTGGGCCTCGCGCGCGACCGCCGCATAGCCGGTGCTGTGGCGGTCGAACGACACCGCCTTGACGAGCGCGTGCACAGGGCTCGATTCGACGAGGCCGAGCTGCGCGAGCGAGCGCCGCGTGATCCGCGCGACGAGCTGCGCCTCGCCCACCGCGACCTGGACGTCGACGGCCGGCCCGGGCACCTCGCGGATCGCGGTGACGCGGCCCTCGAGGATGTTGAGGATGCTGATGCCCGACGGTCGCTGCAGCGCGAGCGACACGTCGCGCGCGCGGATCCGTGCGCGAACGCGCGCACCGATCGCGGCGTCGAGCGCCGGGACGACCAGCACGCCGCCGTCGAACCGAAGCGTCGTCAACTGGTCGCGTGGATCGTGCGCCGCCACCTCGGTGTCCACCACGGTGCCCGCCTCGGCGCGACCGGTGAACGGCCGCAGGTCCATCCGTCCCATCACCTCGTCGACACCGCCGCAGGCGATGCAGCGGCCCTCCGAGATCACCGCGACGGCGTCGGCGAGCCGCGTGATCTCGGCGACCGAGTGCGTGACGTAGACGATGGGGATTGCGAGGTCGTCGCGCAGTCGCTCGATGTAGTCGAGGATTTCCGCCTTGCGCGGCACGTCGAGCGCGGCGAGCGGCTCGTCGAGCAGCAGGATGCGCGGCTGCGACAGCAGCGCGCGGCCGATCGCCACGCGCTGCTTCTCGCCGCCGGACAATGTCACCGGCCGCCGCTCGAGGAGCGCGGCGAGGCCGAGCACGTCGATCACGCGCGCCGGCTCGATGCGGTGCTCGCCCGCCGGTCGCAGCCGGTAGCCATAGTGCAGGTTGGCGCGCACCGAGAGGTGCGGGAACAGCAGCGGCTCCTGGAACACGTAGCCGACGCGCCGCGCCGGGGGCGCGACGTCGATGCCGCGCGCAGCGTCGAACAGCGTGGCGTCGCCGACGCGGATGTGGCCGCGCTCCGGCGTGACGACGCCGGCGATCGCGTCGACGATGCTCGTCTTGCCGGCGCCCGAGCGGCCGAACAGGCCCACGACCGGCGCATCGGCGCGGAACGCGGCCTCGAGCCGGAACGGGCCGCGCGAGCGCGCGATGTCGACGTCGATCATCTCAGCGCGTGCGCGGCGTGCCGCCGCGCGAGCCATTCCGACGCCATCAGCGCCGCGAGCGACAGCACGACCGCGACGATCGACAGCCGCAGCGCCTGCGCGTCGGCGCCGGGCACCTGCGTCAACGTGTAGATCGCGAGCGGCAGCGTCTCGGTCTCGCCGGGAATGTTCGACACGAAGGTGATCGTGGCGCCGAATTCGCCGAGGCCGCGCGCGAACGACAGCATCGCGCCGGTGATGATGCCGGGCAGCGCGAGCGGCAGCGTCACGGAGGCGAACACCCAGGCGCGCGATGCGCCGAGGGTATGCGCGGCGGTCTCGAACCGCCGGTCGATCGCGTCGATCGACAGCCGGATCGCGCGCACCATCAACGGGAATCCCATCACCGCCGACGCGAGCGCCGCGCCCGTCCAGCGGAACGCGAACACGAGGCCGAACCACTGCTCGAGCGCGCGGCCCACCGGTCCGTGCCGGCCGAACAGCACGAGTAGCGCGAAGCCGACGACGACCGGCGGCAGCACCAGCGGCAGGTGCACGATCGCGTCGACGAGCGCCTTGCCGGGGAACGTGAAGCGCGACAGCGCGTAGGCCGCGAGCGTGGCGAATGGCAGGCTCGCGACGACGCTCACCGCGGCGACCTTGAGCGACAGCAGGACGATGCCCGCTTCTTGCGCGGACAGGAAACCGTGAAGATCGCCGGTCACGGGCTAGTGCGCGACGGTGAAGCCGTACCTCTCCCACACCCTCGCGGCATCGGCACCGCGGAGGTAGTCGAGCAGCGGACGGGCGGCGGGCGATCGGGACGTCGCGATCACCGCCGCAGCGTACACGATCGGCGGATGCGAGCCCGTCGGGAACGTGCCGACGACGCGCACGCCCTTGTCCGCGGCGGCGTCGGTGCGATAGACGATGCCGAACGGCGCCTCGCCGCGCGACACCAGCGCCAGCGCCGCGCGCACGTTCTCGGCGCGCGCGACACTCTTCTCGACGCCGGTCCACGCACCGAGCGACTCGAGCGCCGCCTTGCCGTAGCGGCCGGCCGGCACGCTGTCGGGATTGGCCATCGCGAGCTTGCCGCCCGCGAGCGCACCCGCGAGGTCGAATCCGCTTGCGATCGCCAGCGTCGCCGTGCTCGACGCCGGCGCGACCAGCACCAGCGAGTTATGCAGCAACGTCGTGCGCGTGCCGGCGGCGAGCAGGCGGCGCTGCTCGACGTAATCCATCCAGGCGAGATCGGCCGAGATGAAGATGTCGGCCGGCGCGCCCTGCTCGATCTGCCTTGCGAGCGCGTTGCTCGCGCCGAACGACACGACGACCTTGTCGCCCCGCTTGGCCTCGAAGGCCCTGGCTTGCGCGTCCATCGCCTCCTTGAGGCTCGCCGCGGCGAACACCGTGACGTCGGCGGCGAGTGCCGGCATCGCCGTCGCCGCCGCGATCGCGACGGCGAATGCCGCCAGCGAACTGCGCAACCCGCGCATGCACGATCTCCTCCGAGGTCGACGCTCGCAATATACAATTGGACATAACGGTGAGCAAGCCGCCACGTCCACTTCGTCCGTCATTCCCGCGAATGCGGGAATCCAGTCGTGACGATTCGAGGGATGACACAGGCCATGGAGCAGCGCCACTGCTGGATTCCCGCGTGCGCGGGAATGACGGCGAGTCATTCCCGCAGGAATGACGATGCGCCGCTGCCGCGGGGAATGACGGTGTCGCGCGCTACGCGGTCGCCTTCGCGCGCGCGGCCGTTTCCTTCGGCGGCAGCGCGAGCATGCCCTGGCGGACGCCACGGTTGACCGCGCTCACCACCGCCTTCAGCGTCGCGGTGACGATGTTGCTGTCGAGGCCGACGCCGTACACGGCGCGGTCGGCGCCGACGCGCAGCTGCACGTACGACACCGCGGTCGCGTCCTCGCCGGCGCCGACGCCGTGCTCGTGGTAATTCTGCACGTGGATGTCGAAGCCGAGCGACTCCCGCAGCACGCGCACGAACGCGTCGACGGGACCGTTGCCCGCGCCCTGCAGCGTGCGCTCGGCGCCGTCGATGTCGACGCGCGCCGAGAGGCGCTCGACGCGCCCGTCCTCGGCGTTATGCTGGGCGCGATGGTCGCGGTAAGAGACCGGCAGGTCCTGCGCGACATACTCGCGGTCGAACGCCGCGCGGATCTCGGCCGACGAGAGCTCCTTGCCGGTGGCATCGGTGATGCGCTGCACGGCGTGGCTGAACTCGATCTGCAAGAGCCGCGGCAGCGCGAGGCCGTAGTCGCGCTCGAGGAGGTAGGCGACGCCGCCCTTGCCCGACTGGCTGTTGACGCGGATCACCGCGTCATAGGTTCGCCCGACGTCCGCCGGGTCGATCGGCAGGTACGGCACGTCCCAGCGCGCGTTGCCCTCCGCAAGCCACGCGCGGCGCTCGGCGAAGCCCTTCTTGATCGCATCCTGGTGCGAGCCCGAGAACGCCGTGAACACGAGGTCGCCGCCGTACGGATGGCGCGGGTGCACGGGAATCTGGTTCGCGTACTCGACGGTGCGGATGATCGCGTTGATGTCCGAAAAGTCGATGCCGGGATCGACGCCCTGGGTGTAGAGATTGAGCCCGAGCGTGACGAGGCAGACGTTGCCGGTGCGCTCGCCGTTGCCGAAGAGGCAGCCTTCGACGCGCTCGGCGCCGGCCATCTGCGCGAGCTCGGCGGCGGCGACGCCACATCCGCGGTCGTTGTGCGGATGAACCGACAGCACGATCGAATCGCGGCGCGCGAGGTTGCGGCTCATCCACTCGATCTGGTCGGCGTAGACGTTGGGCGTCGTGAGCTCGACCGTCGACGGCAGGTTGAGGATCGCCTTGTGCGCGGGCGTCGGCTGCCAGATCTCCGTGACGGCATCGCAGATGTCGCGCGCGAAGTCGAGCTCGGTCGCGGTGAAGCTCTCCGGCGAATACTCGAACGTCCACTGCGTGCCCGGATACTGCTTCGCGACGTCGCGGATCAGTGTCGCGCCGCTCGTCGCGATCGCGGCGATGCCCGCGCGGTCCATCTTGAAGACGACGCGGCGCTGCGTCGTCGACGTCGAGTTGTAGAGGTGCATGATCGCGCGCTTGGCACCGGTGAGCGCCTCGAACGAGCGACGGATCAGCGGCTCGCGCGACTGCGTCAGCACCTGCACGGTGACGTCGTCGGGGATGAGCGCCTCGTCGATCAGCTTGCGGATGAAGTCGTAGTCGGTCTGCGACGCCGCCGGGAAGCCGACCTCGATCTCCTTGTAGCCCATCTCGCAGAGCAGCCGGAACATCCGCATCTTGCGGTCGGCGTCCATCGGCTCGATCAGCGCCTGGTTGCCGTCGCGCAGGTCGACGCTGCACCACGCGGGCGCGCGGTCGATCGTGCGCGACGGCCAGCGGCGGTCGGCGAGACCGACCGGCGCGAACGGCCGGTACTTGGCATTGACTTGGTGAGGCTCAACGGGGGTGCTCATGGCTCGAATCCTCTGGGCGCTGCATCGCGGCACGCGCGAATCGCGCCGCCGAACGGACGACAATGCCGCCGGTTCTGCCGGGGCATTGCAACGGGACTGCTCGAATTGGGAGTGGGATTATGTGCGCGCGAGGCGCAGCAGCAGCAGCGCGAGGCCGAGCGCAAGCGCCGAGCCGCCGGCCAGCCGCGTGGCGGACGACGTCCGCAGGATGGCCAGCGAAAGGGCGCGGCCGGAGAACTTTGCGTTCATGAAATCGACCTTAGCGCAAAATGCTGCGGTGCGCAAGCGCGCGCGCATGCGTCTGGACGAAGGGTGTCGCATTTTCGCCGCAGCCCGACGGCCGGCGCTGCCGCCCGGCGCGGCGTCAGGCGCGCCGGGCGCGCTTCTTGCGAACCATCCACGCGCTGACGACGAAACCCGAGATCGCGTACGCGACAAAGCCCGCGAACAGCACCGTTGCCGGCTGGTACGCCAGCGCGGCAATAACGATGACGAACGCGAAGATCGCGAGGAACGGCACGCTGCGCCGCAGGTTGATCGCCTTGAAGCTGTAGTACTTGAGGTTCGACACCATCGCGAGGCCGGCGAACACGGTGATCGCCCACGCCACCCAGCGCACGCCCTCGGGGTCGATCAGGTAGTCGTCGATGATGAACACGAAGCCGGCGACGAGCGCCGCCGCGGAGGGGCTCGGCATCCCCATGAACCAGCGCTTGTCGGCGACCTCGAGCAACGTGTTGAAGCGCGCGAGGCGCAGCGCCGCGCCGGCAACGTACACGAATGCCGCGATCCAGCCGAGCTTGCCCATGTCGCGCAGTACCCATTCGTACATGACGAGCGCCGGTGCCGCGCCGAAGCTCACCATGTCGGCGAGGCTGTCGTACTCGGCGCCGAACGCGCTTTGCGTGTGCGTCATCCGCGCGACGCGGCCGTCGAGGCCGTCGAGCACCATCGCGACGTAGACGGCGATCGCCGCGAGGTCGAAGCGCGCGTCCATCCCCTGCACGATCGCGTAGAAGCCGGCGAACAGCGCGGCGGTCGTGAAGAGGTTTGGCAGGAGGTAGATGCCGCGGCGGCGGATCCGGTTCTTGCGCAGCGCGCGCTGGGTGTCGAAGTCGACCATGGGGGGCCCGTCATCCGAAATCGGCGAGGATCGTCGACGTCGCCTGCACGACGTCGCCGACGGCGGCGCGCGGCTTCGCGTCGGTCGGCAGGTAGACGTCGACACGCGAGCCGAAGCGGATGAAGCCGTAGCGCGTGCCGCGCGCGACGCGGTCGCCGGCCTTGACGTAGCAGAGGATGCGCCGCGCGACGAGCCCCGCGACCTGCACGACGGTGACGTCGACGCCCTCGCTGGTGCGAAGGTGCAGCGCGTTGCGCTCGTTGGCGGTCGACGCCTTGTCGAGCGCGGCGTTGACGAACGCGCCGGGCTCGTACCAGACGTGCATCACTTCGGCGTCGACCGGGCTGCGGTTCGAGTGGACGTTGAACACGTTCATGAAGACGCTGATCTTGAGCGCGTCGCGCTTGAGCCACGGATCGCGCGCCGTCTCGACGGCGACGATGCGGCCGTCGGCCGGCGCCAGCACGGCATTGCCGTCGCTCGGCACTTCGCGCGGCGGGTCGCGGAAGAACTGCAGCACGAACGCGGCGACGAGCGCGCCGAGCACGCCGAGCGGCCACCACCACCACCAGAGGAGCGCGGCGACGACGATCGCCAGCGCGAGGAACGGCCAGCCCTCGCGGGCGATGAAGGGATGCGGATAGGCGGGCGTCGGCACGGGCGGCGAGGCGGGCGATGCGGCGGACTCGCCAGTATAGCCAGCCTCGTCGCTATTGCGTTGCCGCGTCGATCCGCTTCTCCTGCTCGGCCGCGTCCTTGCGCACCTCGGCCTCGAGGCCCTTCGCGCGCTCGAGCTCGTTGCGTGGCACCGGCGTCGCCGTCGTCGCATCCTCGTCGGCCGGCGCGCCGCCGCCGGGGCCGCGCGCATTGGTGTGGCCCTTGGTGGTGACGACAGCGGTCGGCGCGGGCAGGAGCTTCGCGAGCAGCGTGCGACCGAGCCACGCGACGATCAGCAGCGCCAGGAGCAGCGCGATCAGTCCCGCCCAGCCGCGCTGGCGGCGGCGCGGTGCGATCGAGTCGGGCATGGCGGCCATGCGCGCGAGTATAGGCGCGGCGGAGCCCGTATTACAGCAGCGAGTCGGTCAGCCGCGCGAGGTTCTCGAGCGCGCGGCGCGGCAGCGGCAGCGCGCGCCGCGACTCGAGCGTGACCGCCTCGCAGCGCGCGAGGTAGCGCGCCTGCACGTCGGCGAGCGCGGCGACGACGCCGTGATCGAAGATCAGCACGCTCACCTCGGCGTTGAGCGCGAACGAGCGGATGTCGAAGTTCGACGAGCCGATCAGCGCGACCTCGCCGTCGATGCTCATGTGCTTGGCGTGCAGGAAGCTGCCGAAATGGCGGTGGATGCGCACGCCGGCGCGCAGCATCGCGTCGTAGAACGACTGCTGGGCGAGCTGCACCAGCGGCTTGTTGGACTCGGCGTCGACGATGAGGTCGACCGCGACGCCGCGCCTCGCCGCGGCGATCATCGCGGCGATGAACGCCTCGCTCGGCACGACGTAGGGCGACGTCAGCACGACGCGCGTACGCGCGCCATACATCAGCGCGACCATCACCGCCTCGGCGGTGCCTTCGCTGTAGCCCGGCCCGCTCGGCACGACCTGCGCGAGCCCGGTGGTCGCCGGGTCCGCCGGCAGCGGCGCGAGCGGGTTCGACTCCGGCGGCACGTCGCCGGTCTCGAGGTAGCGGTCGGCGAGCAGCACCGCCTCGAGATGCGCGACGATCGGGCCCGTCGCGCGCACCAGCAGCTCCTCGTTGACCATGCCGCGGTTGGCACGCGCGCTGACGACGTTCTGCGACCCGAAGTACGCGGCGGCGCCGTCGACGACGACGATCTTGCGGTGATTGCGCAGGTCGAAGCGCGCGGCGTTCGGGCCCCACAGGCGAAGCGGCATCACGGCGATCGCCTCGGCGCCCGCCGCCCGCAGCGCTGGCGCAAGGTGTCGCAAACCGCGGCGCGAGCCGATCGCGTCCATCAGCACGCGCACGGCAACGCCGCGGCGCGCGGCGCGCGCGAGCGCATCGGCGACCGCGCGGCCGACCTCGTCGTCCTCGAAGATGTAGACGAGGACGTGCACGTAGCGCCGCGCGCCGTCGATCTCGGCGATCACGCGCGCGATCGCGGCGTCGTAGTCGGGCAAAAGCTCGAATGCACAGCCGCCGACCGGCGGGAATTCGGACAGCGCATCGGCGAGGCGCAGCGCCGGCTTGAGCTCGGGCGTGACGACGTCGTCGACGGCGGCTTCGGCGCGATCGGGGCGCGGCACGAGCCTTCGCGCGAGCTCGTGGATCTGGCGTTGCAGCCGGTAACGGCGGCGCGGCATGTACGCGCGGCCGATGAGGAGATAGAGGACGAGCCCCGGCCACGGCAGGAAGAAGATCAGGAGCAGCCACGCGCGCGCAGCGGCGGGCGGCCGCCGCTGCGGCACGTAGACCAGCGCGGCGATCCGGATGGTCCACGCGCTGGCGGTGTAGACGGCGCCCCAGTCGACGTGGCGCAGCAGGTTCTCGAGCGGCATCGCGCGCGAATGGTACCGCGGCGCGCGCTCGTCATTCCCGCGGATGCGGGAATTCAGCCGTGACGCCACGGATGGGCCTGCGAACCCTTCGGTGAAACGTCAAGGAAGGATCCCCGTCTTCGCGGGGATGACGTCGGGTTTCGCCCGACGTCAGTTGCGGGTCTGGTCGACGAGCTTGTTGCGCTTGATCCAGGGCATCATCGAGCGCAGCTTCTCGCCGACCTGCTCGATCGAGTGCTGGGACGTGATGCGCCGCCGCGACAGCAGCGTGGGCGCGCCGGCGCGGTTCTCGAGGATGAAATCGCGCGCGTACTCGCCCGACTGGATGCGCTCAAGCGCCTCCTGCATCGCGCGCTTGGTGTCGGCGGTGACGATCTTCGGCCCGGTCACGTACTCGCCGTACTCGGCGTTGTTGCTGATCGAGTAGTTCATGTTGGCGATGCCGCCCTCGTAGATCAGGTCGACGATCAGCTTGACCTCGTGCAGGCACTCGAAGTACGCCATCTCGGGCGCGTAGCCCGCCTCGGTCAGCGTCTCGTAGCCGGCCTTGATAAGCTCGACCAGGCCGCCGCACAGCACCGTCTGCTCGCCGAAGAGGTCGGTCTCGGTCTCCTCGCGGAAGTTGGTTTCGATGATGCCGGCGCGCGCGCCGCCGATCGCGGCTGCGTAGGCGAGCGCGACGTCGCGCGCCTTCTTCGACGCGTCCTGGTGCACGGCGATCAGCATCGGCACGCCGCCGCCGGCGACATACGTCGAGCGCACCGTGTGGCCCGGCGCCTTGGGCGCGATCATCACGACGTCCAGGTCGTCGCGCGGCACGACCTGCCCGTAATGGACGTTGAAGCCGTGCGCGAACGCGAGCGTCGCGCCCCTCTTGATGTTGGGCTCGACCTCGCTCTTGTAGGTCGCGGCGATGTGCTCGTCGGGCATCAGCATCATCACGATGTCCGCGCCCCTGACCGCGTCGGCGACCTCGGCGACCTTGAGCCCCGCCTTCTTCGCCTTGTCCCACGAGGCGCCGCCCTTGCGCAGGCCGACGGTCACCTTCATGCCCGAGTCGGCGAGGTTCTGCGCGTGCGCATGGCCCTGCGATCCGTAGCCGACGATCGTGATCTTGCGGTTCTTGAGGAGCGAAAGGTCGGCGTCCTTCTCGTAGTACACCTTCATGTGTCGATTCCCTGTGGTGGAGTGTGGAGGGCTGGAGTGTGGATGGCGGCGGGCTCGCCGCGCGACGCGAAGCGTCAGATGCGCAGGATCCGCTCGCCGCGGCCGATGCCCGAGGCGCCGGTGCGCACGGTCTCGAGGATGACGCCGGGCTCGATCGCGGTCAGGAACGCGTCGAGCTTCGACCCGGTGCCGGTCAGCTCGATCGTGTAGCTCTTGTCGGTGACGTCGAGGATGCGCCCGCGGAAGATGTCGGCGAGGCGCTTCATCTCGTCGCGGTCCTTGCCGGCGGCGCGCACCTTGACGAGCATCAGCTCGCGCTCGATGTGGTTACCGTCGGTGAGATCCACGACCTTGACGACCTCCACCAGCTTGTTCAACTGCTTGGTGATCTGCTCGACGACGTCGTCGGAGCCGACGGTGACGATCGTCATCCGCGACATCGTCGCGTCCTCGGTCGGCGCCACCGTCAGCGACTCGATGTTGTAGCCGCGTGCCGAGAAGAGCCCCGAGATGCGCGACAGCGCGCCCGCCTCGTTCTCGACAAGGATCGAGAGGATGTGCCGCATGGGTCAGCCTCCCCCCGGAATCGCTGCGCGATCTCCCCCCTCGGGAGGGCGAGCGCCTCGGGTCGGCCCGGCGGCGCTCATAGCTCCTCCGCCAGGATCATTTCGGTCAGCCCCTTGCCGCCGGGCACCATCGGGAACACGTTCTCCTTCGGGTCGGTGATGAAGTCGAGGAACACGAGCCGCTCCTTCTGCGCGAGCGCCTCCCTGAGCGCGCCCTCGACGTCGCCCGGATGCTCGACCTTGAGGCCGACGTGCCCGTAGGCCTCGGCGAGCTTCACGAAGTCGGGCAGCGCGTCCATGTACGACTCCGCGTAGCGGTTGCCGTAGAAGAACTGCTGCCACTGCCGCACCATGCCCATGTAGCGGTTGTTGAGGTTCACGATCTTGACCGGCAGGTGGTACTGCTTGCAGGTGGAGAGCTCCTGGATGC
>JAICUU010000274.1 GCA_025935675.1 Burkholderiales bacterium
ATCGCGCTGCGGCGCTTCCGGCCGCTGCCGAAGCGCGTGCTCGACGCGCTGTTCTTCATTCCCAGCGCCGTGCCGTCGGTGTCGGTGGGCCTCGGGCTCCTCGTCGCGTTCAGCAAGCCGCCGGTGCTCCTGAACGGCACGACGGCGATCGTGATCATCGCCCACTTCGTGCTGATCTCGGCGTTCAGCTACGGCAACGTCGCGGCGGGCCTCGCGCGCATCCCGCCCGACTTCGAGCAGGTCGCGGAGAGCCTCGGCGCCCGCCCGCTCTACCGGCTGTGGCGCGTCACGCTGCCGCTCGTCGCGCCCTACCTCATCGCCGCTTTCAGCCTGTCGATCGCGCTGTCGATGGGCGAGCTCGGCGCCACCGTCATGGTGTACCCGCCCGGCTGGGTGACGCTGCCGGTGGGCATCTTCACGCTGTCCGATCGCGGCGCCATCTTCGACGCATCGGCGCTCACGATCGTGCTCGCGGTGACGACGCTCATGGTACTGGTCGGCCTGTCGCGGATCTCCACGCGCGCGGCGGCGCGCTGACGGGAGGAGCGGGCTCGCGAAGGCGCGATCGCCGTGTTTGCAGATTGTTGACAATCGACAACGCAACCCTCTAGAATGCCCCGGATGTCCTCCCGGCCTGCCCGCTCGTCACCGCAGGCGCGCCCCGCGTCGCCATCGCCCGAGCGGCCGCGCGTGCCCGTCGCATCCGCGCCGTCGCGCCGCGTCGCCGATCGCGCGGTCGACGCCAACCACCCGATCGCGCTCCTGCAATCGAATTCGCTGCCGACGCTCGTCCAGCGCGAGCTCGAGCGGATGATCCTGGCGGGCGACCTCGCCGCCGGCGAGCAGCTTCGCGAGGTCGAGGTCGCGGCGATGCTCGGCGTCTCGCGTGGCCCCGTCCGCGAGGCGTTCCGCGCACTCGAGGAATCGGGACTCGTCCATCTGGAGAAGAACCGCGGCGTGTACGTGCGCCAGATCGGCGTGCACGAGGCGGACGAGATCTTCGAGTTGCGCGCGCTGCTCGACGAGTTCGCCGGTCGCCGCCTCGCCGCCACCGCCACGGCCGAGGCGCTCGCCGAATTGCGCGCCATCGTCGCGGCGATGGACGCCGCCGCCTCGGCGGGTGATGTCGACGCCTACCTCGCCGCCAACATCGGCTTCCACGACCGCCTCGTCGCGCTCGCCGGCAACGACAAGCTGCTGCGCGTCTACCGGCGCCTCGTCAACGAGCTGCACGTGTTCCGGCGCACGAGCCTCGCGCGCGGCGACACGCTGCCGGCGTCGACGCGCGAGCACCACGACATCCTGAAGCGCATCGCCGCGGGCGACCCCGACGGCGCGGGACGCGCCATGCGCGCGCACGTCGACGCGAGCCGCACGCGGATGCACGCGACGTGGGCGCGCGCCGGCGGCGCGTCTCCCGCCGGGGCGCCTGCGGCGAAGCGCCGGCGCGCCGCCTCCTGAGCCCCTCGCACGGAACGACCATGACCGAACGCTCGACCACCCCGATGATCGTCAACGGACGCGCGTACCGCTGGATGACGCGGCCGCTCGTCGTCGTCTGCGTCGACGGCTGCGAGCCCGACTACATCACCCAGGCGATCGAGGCCGGCGCCGCGCCCTACCTTCGCGAGATGTGCGAGCGCGGCACGTCGACGCTCGGCGACTGCGTCGTGCCGAGCTTCACCAACCCCAACAACCTGTCGATCGTCACCGGCGCGCCGCCGGCGGTGCACGGCATCTGCGGCAACTACTTCTTCGACCGCGAGCGCGGCGAGGAGGTGATGATGAACGACGCACGTTATCTTCGCGCCGGCACCATCCTCGCTGCGTTCGCCAAGGGCGGCGCCAAGGTCGCCGTCGTCACGGCCAAGGACAAGCTCCGCGCGCTGCTCGGCAAGGATCTCGACGGCATCTGCTTCTCGGCGGAGAAGGCGGACAAGGCCACGCGCGACGATAACGGCATCGACGGCGTGCTGGCGCTCGTCGGCAAGCCGGTGCCGTCGGTGTACAGCGCGGACCTCTCCGAGTTCGTGTTCGCCGCCGGCGTCGCGCTGATGCGCCGCGAGCGGCCCGACCTCATGTACCTGTCCACGACCGACTACGTCCAGCACAAGCATGCGCCGGGCACGCCCGAGGCCAACGCGTTCTACGCGATGATGAGCGGCTACCTCGCCGAGCTCGATCGGATGGGCGCGCTGGTCGCGCTCACCGCCGACCACGGCATGAGCGCCAAGACCGACGCCGCCGGCGACCCGCAGATCGTGTACCTGCAGGACTGGTTCGACGGCGCGCTCGGCGCCGGCCGCGCGCGCGTCATCCTGCCGATTACCGATCCGTACGTCGTCCACCACGGCGCGCTCGGCTCGTTTGCCACCGTGTACCTGCCCGACGATGCCGATCCGGCGGCGCTCGCCGCCGCGCTCGAGCGCCATCCCGGCGTCGAATGGGTGATGACGCGCGCCGCCGCGGCGCAGCGCTTCGAGCTGCCGCCCGACCGCCTCGGCGACCTCGTCGTCATTTCCGAGAAGCTCACGGTGCTCGGCACGACGGCGTCGCGCCACGACCTGTCGGCGCTCGACGTGCCGCTGCGCTCGCACGGCGGATTGTCCGAGCAGAAGGTGCCGCTCATCTTCAACCGGCCGCTGGCCGGCGTCGCCGCGGGGCGGCGGCTGCGCAACTTCGACATCATCGACCTCGCCCTCAACCACTGCGCCTGACGCGGCCGCCGCCGCCAACGTCGCCCATTTCCTCGACCACCGGATCCATGAACGCCACCGACATCCGCAAGGAGCCCATGCGCATCGCCGGCGAGCTCGTGCACGGCACGCGCACGCTCGACGTGATGAATCCATTCACCGGAGGCCGCGTCGGCACCGTGCCGAAGGCGAGCGTCGACGACATCCGCCGCGCGTTCGCGACCGCGCGCGCCTACCGCGCGACGCTGACGCGCTACGAGCGCTACCGCATTCTCTACCGCGCCGCCGAGCTCCTGCGCGCGCGCACCGACGAGCTGTCCGACCTCATCACGGCCGAGTGCGGGATCTGCAAGAAGGATTCGCTGTACGAAGTCGGCCGCGCCTGCGACGTGTTCGTGTTCGCCGGCAACGCGGCGCTGCAGGACGACGGCCAGGTGTTCTCCTGCGACTTGACGCCGCACGGCAAGTCTCGCAAGGTCTACACGCTGCGCGAGCCGCTGCGCGGCGTCATCAGCGCGATCACGCCGTTCAACCATCCGTTGAACCAGGTCGCGCACAAGATCGCGCCGTCGGTCGCCACCAACAACCGGATGGTGGTGAAGCCCACCGAAAAGACGCCGCTGTCGGCGCTTGTGCTCGCCGACGTCCTCTACGAGGCGGGGCTGCCGCCGCCGATGCTGTCGGTCGTCACCGGCGACCCGCGCGAGATCGCCGACGAGATGCTCACCAACGACGATGTCGAGCTCGTCACCTTCACCGGCGGCGTGCCGATCGGCAAGTACATCGCCGCCAAGGCGGTCTACAAGCGTCAGGTGCTGGAGCTCGGCGGCAACGATCCGATCATCGTCATGGAAGACGCCGACCTCGACGAGGCGGCCACGCTCGCCGCCACCGGCTCGTACAAGAACTCCGGGCAGCGCTGCACCGCGGTGAAGCGGATGCTGGTGCACGAGAAGGTCGCCGACGCCTTCGTCGAGCGGCTCGTCGCGCGCACGCGCGCCTGGACGTACGGCGACCCGATGGATCCCAAGGTCGACATGGGCACCGTCATCGACGAGGCCGCCGCGAAGGCGTTCGAGGCCAAGGTGAACGCCGCGGTCGCCAAGGGTGCTGCGCTCCTCGCCGGCAACAAGCGCGACGGCGCGCTGTACTCGCCCACGGTGCTCGACCGCGTCGACCCGGCGATGGACGTCGTGCGCACCGAGACGTTCGGACCGGTGTCGCCGGTGATCCGGTTCCGCGACATCGACGACGCGATCCGCATTTCCAACGGTACCGCGTACGGGCTGTCGTCGTCGGTGTGCACCAACCGGCTCGACTACATCACGCGCTTCGTCGCCGAGCTCGAGGTCGGC
>JAICUU010000050.1 GCA_025935675.1 Burkholderiales bacterium
ATCTTGTCGAGGCGCTTCGCCTCGGGGACAATCCGCGGATCGGCGGTGTAGACGCCGTCGACGTCGGTATAGATCTGGCACTCGTCCGCCTTGAGCGCCGCGGCGAGCGCGACGCCCGACGTATCCGAGCCGCCGCGACCGAGCGTCGTGATGTCGCCGTCCTTGTCGACACCCTGGAAGCCCGCGACGATCACGATGGTGCCGTCGGCGAGGTCCTTGCGCATCCGTGCTTCGTCGATGTCGAGGATGCGCGCCTTGGTATGCGCGCCGTCGGTCAGGATGCGCACCTGGCCGCCGGTGTAGCTCTTCGCCTTGATGCCGAGCTCCTGCAGCGCGATCGCCAAGAGGCCGATCGTCACCTGCTCGCCGGTGGCGGCGACCACGTCGAGCTCGCGCGGACTCGGATTGGCCGACAGCTCCTTCGCGAGGCCGATCAGGCGATTGGTCTCGCCCGCCATCGCGGAGAGCACGATGACGAGCTCGTGGCCCTCGCGGTGGAAGCGCGCGACGCGCTTCGCGACCTCGCGGATGCGCGCGATCGATCCGACCGACGTGCCGCCGTACTTCTGGACGATCAGCGCCATGCGGTCCGCCTACAGCGCGCGGAACGCAAGCGTCGCGTTGGTGCCGCCGAAGCCGAACGAGTTGGACAGCGCGCCGCGAATAGCCATCTTGCGCGCGGCGAGCGGCGCGAAGTCGAGGTCGCACGCGGGATCGACGTTGACGAGGTTGGCGGTCGGCGGCGCCACCTGGTCGCGGATCGCGAGCGCGGTGAACACCGCCTCGACGCCGCCGGCCGCGCCGAGCAGGTGGCCGGTCATCGACTTGGTCGAGCTGACGACAAGCTTGTAGGCGTGGTCGCCGAACGCACGCTTGACGGCCGTGCACTCGGCGAGGTCGCCGAGCGGCGTCGACGTGCCGTGCGCGTTGATGTAGTCGATGTCGCCAGGCGCCATTCGCGCATTGCGCAGCGCGTTGACCATCGCGCGGCGCGCGCCGTCGCCGTCGTCGGGCGGCGCGGTGATGTGATGCGCGTCGGCCGACAAGCCGTAGCCGGTGAGCTCGCAATAGATCGGCACGCCGCGCGCCTTGGCGTGCTCGAGCTCCTCGAGCACCAGCACGCCGGCGCCCTCGCCCAGCACGAAGCCGTCGCGGTCGCGATCCCACGGCCGGCTTGCCGTCGCGGGATCGTCGTTGCGCGTGGAGAGCGCGCGCGACGCGCAGAAGCCGCCGACGCCGAGCTCGCTGACCGTCGCTTCGGCGCCGCCCGCGACCATCACGTCGGCGTCGCCGTATTCGATGAGGCGCGCCGCCTCGCCGATGCTGTGGTTGGCTGTCGAGCAGGCCGTCGCCGTCGCGAGGTTCGGCCCCTTGAACCCGAAGTGGATCGACGCGAGCCCCGCGATCATGTTGATGATCGAGCCGGGCACGAAGAACGGGCTGATCTTGCGCGGCCCGTGCTCGAAATACGCCTTGGCGGTGTGCTCGATCATCGGCAGCCCGCCGATGCCCGAGCCGATCGACACGCCGACGCGCTCCTTGTCGCCGTCGTAGCGATCGAGGCCGGCCTCGTGCACCGCCTCCATCGCCGCGACGAGGCCGTAGTGGATGAACGTGTCGTAGCGCCGCGCCTCCTTGCCCGACAGCCACTTCGACACGTCGAAGTCCTTGACCTCGCCGGCGATCTGCGACGGAAAGTGCGTGGGATCGAAGCGCGTGATCCGCGCGATGCCCGACTTGCCGGCGAGGATCGCGGCCCAGGCGTCGGCGACGCCGATGCCGACGGGCGAGACGATGCCGAGGCCGGTGACGGCGATGCGTCGACGTGCAGTCATGGACGGATTGCGATGGACGGCTTGTGGAACGCCGGAAACGAACACGGCGCGGCGCGGCCGCGGCGACCGCTTCTCATCCGCGCCGGCGAGGCCTTACTTCTTGTCGTGGGATTTGATGTAGTCGATCGCCTGCTGGACCGTGGTGATCTTCTCGGCTTCCTCGTCGGGAATCTCGGTCTCGAACTCTTCTTCCAGCGCCATCACGAGCTCGACGGTGTCGAGCGAATCGGCGCCAAGGTCCTCGACGAACGACGACTCATTCTTGATTTCCGCGTCGTTTACGCCGAGCTGCTCGGCGACGATCTTCTTGACTCGTTGTTCAACGTTTTCCATGCGTCTCCTCCCTTGCGGGGACGAATTGACGAAACCGGCGGATTATACCGTAGGCCACTGCCGCAGCTTTGCCCCTTGTCACGGCATCAGCATGCCGCCGTTGACGTGCAGCGTGGTGCCGGTCACGTAGGACGCGCCGGGGCCTGCGAGGAACGCGACAGCCTCGGCCACGTCTTCGGCCGACCCCAGCCGGCCGAGCGGGATGCGCGCGAGCAGCGCCGCCCGCGCGGACTCGGGCAGCGAGCGCGTCATGTCGGTATCGATGAAGCCCGGTGCGACGACGTTGACCGTGATCCCGCGGCTGCCCACTTCCTGCGCGAGCGACTTGGCGAAGCCCGCGAGCCCCGCCTTGGCGGCGGCGTAGTTGGCCTGGCCCGGGTTTCCGGACGCGCCGACTACGCTGCCGATCTGGATGATGCGCCCGCTGCGCGCCTTCATCATGTTGCGCAGCACGGCCTTCGACAGGCGGAACACGGCCTTGAGGTTGGTGTCGAGCACGGCGTCCCAGTCGGCGTCCTTCATCCGCACCAGCAGGTTGTCGCGCGTGATGCCGGCGTTGTTGACGAGGATCGCGATCGCCCCGAAGCGGTTTTCGATCACGCCGAGCAGTGCCTGCGTGGCGCCGGCGTCGGTGACGTCGACGGCCATGCCGGTGCCGGCGTTGCCCGCCTCGGCGAGGTAAGCCGCGATCGTCGCGGCGCCTTCCTCCGTCGTCGCCGTGCCGACGACGGTCGCGCCGTCGCGCGCGAGCCGCGTCGCGATCGCGCGGCCGATGCCGCGCGTCGCGCCGGTGACGAGTGCGACCTGCCCGGCGAGGTCTTGCGTGGTCATCGATCGCCCCGCTGCGCTGCGCACGGAGCCGATGCCCGGTCGAGCCGGCATTCCGCGATCATGCCGGCGCCTTCACCGCCGTGAGCGCGGCGTCGATGTCGATGTCGTCGCTGGTCGCGAGCGCGGTCATCGTCGCGTCGATCTTGCGCATCAGGTTGGTCAGCACCTTGCCGGGGCCGCATTCAATCAGCGTGGTGATGCCGCGGCCGCGAATCGTGCGGATCGTGTCGCTCCAGCGCACGGCGCTCGCGGCCTGCGCGGCGAGCGCTTCGCGGATCGCGGCGGCGCTGCCGTGCTCGGCGACGTCGACGTTGTGCAGGACGGGAATCGCCGGCATGCTGAATTCGACGCTCGCGAGTCGCGTCTCAAGGCGCGCCGCGGCCGGCTTCAAGAGCGAGCTGTGAAATGGCGCGGACACCGGCAAAAGGACTGCGCGCTTCGCGCCATGCGCTTTCACCGTCGCCATCGCGCGCTCGACGGCGCCGCGATGCCCGGCGATGACGAGCTGGCCGGGCGCGTTGAAGTTGACCGCCTCGCACACCTCGCCCTGCGCCGCCTCGGCGCAGGCCGCGATCACGCCCTCGTCGTCGCCGCCGATGACCGCCGCCATCGCGCCCACACCTGTTGGCACCGCTTCCTGCATCACTTCCGCACGAAAGCGCACGAGGCGCACGGCATCGGCGAACGCGAGCGCGCCGGCGGCGACGAGCGCCGCGTACTCGCCGAGGCTGTGGCCCGCGACGACCGCGGGCTCCGGGCCGCCGGCGCCGCGCCACGCGCGCCACACGCCGATGTCGGTCGCGAGCATCACCGGCTGCGTGTTGGTCGTGAGGTTGAGCGTGTCGTCGGGGCCATTGTCGATGAGATCGCCGAGGTTCTCGCCGAGCGCGTCGGAGGCCTCGTCGATCGTCGCGCGCACCAGCGGATGATCGGTGTAGACCTTGAGCATGCCCACCGACTGCGAGCCCTGCCCCGGAAACAGCATCGCGAATGCGTTCACGGCGTTCATGTCCATCGCAGGAAAACGGAGCCCCAGGTGAAGCCGCCGCCGACGCCGAGCAACATCAGGTGATGGCCGGCGCGGATGCGGCCGTCGCGCACCGCCTCGTCGAGCGCGAGCGGGATCGACGCGGCCGACGTGTTGCCGTGCCGGTCGACCGTGACGACGACGCGCTCGTGCGGCACGTGCAGCTTTTTCGCGGTCGAATCCATGATGCGCACGTTCGCCTGGTGCGGGATCAGCCAATCGATCGCGTCGGCGTCCATGTCGCAGGCGGCAAGCGCCTCCTCCGCGCATTCGGCGAGCACCTTGACCGCGAACTTGAACACCTGCCCGCCGTCCATGTGCAGGAACGGCGTGCCGGTGACGACGCCATTGTGCACCTGCCCCGGCACGCACAGGATGTCGCGGTGGCTGCCGTCGGCGTGAAGGTGCGCGGTGAGGATGCCCGGCTCGGCCGACGGCACGAGCACGACCGCGCCGGCGCCGTCGCCGAACAGCACGCAGGTCGAGCGATCGTTCCAGTCGAGGATCCGCGAATACACTTCGGCGCCGACGACCAGCGCGTTCTTCGCCATCCCCGACGCGATCATCCGGTCGGCGATCGCGAGCCCGTAGACGAAGCCCGAGCACACGGCCTGCACGTCGAATGCGGCGCCGCCGGCCGCTCCGAGCTTGTGCTGCAGGATGCACGCGGTCGACGGAAACACCATGTCCGGGGTCGTGGTCGCGACGACGATGAGATCGACGTCGGCCGGCGCGATGCCGGCCGCGTCGAGCGCGCGGCGCGACGCCGCATGCGCGACGTCCGAGGTCGCCTCGCCCTCGGCGGCGATGTGACGCTGGGCGATGCCGGTGCGGGTGCGAATCCACTCGTCGCTCGTCGCGACGGTGAGCGCGAGCTCGGCGTTGGTGAGGACGCGCGCCGGCAGGTAGCTGCCGGTGCCGGCGATGCGGCTATGCATCGGCGGCGGGAACCGTCGCGGCCGACGGCAAAGGTGCGGAGAGCGCCGCGGCGGGCATCGCGGCGATGCGCGCGGCGATCTGCTCCAGCACGCGGTGCGTGACCTCGGCGTGCGCCTTGACGAGCGCGTGCGTGAACGACATCACGTCGGCGCTGCCATGGCTCTTGACGACCACACCCTTGAGGCCGACCAGCGTCGCGCCGTTGTGGCGACGCGGGTCGACGCGCGCGCGGAACGCGCGCAGCACGGGCCACGCGATCGCCGCCGACAGCTTGGTGAGCGGATTGCGCATGAATTCGGTCTTCAGGAATTCTGCGAGCATCTGCGCGAGCCCTTCCGACGTCTTCAGCGCGACGTTGCCGACGAAGCCGTCGCAGACGACGACGTCGGTCGTGCCCTTGTAGATGTCGTCGCCCTCGATGTTGCCGTAGAAATTGAGCCCCGACTGCTTCAAGCGCTCCGACGCCTCCTTGACGAGCTCGTTGCCCTTGATGTCCTCGACGCCGATGTTGAGGAGACCGACGCGCGGGCGCTCGATGCCGGAAACGGCGGCGCACAGCGCGCTGCCCATCGCCGCGAACTGCACGAGCTGCTCGGCCGTGCAGTTGACGTTGGCGCCCAAGTCGAGCGCGGTGACGACACCCTTGCGCGTCGGCAATTGCGATGCGATCGCCGGGCGGTCGATGCCCGGCAGCGTCTTCAGCACGAAGCGCGCGATCGCCATCAACGCGCCGGTGTTGCCGGCGGACACGCACGCGTCGGCGCGGCCCTCCTTGACGAGGTTGATCGCGACGCGCATCGACGAGTCCTTCTTGCGACGAAGCGCGTCGGCCGGCTTCTCGTCCATCGTCACGACCTCGCTCGCCGGCTGCACGTCGATGCGCGCGCGGCGCGACGCGTCGGCCGTGCCGAGCGCCGCGTCGATCGCCTCGGCCGAGCCGACCAGGATCGCGCGCGCCCCGGCACAGGCATCGAGGAACGCGAGCGCCGCCGGCACCGTGACTGCGGGCCCATGATCGCCGCCCATCGCATCGATGGCGACGGTGACGGTCATCGCGCCGACTACTCGTCGGCCTTCGTCTTGACGACCTTCTTACCCCGGTAGAAGCCGCTCGGGCTGATGTGATGACGGCGGTGCGTCTCGCCGGTCGCCGGTTCGACGGCAAGCGGCGGATTGGCGAGGAAGTCGTGCGCGCGGTGCATGCCGCGCTTCGACGGCGACTTCTTGTTCTGCTGGACGGCCATTCTCGTTTCTCCAGGTACGGCGGGTACGCGGCGTCCCTCGGGGAGCGCCGCAGGGTTTGAGTTCAAGGGCACGCGTCCGGATGGACCGGGGCGAACGGCAACGTCAACAAAATCTCGTCCCCGACCAGCGATTGCGCGCCGATCCTCGCGGAGCCGTCGATCACCTCGTCGTCGGACTCGTTGTCGAGCACGGCGAGCTCCGCCTCGTCGCGCGCGAGCAGCACGCGCGTCGTCCGCGCGAGCGGCCACTCGAAACTCGCGAGGCAGCGCTGGCAGGTGAGCGGCACCGCGCCTTCGACGTGCACGGCGAGCATCGGCCGGCCCTCGGCGCTGCGTCCGCCCTCGATCCGCCACTTCACGTCGACCGGCTCGTTGCCGGGCGCGAGCGCGTCGGCGACAGCCTCGAGCGATCGTGCGTCGACGTTGCCCTCCTTCGCCTCGCCATGTGCCGCCATCCGCAACGGGTCGAGCGACAGACCGTCGTGCGACGCACGGGGCATGATTTTGGGACGCCTTCGCGAAAAGCGGATGATTTTAGCCCGGAAGCGGATTTCTGTCAAAATCCGGTTTTAAAACAAGCATCTTGCGCGGGCGGCTTCAAGCGCGCCGGCGCCACCCCCCGGATGCCGCTCGACCGCCTGATCGTCCTCGCCTCGACGTCGCGCTACCGCCGCGGCCTGATGGAGCGCCTCGGCGTGCCCTTCGTCGTCGCCACGCCGGACGTCGACGAGTCGCCACGGGCCGGCGAGCCGCCGGTCGAGACCGCGCGCCGGCTCGCCTCGGCCAAAGCCCGCGCGGTCGCGGCGCGACACCCCGACGCGCTGGTCATCGGCTCGGACCAGGTCGCCGATTGCGACGGCGTCGCCGTCAGCAAGCCGCTCGACCGCGCCGGGGCCGTCGCGCAACTCACCGCGCAATCGGGCCGCACCATCGTGTTCCACACCGCGGTCGCGCTCTTCGATTCGCGCAGCGGCGCGCTCGCCGAGGCGATGGTCGACGTCACGAGCACGTTCCGCACGCTCGATGCGCGGACGATCGAGGCGTACCTCAGGCGCGACGAGCCGTACGATTGCGCGGGTGCGGTGCGCGCGGAGTCGCTCGGCATCGCGCTCTTCGAGCGCATCGAGAGCGACGATCCCACGGCGCTCATCGGGCTGCCGCTGATCGCGCTGACGCGCCTTTTGCGCGAGGCCGGCGTCGACGTCGTCAAGGCACTGCCTTGAGCCGCGCGCCGCACGCGCCCGACACTGCGTCGCACGCGGGGACAACCGGGGCGGCGCGCGCCGCGCCGCATGCGGCGCCGCTTTACATCGTGCCGAGCCTTCTCGGCGCCGTGCCGCCGGAGGACGTCCTGCCGGCGCGAACGCTGGCGATCGCGCGTAAGCTCACGCACTGGATCGTCGAGACGCCGAAGGCAGCGCGCGCGTTCTTCGGCACGCTCGGCATGGCGCGGCCGATCGCCGGTCTGTCGATCGCGCCGCTGGCCGGGCATGCAAGCGACAGCGAAATCGATGCGCTTCTGGCGCCCGCGCGCGACGGCCACGCGATGGGCCTCGTGTCGGATGCCGGCGCGCCGGGCGTCGCCGACCCTGGCGCGCGCGTGGTCGCTGTCGCGCATCGCAGCGGCGTGCGCGTCGTGCCGCTGGTGGGACCGTCGGCCGTGCTGCTCGCGCTGATGGCCGCGGGCCTCGAGGGCCAGCGCTTCGCGTTCCACGGCTATCTGCCCGCCGCAGCGGGCGAGCGCGCCACGGCGCTGCGCGCGCTCGAAGCCGAGTCGCGCCGGTTGCGGCGCACCGAGATCTTCATCGAGACGCCGTATCGCAACGCCGCGATGCTGGCGACGCTTGCCGCGACGCTCGCGCCGCATACGCGCGTGTGCGTCGCCTGCGACCTGACGCTGCCGAGCGAGTCGATCGTCACGCAAAGTGCGCAGGCGTGGCGTGACGCCGACGGCTCCGCGTGGCAGAAGCGACCGGCGATCTTCCTGCTGCAGGCCTGAGGATTCAGCGTCATCCCCGCGAATGGCCAACCGTCATCCCCGCGAATGCGGGGATCCAGCCGTGAGGCGACGAATGGGTACGGCGCGCCCGCATGCCGCGCCAAGTGTCATCCCCGCGAATGCGGGGATCCAGCCGTGAGGCGACGAATGGGTACGGCGCGCCCGCATGCCGCGCCAAGACTGGATTCCCGCTTCCGCGGGAATGACGATTCCCGCTTCCGCGGGAATGACGAGCGTTGTCAGCCGAGCCCGGGCTGCGCCTCGTCGTCGGGCCAGTTCTTGATATAGCTCTTCAGCATGCGGTTCTCGAAGCTCTGGTCCTCGTAGACCGCCTTGGCGACGTCGTGGAACGACACCACGCCCTGCAGCGTCGTGTCCTCCATCACCGGCACGTAGCGCGCGTGGCGCTCGAGCATGGCGCCGCGCAGCTCCATCACGTCGAGCGACGGCGGCGCAGTCAGCGGGTCGCGATCGAAGATGTCGCGCACCAGCACGCCGTCGAGGTGGCCGTCGCGCCGCGCCATGGCCTCGAGCACCTCGCGGAACGTCAGCATGCCGGCGAGCCGGCCGCGGTCCATGACGACGAGCGAGCCGATGTCGTGCTGCGCCATCGCGCGCACGGCATCGAGGACGGTGCCGTCCGGGCCGGTCGTGAACAGCGTGTTGCCCTTGATGCGCAGGATTTCGCTGACGATCATCACGCCTCCTCCGGGACGCGCTCCCACGCGGCCCGCGATCGACGGGGCCACGGGCAGCGGCCCCTCGACGTCGAGGTTACTCCGAGGCGCGGCTTCAGGAAAGCGGACGGCGCTCGCGCAGCGCCTGCGCCAGCGTGCCGCTGTCGACGTACTCGAGCTCGCCGCCGACAGGCACCCCGCGCGCGAGCCGGCTGACCGCGAGCCCGCGGGCGCGCAGCATCTCGCCGATGTAATGCGCGGTGGCCTCGCCCTCGTGCGTGAAGTTGGTGGCGAGCACGACCTCGCGGACCGCGCCGTCGGTGGCCCGCTTGAGCAGCCGGTCGAGGCCGATCTCGCGCGGCCCGATGCCGTCGAGCGGCGACAGCCGTCCCATCAGCACGAAATAGAGTCCCCGGTAGGCGTGCGTGTGCTCGACCATCGCGAGGTCGGCCGGCGTCTCGACGACGCACAATAGCGCCTCATCGCGCTTCGTGGAGCGGCAGAGTGCGCAGACGCTGTCCTCGGTGAACGTGTTGCAGCGCTCGCAATGGCGGACCGCGTCGCCGGCCTGCGCGAGCGCCAGCGCGAGGCGCTTTGCACCATCGCGGTCGTGCTGCATCAGGTGCAGCGCCATCCGCTGCGCCGCCTTCGGGCCGACGCCGGGCAGGCAGCGCAGCGCCGCGGCGAGCTCGTCCAGGCTCGACAGCGGCTCGGCCGGCGCCGTGCGTGCGGGCGTTGCGGGGCGTTCGCGCGCCAACGTCAGAACGGCAGCTTGAACCCGGGCGGCATCGGCATGCCGGCGGTGAGCCCGCCCATCTTCTCCTGCGTCGTCGTCTCGACACGGCGCGCCGCGTCGTTGAACGCCGCGGCGACGAGGTCCTCGAGCATGTCCTTGTCCTCGCCGAGCAGCGACGGATCGATCGCGACGCGGCGCACGTCGTGGCGGCAGGTCATCGTCACCTTGACGAGCCCCGCGCCCGACTGTCCCTCGACCTCGGTCTGCGCGAGCTCGTCTTGCGCGCGCTTCATGTTTTCCTGCATCTGCTGGGCCTGCTTCATCAGGCCGGCCAACTGGTTCTTCATCATCGCTGCGGACCCTTTTTGCGTCGGTACTTGGATGGCTTGCGCGGCCGTCACGGCACGCGCTTGATCGAATCGGGCTTGATCGTCGCGCCGAATCGCGACACGACGTCGCGCACGAACGGCTCGTCGTTGAACGCTGCCTCGTCGCGCGCCTTCGCTTCGACGCGCTCGCGCTCGCGCTGCGAGGCGAGCGAGCCCTCGGCGGCGATGCCCACCTCGAACGCGAGCAGCAAACGCCGGCCGGTCGCCTTCTCGAGCGCGGCCTTGAGCTTGTCGGCGTACGCCTTGTCCGCGAGGTGCTTGTGCGCGGCGGGCAGCGCGAGCGTCAGCGTGTGGCCGTCGACGCCGCGCCACTCGGTGTGCGCGGCGAGCTGCGCGGCGAGCCCCGTCAGCGGCAATTGCGCGACCAGTCCCGGCCATTGCTCGGCGGTCTGCGGGAGCGGAAGTGCCGATGCGGGCTCGCGCGATGTGCCCGAAGGCGCCTGCGCCGCGACAGTCGACGTCGATGGCCGTGGCGTCGACGTCGTGGACGGAGGCGGGGCCGTCGAGGCGGATGCAGGCGCAGGCGCCGGTGCCGCTGCCGATGGCGATGCGGTCGAGCGCGCGGCCGCCATCGACGGCGCAGGCGACGCCGCCGTGGGGGCTGCGCGGCCTTTCTCGGCGCCCGCGGTGCGCGGCGAGCCGCCCGGCGTCCCGCGCGCTTCGACGCGCCCACCTTCGGCGGGTGCGAACGCCAGCAGGCGCAACAGCGTCATCGTGAACCCGGTGGCCGGATCGGGCGCGAGTGCGAGGTCCTCGCCGCCGCGGATCGCGATCTGCCAGGCGAGCTGCACGCGCTCGGGCGAGAGCGCGGCGGCAAGCTCACGCACGCGCGGCGCGTCGTCGAACGCATCGGCCGCGCTCGGCACGACCTGCGCGACGGCGATTCGCTGCAACAGCGACGCGAGGCCGTCGAGCGCCTCGCCGGCGTCGAGGCCGCGCTCGGCGATCGCATCGGCTTCGCCGAGCAGCGCCGGACCGTCGTCGGCGACTATCGCGTCGAGGATTCGGTAAAGGTGGTCGCGGTCGACGGCGCCCAGCATCGCGCGCACGGGCGCCTCGCGCACCTCGCCCGCCCCGAACGCGATCGCCTGGTCGAGCAGCGACAGCGCGTCACGCAGCGAGCCGCGCGCCGCGCGCGCGAGAAGCGCAAGCGCGCCGGCGTCGTGCGCGATGCTTTCGGCATCGAGGATGTGGTCGAGCCGCGCCTCGATCGCCGGCGCCGGCAGCGGCTTCAGGTTGAATTGCAGGCAGCGCGACAGCACGGTGATCGGCACCTTCTGCGGATCGGTCGTCGCGAGCACGAACTTGACGTGCTCGGGCGGCTCCTCGAGCGTCTTCAGCATCGAGTTGAACGCGCCCTTCGACAGCATGTGCACTTCGTCGATCAGGTAGACCTTGTAGCGGCCGACCGTCGGCGCGTAGCGCGCGTTGTCGAGCACCTCGCGCATGTTCTCGACGCCGGTGTTCGATGCGGCGTCGAGCTCGAGCAGGTCGACGAAGCGCCCCGCGTCGATCGCCTTGCAGGCGTCGCAGACGCCGCACGGCTCGGACGTCACGCCCTTGACGCAGTTGAGGCTCTTGGCGAGGAGCCGCGCGATCGTCGTCTTGCCGACGCCGCGGGTGCCGGTGAGGAGGTACGCGTGATGCAGCCGGCCGGTGTCGAGCGCGTTGGCGAGCGCCTTCACCACGTGCTCCTGGCCGGCGAGCTCGGCAAACGTCTTCGGGCGCCACTTGCGCGCCAGGACCTGGTAGCTCATCGGCTGCAATCCGTCGCCGGGGCGCGGCGCCCGTCGGCGCACGCGCGGTAGGGGTGGCGAGCCGTTCCCCCGGCACTTGGGTTCGATCGCTGTGGCTGCTTCCTTCCGGACCTGACCAGGTTCACGACCTCCCAATGCGGGGCGACCCGCCGTTGATCGGTGCGCGGCGATGCTCGACGCGCCTTGCGATTATAGCGCCCGCGGTCCCGCTCGCACCGGTGAATCCCCCACCCGCGACCCGCGCGGGGACCCGCCGATATAATGGGCGACGCTCCCGCGTCACCGCCTTCGAGTGCGACAGCGATCACCGCCCCGCCCATTCCGCTCGCACGCCCGCCTCGTCGCGCCGCTCGTGGCGCTCGCCTTCACCGCCTGCCAGCAGCAGGCACCACCCCCGCCCAAGGTCCCTCCGCCGTCCAACGTGTTGTCGGCGATCGTGCGCCCGGCCGCGGGCACATGGTTCCTCGGCATGCACGACACGCCCGAGGGCTTCGAGCACGATCTCATCGCCCGGTTCGCGCGCGACGCCAGGCTCGACCTCGCGGCGGTGACCACCGACTCCGCGACCGACCTCGTGCGCGCGGTCGCGCACGGCAACGCGATGGTCGGGCTTGGCGGCCTGTACCGTCCCGAGCCCGAGTCGCGCCGGCGCGAGCGCGCGAGCACCGACCCGGACCGCGACGTGCTGTGGACGACCGGCATCACCGAGGTCCAGCCGGTCATCGTCTACAACGCCGACGGCTTCCGGCCGCGCGACTGGTCCGACCTCGAGGGCGCGAGCGTCGCGTACCTTCCAGGCACCGGCCTCGAGCGCGGCTTCGCCGAGATCCGCGCCGCGCATCCGGGCGTGCACTGGGTCGAGCGCGATGCGCCGTCCGCCGATGCGCTGATAGCCGACGTCGACGACGCGAAGGTGGACTACGCGGTCGTGAGCTCCGCCGACGCGGCGCTCGCCCGCAACGTGTACCTCGGCTTCGACGTCGCGTTCTCCGCGGGGCCGAAGCGCGAGCTCGCCTGGGCGGTGCCCGCGACCGACTCGAAATTGCGCGACGCCCTCGACGCGTTCATCGAGCGCGCGAAGCGCGACGGCACGATCCGCGAGCTCCTCGACCGCTATTTCACCCCGGCGCGGAGCCTCGGCCGGCCTGACGCCGGCGCGCTGCACGACAAGATCGAGTCGGTGCTGCCGAAGCTGCGCCGCGATTTCGAGGCGGCGCAGGACGCGACCGGCCTCGACTGGCGGCTCCTTGCCGCAGTCGCCTACCAGGAATCGCAATGGGACGCCGACGCGACCAGCGAGACCGGCGCGCGCGGGATCATGCAGATCACCGAGGACACGGCGAAGCAGCTCGGCCTCGACGACCGCGGCGACGCGTCCGGCAGCATCGCCGCGGCGGCGCGCTACCTGCGCATGCTGCGCGACAAGCTGCCGGCGCGGATCACCGAGCCCGACCGCACCTTCATGATGCTGGCGGCGTTCAACATCGGCTTGGGCCACCTCGAAGACGCACGCGTGCTGGCCCAGAAGATGAAAGGCAATCCCGACCGCTGGAGCGACGTGCGCCGCGCGCTGCCGCTGCTCGCCGATCCGCAGTATTTCAGCACGGCCAAGCTGGGCTACGCGCGCGGCGGGATGCCCGTCGCGTTCGTGCAACGGGTGCGCGCGTACTACGACATCCTGACGCGCACGTTCCCGTCGCACACGCCGCGCCTGCGGATGATTGCCACCGAGCCGCAGGCGAGCCCCTGAGCGCCGATCGGCGCACATTGCGGCGCGCGCGAGGGGCGCACGCGCGCCACGGGCCGCCGCGTCGTCAAATGCCGCGCCGTACGCATGCCGTGCTGGCCTAAGATGCGACGTGCTTCGCTTCGCCGCGCCGATGTTCTTCGCCGCCTGGGCGCTCGCTGCCGCGGCGGCGGGCGCCGCGACACCGGCGCCCGTCGCGCTCGAGTCGATGACGAGTCCCGAGCTCGCGGCGCGAATCGCCGCCGGCGCGACGATCGCGATCGTGCCGATCGGCGGCACCGAGCAGAACGGGCCGTACATGACGCTCGGCAAGCACAATGCGCGCGTCGCCGTGCTGGCGGCGCGGATCGCCGAGCGCCTCGGCAACGCAGTCGTCGCGCCGGTGGTCGCCTACGTGCCCGAAGGCGCCGTGTCGCCGCCGCAGGCGCACATGCGCTACGCCGGCACGATCAGCATTCCGGAGCGCGCGTTCGAGTCGACGCTCGAGGGCGCGGCCGCGAGCCTCCGCCAGCACGGCTTTCGCGACATCGTGTTGCTGGGCGACCACGGCGGCTACCAGGCGAGCCTCGCGCGGGTGGCCGCGCGGCTCGACAAGGCGTGGGCGGGGTCGCCGGCGCGCGTGCATGCGATCCCCGAGTATTACCGCGCGTCGTCGTCGGGCTACGACGCGACGCTCGCCGCCAAGGGCCATTCGCGCGCCGAGATCGGCACGCATGCCGGCCTCGCCGACACGTCCCTCACGCTCGCGACCGCGCCGCAGGACGTGCGCAGCGACGCGTTGCGAGCGGCATCCGATCCGTCCGCCGCGCCGGGCGTCGCTGGCGATCCGCGGCGCGCCAGCGCGGCGCTCGGCGAAGCCGGTGTCGACGCGATCGTCGCGTCGACCGTTGAAGCCATACGCAAAGCCGTGGCGCGACGCTGATGCCTCGCGCCTTTCCACCCTGCAAAGGAATGCCTTGAAGCTCTCGCCCACCCTTCTCGCCGCCGCGCTGTCGCTCGCATCGGCGCTCGCCGCCGCACAAGCGCCCGCGCCTGCTGCACCGGCCGTCCCCGCCGCGATCGCCACCGTACCCGGCATGCCACCGGTCGTCGATCCGTCGAATCTCTACAGCGAGACGTCCGCCGGCAAGTACGCCCCGGCGACCGCGAACGCGCTCCCGCGCATCTACGTGCCGAACGTGCGCTCGAACGACGTCTACGTGATCGACCCCGCGACGATGAAGGTCGTCGACAGGTTCAAGGTCGGCCTGAACCCGCAGCACGTCGTGCCGTCGTGGGACCTGAAGACGCTGTGGGTCGCGAACAACGCCGAGCACCGTACCGACGGCAGCCTGACGCCGATCGACCCGACGACCGGCAAGCCCGGCGCGCCGGTGCCGGTCGACGACCCTTACAACATGTATTTCACGCCCGACGGTCACTACGCGATCGTTGTCGCCGAGGCGCACAAGCGGCTCGATTTCCGCGACGCGCACACGATGAAGCTCGCGTACTCGCTCGACATGCCGAAGTGCGGCGGCGTCAACCACGCGGACTTCTCGATCGACGGCCGCTTCGCGATCTTCACCTGCGAGTTCAGCGGCGGCCTCGCCAAGGTCGACCTCGTCGACCGCAAGCTGCTGGGCTACCTCAAGCTCTCCAGGGGCGGCATGCCGCAGGACATCCGCATCTCGCCGGACGGCCGGGAATTCTTCGTCGCCGACATGCGCGCCGACGGCGTGTTCGTCATCGACGGCGCCACGTTCAAGGAGACGGGATTCATCGCCACGGGCATCGGCACGCATGGGCTCTACCCGTCGCGCGACGGGCGCAAGCTCTACGTCGCCAACCGCGGATCGAACATGGTGCACGGCCACGGCCACGGCAAGGGCAGCGTGTCGGTGGTCGATTTCGCGACCCACAGGATCGAGGCCAATTGGCCGATCCCCGGCGGCGGCAGCCCGGACATGGGCAACGTCAGCGGCGACGGCAAGACGCTGTGGCTGTCGGGTCGCTACGACGACGTCGTCTACGCGTTCGACACGACGACCGGCGCCGTCAGGACCATCAAGGTGGGCATGGAACCGCACGGTCTCGCCGTGTGGCCGCTCCCCGGCCGCTATTCGCTCGGCCACACCGGCAACATGCGCTGACGCGACGGCCGTCATTCCCGCGAACGCGGCGATTTGCCGTCATCCCCGCGAAGGCGGGGATCCAGCCTGACGCGTGGCGAGAACGCGCACGCTCCGATTGCGCGGTCACGGCTGGATTCCCGCCTGCGCGGGAATCACGGCTGGTTGTGCGGGGAATGACGGCAGCGTCGAATGTCGGCGGCTCGTCGGGAATGACGAGTGGCCCGGTGAAGCGCCCTACCCGATCACCTCGACGCCGCCCATGTACGGCGCAAGCGCCTTCGGCACGTCGATCTTCCCGTCGGCGCGCTGGTAGTTCTCCATCACCGCGACGAGCGTGCGGCCGATCGCGAGGCCCGAGCCGTTCAGCGTGTGCACGAGCTCGTTCTTGCCTTGCGCGTTGCGAAAGCGCGCCTGCATCCGCCGCGCCTGGAACGCCTCGCAATTGCTGCACGACGAGATCTCGCGGTAAGCGTCCTGGCCGGGCAGCCAGACCTCGAGGTCGTAGGTCTTCGCCGAGGCGAAGCCGATGTCGCCGGTGCACAGCGCGACGACGCGATACGGCAGCGCGAGGCGCTGCAGGATCGTTTCCGCATGGCCGGTCAGCTCCTCGAGCGCGTCATTGGAGTGATCTGGATGAACGATCTGCACCATCTCGACCTTGTCGAACTGGTGCTGGCGGATCATGCCGCGCGTGTCCTTGCCATAGCTCCCTGCTTCCGAGCGGAAGCACGGCGTGTGCGCCGTCAGCTTGATCGGCAGCGCAGACGCCGGCAGGATCGCGTCGCGGACGGAATTGGTGAGCGTGATCTCGGACGTGGAGATGAGGTACAAGGCTTCGCCGTCGCCTTCCTGGCCGCCCTTCTTCACCGAGAACATGTCCGCCTCGAACTTCGGCAGCTGCGTCGTGCCGATGAGCGTCGCCGCGTTGGCGATGTAGGGCGTGTAGCACTCGACGTAGCCGTGCTCGCGTGTGTGCACGTCCAGCATGAATTGCGCGAGCGCGCGATGCAGCCGCGCGAGATCGCCGCGCAGGAACGTGAAGCGCGCGCCGGCGAGCTTGGCGGCGGTGGCGAAGTCGAGGAGGCCGAGCGCCTCGCCGAGGTCGGTGTGATCCTTCGGCGTGAAATCGAATTTGCGCGGCGTGCCGACGCGCCGCAGCTCGACGTTGTCGTCGGACGAGCGTCCTGCCGGGACGTCGGGCTGGGTGAGGTTGGGAAGGTCGAGCAGGAAATCGCGCAGCTTCGCCTGCACGCCGTCCAAGCCCGCCTCGAGACGCTTCAGCTCGTCGCCGAGGCCCGCGACCTCGGCGAGCAGCGTCGATGTGTCCTCGCCCTTCGCCTTGGCCGCGCCGATCGCCTTGCTTTGCACGTTGCGGCGGTTCTGCAGCTCCTGCGTGCGCGTCTGGATGTCCTTGCGCTCGCGCTCGAGCGCCTCGAAGCGCGCGACGTCGAGCGCGAC
>JAICUU010000203.1 GCA_025935675.1 Burkholderiales bacterium
GCTCGGTCCGCGCGGGTTCTCGTTCGACGCGAGCTTGACGATCGACGCGGGATCGAGGCCGAGCTCGCGCGCGAGCTCGTCGATCGGCTTGCCGGCGACGTACGGCGCAATGCCCCGGATGTGCGCAGGCGCCCGCCCGGCAATGTCAGCGCTCATCGCGCCTTGGACGGCGTGCTGGCCGCCGACGGCGCGAGCGGCGCCGGGTACGAGCCCAGCAGCTTGACGTGCGGGGCGATCGCGCGGAGGTCGGCGAGCGCCGCGGCGACCGGCGCGTCGCCCGAATGGCCGGCGACGTCGACGAAGAACAGGTACTCCCACAGCTCGACGCGCGACGGCCGCGATTCGACGCGCGACATCGACACGCCGTGGCGCGCGAACGGCTCGAGCACCGCGACGAGCGCGCCGGGCTTGTTCGGGCAGGCGATCACCACCGACGTCTGGTCGTGGCCCGAGGCGCCGGCCGCGTGGTGGCCGAGCACCCAGAAGCGCGTCGTGTTGTTGGGCTCGTCCTCGATGTTGCGCACGAGGATCGGCACGGCGTGGATCGCCGCGGCGTTCTCGCCGGCGATCGCCGCGGCGCCATCCTCGGCGCCGGCGAGGCGCGCGGCCTCGGCGTTGCTCGCCACCGGCACGCGTGACGCCTGCGGCAGGTTGCGCGCGAGCCAGCGCGTGCACTGCGCCAGCGACTGCGCGTGCGAGTAGACGCGCCCGATGCCGGCCAGCGCCGGCGCGCGCGTCATCAGGTGCTGCTGGACGCGCAGCTTCGCCTCGCCGCAGATCGCGAGCGGCGTCTGCGCGATGAGGTCGAGGGTGCGGCCCACCGCGCCTTCGGTCGAGTTCTCGACGGGCACCACCGCGTAGTCGACCTGGCCGCTCTCCGCGGCGCGGAACACCTCGTCGATCGACGCGTACGGCATGGCGTCGACGAAATCGCCGAAGTGCCGGTGCACGGCGGCGTGGCTGAACGTGCCCGCCGGCCCGAGATAGCCGATCGCGAGGCGCCGCTCGAGCGCGAGGCACGCCGACATGATCTGGCGGAACACGCCGGTCACCGCGTCGTCGGGCAGCGGGCCCGGGTTGGCGGCGGCCATCCGCGCAAGCACCTGCGCCTCGCGCTCGGGCCGGTACGCGGCGCCGGTACCCTTGATCATGCCGATCGCGTGGGCGTGCTGCGCGCGCTCGGACAGCCGCGCGAGGATCGCGTCGTCGAGCGCGTCGATCGCGGCGCGATGGCGCGCGATGTCGTCGCCGCCGCTTTCGGCGCTTCCGCTGTCGCCGTTGTCAGCCATGGCGCGCGGCGAACTCGTCCATGTACGCGCACAGCGCCTCGACGCCCTTGAGCGGCATCGCGTTGTAGATCGACGCGCGCATCCCGCCGGCTGCACGGTGGCCCTTGAGCGCAGCGAGGCCGCGCGCCTTCGCGCCGGCGAGAAACTCGTCGTCGAGCCGCGCGTCGGGCAGGAAGAACGGCACGTTCATCCGCGAGCGCGAGGCGCGCTCGACCTTGTTCGCGTAGAAGCCCGCGCGGTCGATCGTGTCGTAGAGGCGCGTCGCCTTGGCGACGTTGGTGCGCTCGATCGCGGCGAGGCCGCCCTGCGCCGCGAGCCATTCGAACACGAGGCCGGCGACGTAGATCGAGAACGTCGGCGGCGTGTTCAGCATCGAGTCGGCGGCGGCCTGCTTCGCGTAGTCGAACACGCTCGGGCATTCGTCGCGCGCGCGGCCGAGGAGGTCCTCGCGGACGAGGACGAGCGTCAAACCCGCCGGGCCGATGTTCTTCTGCGCGCCGGCGTAGATGACGCCGAAGCGCGCCACGTCGACCGGCCGCGAGAGCATGTGCGACGACATGTCGGCGACGAGCGGCACGCCGTCCGGCAGGCCCGACGGGTCGGGCCATGCCGGGTACTCGACGCCGCCCAGCGTCTCGTTGGTGCACACGTGAACGTACGCGGCGTCGCGCGAAAGGCGCCACGTCGACTGCGCGGGCACGTAGGTGAAGCCGCGATCCTCGGCGGACGCGGCGACGTTGACGTCGCAAAAGCGGCCGGCCTCGGCGATCGCGCGCGTCGACCAGTGGCCGGTGTTGACGTAGTCGGCGCGGCGTCGCTCGCGCGTCAGGTTGAGCGGCACGATCGCCGCCTCGCCGATGCCGCCGCCCTGCAGGAACAGCACCTTGTAGTGATCGGGCACCGCGAGGAGGCGCCGGAGGTCGCCCATCGCCTTGGCCTGGATCGCCATGAAGTCGTTGCCGCGATGGCTCATCTCCATCACGGACATGCCGCTGCCGCGCCAGTCGAGGAGCTCGCCTTGCACCCGCTCGAGCACGGGCAGCGGCAGCGCCGCGGGCCCGGCGCTGAAATTGAAAACGCGGTGCGGAGCGGTCACCTGCGCGGACGCGGCGCCGCCGCCGCGCATGTCACTCGACGTCGCCGGTGCCGTTGTCATCGTCCTCCTTCTCGGCGACGCGCTCGAGCCCGGCGAGCTTCTCGCCCTCGCCGAGGTTGATGAGCGTCACGCCCTGGGTGGAGCGACTCATCTCGCGGATCGACTTGACGCGCGTGCGGATCAGCACGCCACCGGTCGAGATCAGCATCACCTCGTCCTCGGTGCGCACCAGCGCCGCGGCGACCACCTTGCCGTTGCGCGTCGACTGCTGGATCGCGATCATGCCCTTGGTGCCGCGCGCATGCCGCGTGTACTCGACGATCGGCGTGCGCTTGCCGTAGCCGTTCTCGGTGGCTGTCAGCACCGACTGCGACTCGTCCTCGGCCACGAGCAGCGCGATTACCTTCTGGTCCTTGCCGAGCGACATGCCGCGCACGCCGTGAGCGTTGCGTCCCATCGGCCGCACGTCGTTCTCGTCGAAGCGCACCGCCTTGCCGCCGGAGCTGAACAGCATCACGTCGTGCGTGCCGTCCGTGAGCGCGACGCCGATCAGCCGGTCGCCGTCGGCGAGGTCGACGGCGATGATGCCGGACGGCCGCGGCCGCGAGAAATCGGCGAGCGACGTCTTCTTGACGGTGCCCATCGCCGTCGCCATGAACACGTAGCGGCCTTCCTCGAATTCCTTGACCGGCAGGATCGCCGTGATCTTCTCGTTGTCGGCGAGCGGCACGAGGTTGACGATCGGCTTGCCGCGCGACGCGCGCGAGCCCTGCGGCACCGAGTACACCTTGAGCCAATAGACGCGCCCGCGGTTGGAGAAGCACAGGATGTGGTCGTGGGTGTTGGCGATGAACATCCGCTCGACGAAATCGTCCTCCTTCGTGCCGGTCGCCTGCTTGCCGCGCCCGCCGCGGCGCTGCGCACGGTACTCGGCGAGCGGCTGCGACTTCATGTAGCCGCCGTGCGACATCGTCACCACCATCTCGGCCGGGGTGATCAGGTCCTCGAGCGACAGGTCGATGCCCTGCGCGACGATCTCCGAGCGCCGCTTGTCGGCGAACTGCTCGCGCAACCCCGTGAGCTCGTCGCGGACGATCTTCGTGACGCGCGTCGGCTTGGCGAGGATGTCGATCAGGTCGGCGATCAGCGCCATCGTGTCGCGGTACTCGCCGGTGATCTTCTCCTGCTCGAGCCCCGTGAGGCGCGCGAGGCGCATGTCGAGGATCGCCTGCGCCTGCACGTCGGACAGCCGGTAGCCCTGCGCCGAGAGGCCGAAATGCGCGGGCAGCCCGTCGGGGCGCGCCGCGTCGGCGAGCGCGCGCGCGAGCATCTCCTCGACGATCTTCGAGCGCCACAGGCGCGCCATCAGCGCCTCCTTGGCGTCGGCCGGCGTCGGCGCCGCCTTGATCAGTGCCACGATGTCGTCGACGTTCGACAGCGCGACCGCGAGGCCCTCGAGGATGTGCGCGCGATCGCGCGCCTTGGCGAGGTCGAAGCGCGTGCGGCGCACGACCACCTCGCGGCGATGCGTAAGGAAGAACTCGAGGAACTGCTTGATGTTCAGGAGCCGCGGCTGGCCGTCCACCAGCGCGACCATGTTCATGCCGAAGCTGTCCTGCAGCTGCGTCAGCTTGAAGAGGTTGTTGAGGACGATCTCGGGGACCTCGCCGCGCTTCAGCTCGATCACGAGGCGCATGCCCTTCTTGTCGCTCTCGTTGCGAAGGTCGACGATGCCGTCGACCTTCTTGCCGGTGACGAGCTCGCCGATGCGCTTCAGCAGCGCGTCGCCGCTGACCTGGTAGGGCAGCTCGTCGACGATGATCGACTGCTTGCCCGCGCGATCGGCGTCCTCGATGTGCGTGCGCGCGCGGATCACCACGCGGCCGCGGCCGGTGCGGTAGCCCTCGCGCACGCCCTCGAGGCCGTAGATGATTCCCGCCGTCGGGAAGTCGGGCGCCGGGATGATCTCCATCAGCTCGTCGATGCCGATCGCCGGGTTGTCGAGCACGGCGACGCAACCGTCGACCGTCTCGCCGAGGTTGTGCGGCGGGATGTTGGTGGCCATGCCCACCGCGATGCCGGCCGACCCGTTGACGAGCAGGTTGGGGAAGCGCGCGGGCAGCACCGCCGGCTCCTCCTCCTTGCCATCGTAGTTCGGGACGAAATCGACGGTGTCCTTGTCGATGTCGGCGGTGAGCTCGTCGGCGATCCGCTCGAGGCGGCATTCCGTGTAGCGCATCGCCGCCGCATTGTCGCCGTCGACCGACCCGAAGTTGCCCTGGCCGTCGATCAGCGGGTAGCGCAGCGAGAACGGCTGCGCCATGCGGACGAGCGTGTCGTAGATCGCGAGGTCACCGTGCGGGTGGTATTTGCCCATCACGTCGCCGACCACCCGCGCGCACTTCATGTACGGGCGGTTCCAGACGTTGTTGGCCTCGTGCATCGCGAACAGCACGCGCCGGTGAACGGGCTTCAACCCGTCGCGGACATCGGGGAGCGCCCGCCCGACGATCACGCTCATCGCGTAATCGAGGTAGCTGTGGCGCATCTCGGCTTCCAGGCTGACCGGAACGGTCTCCTTGGCGAAAGGCTCGTTGGGGGGTGGCGTCATCGCTGTTTCGGGTTCGCGGCGGGCGTAGCCGGATCGGTCGCGGCAGGCAGAAATCGGCCCTCCCGCGGGTTTTTGCGCGGGAATGGCCGGCGCCGGCCCGTTATCGGCAGCATCCGGGGCCGCGGGGAGGCCGGATGCCTTTGAATTCTTGCAATTTTAGCATGGCGTTGTATCGCCGCGACAGTCGCCGCACCGACAGAGTTATCCGCCCCGGCGCGATTTTGCTTCCCGCAAAACCTCCGTGCTATAGTCGTTGCGACGCCAAGATTTACGCGTGTCGGGCGCCGAAAGCACGCACCGCGTGCCCGGGCACGCGAACCTCGATTCGCACAAAACTTTCCCAAAACCTAAGCCAATAAGGGGTGAATCAATGACTCGACGACTCGTCACCGGTGTTGTTGCTGGCGCGATCGCAACAGTGTTCGCCGGCACGGTTGCCGCGCAGACCACGGGGTACGTGCCGGGTGTCGCCGGCGCCAATCCCACGAACAGCGGTTACGTCCTCTCGGGTTCCGGGACGCCGGACAACAATGTCGTGAGGAGCGGCGTCTACAACAGCACCGCCGGCCTGTCGGGCAACCTGTGCTATCGCACCGGCTACTGGACGCCGAGCATGGCGATCGCGGCCTGCGATCCCGACCTCGTGCCGAAGCCGGCCGCCCCGGCGCCCGCTGCGGCGCCCGCGCCCGCGCCAGCGCCGGCCCCCGCGCCCGCCCCGGCCAAGCCGGCCGCCGGCCTGCAGAAGATCACGCTCGCGTCGAAGGCGCTGTTCGACTTCGACAAGGCGGTCCTCAAGCCCGAAGGCAAGGCGGCGATCGATTCCGAGATCATCTCCAAGCTGTCGCGCGTGCAGAAGCTCGACCTCGTGCTGGTCACCGGCCACACCGACCGCATCGGCACGCAAGCCTACAACCAGAAGCTGTCCGAGCGCCGCGCCGACGCCGTGCGCGACTACCTGGTCAGCAAGGGCGTGGCGCGCGACAAGATCGAGACGCTCGGCATGGGCAAGACGCAGCCGCTGCCTGGCGTCGTCTGCAACCAGAAGGCGCTGCGCGAGCTGATCGCCTGCCTCGCCCCGAATCGCCGCGTGGAAGTCGAAGTCAAGGGTGAAGCCACCAGC